>NZ_JBPPND010000158.1:0-35756 GCF_051306395.1 Methyloceanibacter sp.
GACGGACGACATGGTGGCGCATCTGACCCGCCATGGGGTTAATGTGGAGGTCGTGCGGGTGCCGGCGAGCGAAGGCGATATCGGGCGGCTGCTCCTGTCCCAAGCCAAGAAGGAGCAAGCCGACATGATCGTGATGGGCGCGTTCCACCATTCGCGCTGGCGGGAGTTCATTCTGGGCGGCGTCACCCTCACCATGCTCGAGGAAGCGACCATCCCGCTCTTCATGGCGCATTGAGATGGCGCATTGAGGCTTCGATGACGGTGCATCTCGTCAAGCTCTGTGTCGGCGTCGAGACCGTTCAAGACCTGAGAGATTGGCAGGCGGCGCGGTTGCGGTCTCTGGCGGCCGCCGGCGAGCCGCCCGAGCTTCGGCACCGCACGCGGCAAACCCCGCGGCGGCACGACGACATCCTCGCCGGCGGCTCGCTCTATTGGGTGATCAAAGGCCTCGTGCTGGTGCGCCAGCGCATCTTGGAACTCAAACCCGCCACCAAGGACGACGGCACGGCCTGTTGCGGGATCGTGCTCGATCCCGAGCTTGTCACCACGCGGCCGCAGCCCCGTCGCGCCTTTCAAGGCTGGCGCTATCTGGATCCCGCCGACGCCCCGCCGGATTTGCGCCTGCTGGAAGGCGCCAATGACGACATGCTACCCGGTATGCGCGAGGAGCTGCGCGAGCTTCGGCTGATCGACTGGTGATTCTTGTCATTGCCGCCGGCTTGCCAGAGTCCGCTCTGACGCCATGAGCGGCTTCCTTCGCGGCGGGTGGCACTTCCGCTCTGTACCAGAAGCAGAAATTGCGGGACACGCACCAATGTCAGAAGGGGCCTGCTCGAGAGATGGGACCGCGTCTTCGACGCCGCCAAAAGTTCCCTTTTGAGTGGGTGTTAATCCTCGCTCGGCAGATCAGACACCGCCACCCGATTCCTGCCGTTTCGCTTTGCTTCGTAGAGCGCGCGATCAGCGGCTTGCACTAGGTCCTGAGCACTTTCTGCCCGGCCAGGCTTGAGGGCGGCTACGCCAAAACTCGCGGTCATAATCCCCATCGGGCTTTCCGGATGGTCGATGTGCAGTGCTTCAATACGGGTGCGGATGGTTTCCGCCACTTTAGTGGCACCCTCGAGGCTTGTATCAGGAAGGAGAACAGAAAACTCCTCGCCGCCAATTCTCGCTGCGAGGTCGCCTGACCGCCGCTCTCCGCTCATCACCTGCGCGATCCGCCTGAGGCAGTCGTCGCCCGCCTGGTGACCGAAGTGGTCGTTGTACTGCTTGAAGAAGTCCAAATCGAAAATTAGCAATGCCACCGACGTGCCGAGCCGACTCGCCCGGGCCCACTCCTGCTCTAGGCGTTCATCGAAGGCTCGACGGTTGGCAACGCCGGTGAGCCCATCAGTAGTCGCCAACCTCGAGAGCTTATCATTCGCCTCACGAAGTGATTGGTTGAGTTTCCGCACCCTCTGTTGTTGCAAGAGAAAGGCAGCGCGCGACGCGAACACCTGGACCGAGTCAATGTCCGAAGGCTCCCAAGGTCGAGACCTCCCTCGTTTTGTCTCTCGCCATGTAGCGAAGGATTTGCGCGGATTAAGGGCGCCGAGACTAGATCCTGGCTCTGCCGGTTCATGAGGATTCCCTGCCCATTTTACTTCCTCAACCTGCTCGGCTCGAAACCACATTAGGAGTATGGGGTCCTCGCCCGGCAGGTTTATCGACAGAAGACCGCTCGCCTCGGCAGCAAATGCTGACGCTTCGGCATATTGTTCCGAGAGACAATCGGTCGCAAAAAAATCGGAGTCTCTCATCCGAGGGACTAACCAGGCGGCAAGCTGACGTATCTGAGCCTCGGAAGGAACATGTCCTGCTGTGGCCACCGCTTCCTTCCGACAAAGGGCTACGCCATGTGATGAAACGATCGTCTGGAGTTCCGGACAGAGATTAACAAGGATAGCTTCGGGATCTTCCGCGTCTGTAAGGGCGCTTAGGACTTTGATGCGAGCCGAAGCTAGGGTGTGGGCGCTCCGGTAGACATCATTCTCCTCCCGCGCCCGGATTTGTTGCGAAAGAATTTGGCCTAGGTGCCGGCATATCTCTTGCGTCTCATACGGCACGAATTTCGCCGTTGTGTTGTGACAGGCGATCAGTCCCCACAAATCACCACGCTGGAGGAGTGAGACTGACATGGATGCACCAACGCCCATGTTCTGAAGGTAGCGGATGTGAACGGGCGAGACGCTCCGCAAAATGCAGTGACTCATGTCCAGAGGCTTGTTTGTCGTGGGGCTAAGCACTGGCATCAGGGGCGCAGGAACGTAGCCCACATCTGGAATGATTCGAATCGCGTTGCGCCGATAAAGATCGCGCGCTTGTTTAGGGATGTCAGATGCTGGGTACCGGTGGTTCAAGAACGACGGAAGGTGATCATCCTTTTCCTCTGCTATGACTGAGCCGGAGCTATCTGCAAGGAACTTGTAGATCATGACTCTGTCATAGCCTGTGATGCGCCTAGCCTCCCGCGCTGCAACGCGACATGCATCGAGCATGTCGGATGCTCCACTGATGCGCTCGGTTACAGAGCGGATAGTCGCCAGGGTTCCAGCGGCGGAAGCGGGCCGACCAGAGGGTTCAACCTCGATGATTGCAGCTCCCACGACTTGATGGGCGGTGACAGTTAGTTCTCCTTGCCTAGGAAACGGCCCGACGGTGCCGAGATAAATGGGCTCGGCAATGAGAACGGCCTCGGCCTGGTGCAGGAGGTCAAGAACGGAGACGCCGAGAACCTGTTGGACGGTCTCCCCTAGCAAGGAGCCGCCTTGATTGAGCAGGGATGGCTCGCCTGCTGCTTGGAGAATTGAGTCGTTGGCCTGATCGACTGCCAGGAGCAGTCCGTGCGGCTGTATGGAGCCCGGCACATGGATCGGCTCGCGCTCGCACGTCGTCAGGTCCAGCGTTTGTCGATCGGGCATTGATGCCCCACTTTCTCGGTCATTTTTAAGACTCTCGGTTCTGCCTCTGAAATCTTCGCCCAACTTCCTTAAGACGCGCTATTTCATTAGCGATGTTTTTACGGAGATTGGTGCAGTGAGAAATTGGTGACCAATGCAAGGAGTGGCCAACAGGAACGCCATGCCCGCGTCCGAGGGGAATTTGCACGGGCGACTCCGCGCGGCCACTCGGCCGCTGCATGCGGAACTTGAGCTTGCCGTCAAGATCGACGAGCGGATTCGCACAAGGGCGAGCTATATCGACCATCTCGTGCGCCTCTTCGGCCTGCATGTCTCGGCCGAAATAGCATTGCAAGCCTTGAACTTCACACCGCTCGGCTTTGCCTATCCCTCACCTTACCGGTCGAGGCTGCTTGCGGCGGACCTCGCGGAACTTGGGGTCCCGCCGCAAGCGTTGCGCAGGCTTTCGCTCCCGCCTGCGCCACGTCTTGAGACAATCCCTGCTGGCCTTGGCTGCATCTACGTCTTGGAGGGTTCGGCCAAAGGCGCTCGGGCAATCCTGCCAGAGATTGCGGCGGCGCTGAGTCTCGATGGCGAGAAAGGTGCCACGTTCTTCAATGGATATGGGCAGGAGACGAAGCTTATGTGGCAAGCCTTACTTTCCGCCCTTAACCGCATCGAGCCATTCTCGGAGGAAGGGCGCCAGGCGGTCGAGGCAGCCTTGGACACCTTCCGCATGTTCCGCCGGGGCTTAGCCGTTGCGAGTGACCCGAACGGATAGACCGTTAAGGGTCAAAGCCAGCCCAAGACCCATGTCCGCGTTTAGTCCGCATGTCTCCCAGGTGCGGACATAGCGTCTTGCATCGATGCGATTCAGCTCCGGCTATGCTCTGTGCTTGTGAGTCCTCGTCCCCATCAACTGTCAGGCGGTACGGGCACGTTGTCGATGAGGCGCGTTTTGCCGAGATGGACCGCCGCCAGCACGCGCGCGGCCTTCACCGGGCCGTGCAACGCCTTCAGCGTGTCCGGATCGCGCACGGCGACATAGTCCACGCGGAGACCCATGGCTTCGAGCTTGAAGCGCGCCGCTTCCGAGGCATCGTCCGCGCCGCGGCCTTGCGCCAAGTCCGTCGCGACCTGTCGGATGGTTTGATGCAGGACCGGCGCGATGGCGCGCTCTTCCGGTGAAAGATAGGCGTTGCGGGAGGAGAGCGCGAGGCCGTCCGCCTCCCGCACGATCGGCGCGCCCAGGATCTCGACTTGGATATCCAGATCGCGGACGAAGCGCTTGATGACGAGGAGCTGCTGATAGTCCTTCTCGCCGAAGATCGCCGTGTCGGGCGCGCATTGCAGAAGAAGCTTGGCGACCACGGTGGCCACGCCGTCGAAATGGTTGGGGCGGCTCGCGCCGCACAGATCCTCGGTGAGATCGCCGACATGGACCTTGGTGGAAAAGCCCGGCGGATACATCTCGCTTTCGTCGGGCGCGTAGAGGAGATCGCTGCCGGCCGTGGCAAGGACCTGGGCATCGCGCGTTTCGTCGCGCGGATAGGCGTGGAAATCCTCGCGCGGCCCGAACTGCAGCGGATTGACGAAGAGCGACGTGACCACGCGGCCGGATTGGGCTTTGGCGAGCCTCACCAGCGACAGATGGCCGTCATGGATCGCGCCCATGGTGGGCACGAGCGCGACGGCCTCGCCGTCCGCGCGCCAAGCGGCGACGCGGGCCCGCAAACCGCGGACGGTCCTGACGGTCTCGATGGCACCTGTCATGATCGGTCTCCGGAGGGCCGCGACCATAGCGTCTCGTAGGATGGGCCCGGAAGGACTAAATTGCCGCTATGGGCGCGCCTCAAGCCGACATCGCCGCCACAGTTTCGCTGCCGAGCCGCGCGGCGATCGGCGATGCCTTGCTCGCCGACGAAGATCAGTTGGTCACCGCGCTGATCGAAAAGGCCCGCCTCAGCGACGATCAGAAGCAGCGCGTGGCGGCGTTGGCCACGCGGCTGGTCGAGGCGGCGCGGGCCGGGCGGCGGGAGTCGGGCGGGGTCGATTCCTTCCTGGCCGAATACGGGCTCTCCAGCGAGGAGGGCGTGCTGCTGCTCTGTCTCGCCGAGGCGCTCCTGCGCATCCCCGACGCCGCCACCGCCGACCGGTTGATCGCGGGAACGATCGGCTCGGGCGATTGGGCGCGTCATCTGGGGCATTCGGAGTCCGTGCTGGTCAACGCCTCCACCTGGGGGCTGATGCTGACCGGGCACATGGTCGATTGGGGCGAGGACGACGGCCCCGATCTCGGCAGCCGCGTGCAGCGTTTGATTGGGCGCAGCGGCGAACCCGTCATCCGTCAGGCCCTGCGCCACGCCATGCGCATCCTGGGCAACCAGTTCGTGCTTGGGCAAACCATCGAAGAGGCGCTGGACAACGCGTCGTACGCGAGCAGCCAAGGCTATCGCTTTTCCTTCGACATGTTGGGCGAGGCGGCCCGCACCGCTGACGACGCGGCGCGCTACGCCGACCGTTACATGGAAGCTGCGGCCGCCATCGCTGCGTGGGCGGGCGCGCCCGAGGCGCGGAGCGAAGAGGCGCTGCGCGCGCGTCCCGGCCTGTCGGTGAAGCTCTCGGCGCTCCATCCCCGCTATGACCCGTCGCAAGAGGCGCGGCTGCATCAAGAGCTGCTGCCGCGGCTGAGCGCCCTGGCGCGGACCATGCGGGAGGCGTGGCTGCCGCTTACTATCGACGCGGAGGAGGCGGAGCGGCTGGACCTTTCGCTGGCGCTGCTGGAGCCGTTGTTCGCCGATCCGCAGCTCGCCGGCTGGAACGGCTTGGGGGTCGCGGTGCAGGCCTATTCCAAGCGCGCGCTGCCGCTGATCGACTGGCTGGCGTCCGTCGCCGAGATCACGAGGCGGCGCCTCCCGGTGCGCCTGGTCAAGGGCGCTTATTGGGACAGCGAGATCAAATGGGCGCAAGAAGCGGGGCTCGCCGGCTATCCGGTGTTCACGCGCAAGGTGAATACGGACGTGGCTTATCTCGCCGCGGCGCGGGCCCTGCTGGCGCGCCCCCGTTGCTTCTATCCGCAATTCGCCACCCACAATGCCCAGACCATCGCGGCGGCCGCCGAGCTCGCGGGGGACCAGCCTTACGAGTTCCAGCGTCTCTACGGCATGGGTGAGGCGCTTCACCGCGAGGTGGTGCACCCGGAGTCTCTCGGGAAGCCTTGCCGCATCTATGCGCCGGTGGGCGGGCATCGGGACCTACTCGCTTATCTCGTGCGGCGGCTTTTGGAAAATGGCGCCAACACGTCTTTCGTCAATCGCTTGGCGGACGACGAGGCCCCCATCGCGGCCATCGTCGCCGATCCGGTGGAGAAGGCCGCGAGCCTCCCTAAGAAGGCGAACCCTCTCATTCCGCCGCCGCCCAGACTGTTTGCGCCGGCGCGCCAGAACAGCCTCGGCCTACCGCTGTGGGAGCCTTTGGTGCGGGCGCCGCTTCTACGCTCTATCGAGGAGGCCCTGGCCCAGCCCGCCGCCGCGAACCCAATCGTCTCTGGAAAGGACATCGAGGCAGGTGGCGACGTGATCGAGATTACATCGCCCCACGACCGCCGCGTCGTTGTGGGGACCTGCCGCAGCGCCGATGAGGCGGCCATCGATAATGCGCTCGACGCGGCGCGCGGGGCTCATGAGGCCTGGGACCGCCGAGGCGGCGTGGCGCGGGCCGAGCATCTGGAACGCGCCGCCGATCTGTTCGAAGCCGAGCGGGCGCCGCTCATGGCGCTGATGGTGCGCGAGGCCGGCAAGACACTGGCGAATGCGCAAAGCGATCTGCGCGAGGCGGTGGACTTTTTACGGTACTACGCGGCCGAAGCACGCGCCAAGTTCGAGATGCCGCGTGCGCTGGTCGGGCCGACCGGCGAGCAGAATGAGATTTCGCTCCATGGACGGGGCGTGTTCGCCACCATCTCGCCGTGGAACTTCCCGCTCGCCATCTTCACCGGCCAGATCGCGGGCGCGCTTGCCGCCGGCAACGCCGTGGTGGCAAAGCCCGCGGAGCAGACGCCGCTGGTGGCGGCGCATGCGGTGCGGCTCCTGCACCGGGCGGGGGTTCCAGGCGACGTGCTGCACTTCCTGCCGGGACGCGGGGACGTGGTGGGCGCCGCGCTCGTCGCCGACCCCCGTGTGGACGGCGTGGTGTTCACCGGGGGCACCGACACCGGCCAGGCCATCAACCGGACTCTGGCGGCCCACGACGGGCCGATCCCGAAGCTGATCGCCGAGACCGGCGGGCTCAACGCCATGATCGTGGATTCCTCGGCGCTGCCCGAGCAGGTCGTGGACGACGCGCTGACCTCCGCCTTCGACAGCGCGGGCCAGCGCTGCTCGGCGCTGCGTGTGCTCTTTCTGCAAGAGGACATCGCCGACGCGACCATCGAGATGCTGGTGGGCGCCGCGAAAGAGCTCACCGTCGGCGATCCGCTCGATTACGCGACGGATATCGGCCCGGTGATCGACGCGGACGCCAAGGCGGCGCTGGACGCGCATAAAGCGAAGATGCGGAAAGAGGCCCGTATCCTGTTCGACCCGCCTGCGAAAGACAGCCACGGCACCTTCGTCAGCCCCGCGATCTACGAGATCCCCGAGATCGGCGTTCTGAAGCGCGAGGTGTTCGGGCCCATCCTGCACGTGGTGCGCTTCGACGGGGAGGCGCTCGGCGCGGTGTGCGCGGCAATCAACGCCACGGGCTACGGGCTGACGCTGGGCTTGCACAGCCGCATCAAGGCGACCGCCGACTTCGTTGCCCGGCGGGTCAAGGTGGGGAACATGTATGTGAACCGGAACCAGATCGGCGCCGCGGTCGGCGTGCAGCCCTTCGGCGGCGAGGGGCTGTCGGGCACCGGACCGAAGGCGGGTGGGCCGCGCTACCTGGAGGCGTTTGCGGTGGAGCGGGTGCGGACCACGAACCTCACCGCGTCGGGCGGCAATGCCGGGCTCTTGGCCGCGGGCGGCGAGGAGGACTGAGTCCTCTCGGCATTGTGGTTCGTGCCGTAAGGGTCCATCTATATCCAACAGACTAGATTCCGCGGCGATTTGAGGACCATGGCGGAACCCGCTGATGGCAGACCCGAAGGCTCCAGCAAAGACCAGAACCGGCGACGTGGCGCGTAAGCCGTCCGCGCGCGGGGATCTCGATGCCTTCCTGAACCAGGTGCGCAGCCTTCAGCCTGCGTCATCGGGGCGGGGCCGGCTGATCTTCGCCATGGACGCGACCATGAGCCGGCAGCCCACCTGGGACCTCGCGCTGTCGCTGCAGAGCGAGATGTTTAGCGCGGTCAAGGAGGTCGGCGGCCTCGACGTGCAGCTCATCTATTTCCGCGGCTTCAACGAGTGCCAGGCGAGCCGCTGGGTGGGCGATCCGGACGCGCTGGCGCGGCTGATGCGCCAGGTCCATTGCGAGGGCGGGCATACCCAGATCCGCAAAGTGCTGTCCCATGCGCGCCAGGAGAACGAGAAGCGGAAGGTCAATGCGCTGATCTATGTGGGCGACTGCATGGAAGAGAACGTCGACGATCTGAGCCAGCTGGCCGGCGAACTTGGGCTGAGCGGGCTGCCGGTGTTTCTGTTCCAGGAGGGGCGCGAAGCCCGGGCGGAGCGCGCGTTCAAGGAGATCGCGCGCCTGTCGCGCGGCGCCTATTGCCGTTTCGATGCGGGCTCCGCGGGGCAGCTCCGCGAGCTTCTGGCGGCAGTCGCGGTCTATGCCACGGGCGGGCGTAAGGCGCTCGAGAACTCGAAGAGCGGCGCGGCGGTGCGCCTGCTCGAACAGCTCCGCTAACGGTTATTTCGCCATGGTCTATTTTCTGGCCGGGTGCGCCATTCTCCTCGTTGTCCTGTTCGGGGCGCGTCTGCTCTCAAGGGCCAATCCGCACAAACTCGCCTTAGGCATGCGGAAAGCGGCCGGCGTGGCGCTGTTCGCCGTCGCCGGCTTCCTGGCCTTGCGCGGGGCGCTGCCCATCGCCATCCCCATCGCGGCCTTTGCCCTGACCCTCGTCGGCGGCAGCGGCGCCGGCGGCTTCGGTGGCGGGTTCGGCTCGGCGCAGAAGTCGCAAGGCCAGACCTCCCATGTGGAGACCGAGCGGCTGGAAATGGAGCTCGACCACGACAGCGGCTACATGGACGGAAAGGTGCTCAGCGGGCGCTTCGCGGGCCGCGCGCTGTCCTCCTTAAGCGACCGTGAGGCGATCGAGCTCTACAACGACTTTGCCGCCGACCGGCTCAAGGAGGCGTCCTTGATGGAGGCCTATCTGGATTGGCGCGTCGCCGGCTGGCGGGAGAAGGCCGAAGAGGCCGCCGAGGCAAGCGCCGGGCGGGCGCGGTCGAGGGGCGCGCGCATGAGCCCGGATGAGGCCCGGGCCGTGCTCGAAGTGGGGCTCGATGCCTCCGAGGACGATATCCGCCAAGCGCATCGCCGGTTGATGATGAAGATGCACCCCGACCACGGGGGCTCCACCTACCTGGCCGCCCGCATCAACGAAGCCAAGGAAGTGTTGCTCGGCAGCTAGAGGGCGCTGGTGCCGCCTGCCTTACTCGGCGGCCATGGCGATGCATTCGAGGCTCATTCGCTTCAGAGCATCGCAGGTGGACTGGGCATCGGTCTTCGAGAAGCCGGCGAACCGGGCCCGGTACCATTCGGTGCTGCCCTTGGTGAAGGATGCCGTGAAGGGCAGGTGCCCGTTGAGCAGTTTGGGCGCCCGCTGGCGGACCATGCCCAGGCGGTTCTGGGCGTCGGACTCGGACGTAAAGGCGCCCACCTGGACGTGATAGTTGCCGACGAAGCGGGAGGGGCTGGCGCCGCGCGGGGCAGGCCGGTTCGGGGAGTGGCTCGTCCGGACACTGTCTCCGGGGCCGCTGGCGTCGCCTTGCTCGATGGCCGGCACCGGCATGACCGCCGAAGGCGAAGGCGAAGGCGAAGGCGTCGCGGACGCGAGCGCGAAAACGGGTTTGCGTGACGGCGGCGGCGGCGTGGCCGGGCCGAGCAGCGAGGCGATGAAATTGGTGGCCTTCGGCTTGCCGCTGGTGGCCTTGGACCAATGCTGGTCGAGGAGCGCGCGCAAGGCGGCATCCCGCTGGGCGCCGGTGCGCCCGCCAAGCACGACGCCGACCAAATGCTTGTCATCGCGCTTCACGGAAGCCGTGAGGTTGAAGCCGCTCGCCCTGGTGTAGCCTGTCTTGACGCCGTTCGTGCCACGATAGCCAAAGAGAAGGCGGTTGTGGTTGCGAAACCTGTTTCCCTTGTAGGTGAAATATTTCGTCTCGAAGACGCTGTAATACTCTGGATAGTCGCGCATGATGTGCATGGCGAGGATGGCCATGTCGCGCGCGGTGGTGAGTTGCTCGTCATTTGGGAGGCCGGAGGCGTTGCGAAACGTCGTGTTCTTCATGCCCAGGTTGCGAGCGGTCTGCGTCATAATGCGGCCGAAATTGGCCTCGGTGCCCCCGATATTCTCAGCGATGACGGCGGCGGCGTCGTTGGCAGATTTGGTCACCAGGGACATGATGGCGTCCTGGACCTTGATGGTCGATCCGGGCTTGAGGCCGAGCTTGGTCGGCGGCTGTGCGGCCGCGTGGGCCGTGACCTTGAGCTCGGTGATGGGTGTGAGCTTGCCCGCCCGCATGTAGGCGAACAGGACGTAGAGCGTCATGATCTTGGTGAGGGAGGCCGGCGAGCGCAGCACGTCGGCCGAGCTGGAATAGAGCACGTTGTTGGTATTGGCATCGACGATGATGGCGGCCTTGATCCTGCTGTCGGCGGCGATGGCCTCGCTCATCGGCGCCAGCGCTGCCCCAAAGCTGAGCAGGAGCGCAATGGTGAGGCGAACAAAGCGGCGCAGCGGCGCCCAAAAAATACGCTTACGGACTTCCACGAATACTGAAGGCAGCGCCTTCCCCCCGGTCTGACTAGCCATCCCCCGCGGCCCTTGAGGCGCGCGCTCCCAGCCTTCGCGCCGCGCGGGTCTAGCCGGTGGCGAGCGTCAAGGGCCGGTGAGGGGAAGGCTAAATTTGGGCTATTGCCAAAGCGTTAAGCGGAGGGCAAGTAAGTTTTTGTGCAGTGCAAAATTTAAGGTTGACGTTTTTTGTGCAACGCATATATATGAGTTCGCGTTCGCAGCAATCCCACATAACCATGTTTCGGAAGAGGGCCCCATGCTCAAAGGTTTCGAAGAGTTTCAGAAAGTCGGCAAGGACGGCTTTGACGCTTACGTCCGTTCTTTTGGCGAGATGAACAAGGGCTTCCAGGCCATTGCCGCCGAGATGACCGATTACTCCAAGAAGGCATTCGAGGACTCCACCCGTGTTTTCGAGCAGCTGGTTGGCTGCAAGTCGGTCGAGCAGGCCGTCGAGATTCAGTCTCAGTACGCCAAGAAGGCTTACGACACCTACATGGCCGAGATGTCCAAGATCGGCGAAATGTATGTCGGCCTGGCCAAGGACGCCTACAAGCCGGTTGAGGCTGCCATGGCGAAGAAGGCTGCGTAGCTCGAATCAAGCTCCATCTTTCTCCTATCGGAAAAGGCCCGAGCTTCGCTCCGGGCCTTTTTTGTCGTCTGTTGCCGTTTTCCTGTCGGCAACCCCTCCTGTGTTATGATGTGGCATCTAGCCGATTTGCCGCCCTTGGCGCGATCACGCTAGTATGAAGCAGGATGGTTTTTCGCAACGACAGGGCCCTCTCTTGGAAGTCGAGAGACGCGAGCCCACATAAAGGCTGACGATGGCGCGCAACGGCGACACGCGCCGGGACGACGACACCGGCACCCACATCATCACCAAGACGCGGTCGAAGACCAAGCGGCCGAGCCTTTACAAGGTGCTGCTGCTGAACGACGACTACACGCCGATGGACTTTGTCGTGTACGTTCTGGAGCGGTTTTTCAACAAGCCTCCCGAAGAGGCGACCCGTATCATGCTCCACGTGCATCAAAAGGGCGTGGGTATCTGCGGGGTCTACACTTACGAGGTAGCCGAGACTAAAGTAGCGCAGGTGACGAGCTTCGCCCGTCAGCACGAGCATCCGCTTCAGTGCACGATGGAGAAAGAGTAGGAATTCCGTGGCTTCGTTTTCGACCAGTCTTGAGCAGGGTTTGCGGCGGGCGCTTCAATATGCGAACGAGCGCAGCCATGAATATGCGACGCTCGAGCATTTGCTGCTGTCGTTGATCGACGATCGTGACGCGGCGGCGGTGATGCGCGCCTGCGACGTGGACCTCGATCTCCTTCGCGACAAGCTGACCGGTTATATCGACAACGAACTGTCGGGCCTGGTGCTCGACACCCACGGAGACGCCCAGCCGACGGCCGGCTTCCAGCGGGTGATCCACCGCGCGGTGGCCCATGTGCAGTCGAGCGGCCGCGAGGAGGTGACCGGGGCCAACGTGCTCGTCGCCATCTTCGCCGAGCGGGAGAGCCACGCGGCATTCTTCCTGCAAGAGCAGCACATGACCCGCTTTGACGCGGTCAACTATATCAGCCACGGCATCGCCAAGCGCGGCGGCATGTCCGAGCCCCGGACCGTGCGCGGCGTCGAGGACGACGCGGCGACGGTGGAGGGCGGCGACGAGAAGAAGCGCGGCGCCGATGCGCTCGAGGTCTATTGCGTCAACCTGAACCAGAAGGCGCGTGCGGGACGCATCGATCCCTTGATCGGGCGCGCGTCCGAGATCCAGCGCACCATCCAGGTGCTGTGCCGCCGCCAGAAGAACAACCCGCTCTTCGTGGGCGATCCCGGCGTGGGCAAGACGGCTATCGCCGAGGGTCTCGCCCGGCGCATCGTCATGGGCGACGTGCCCGACGTTCTGATGGACGCGACCATCTTCCAGCTCGACATGGGCGCGCTGCTTGCGGGCACCCGCTACCGCGGCGATTTCGAGGAGCGGCTGAAGGCCGTGATGCGCGAGATCGAGAACTTCCCGGGCGCCATCATGTTCATCGACGAGATCCACACGGTGATCGGCGCCGGCGCCACCTCGGGCGGCGCCATGGACGCCTCGAACCTGCTGAAGCCCGCGCTTCAGTCGGGCACCCTGCGCTGCATCGGCTCGACCACCTATAAGGAATACCGGCAGCACTTCGAGAAGGACCGGGCGCTGGTGCGGCGCTTCCAGAAGATCGACGTGAACGAGCCGTCGGTGCCGGACACGATCGAGATCCTCAAAGGTCTGAAGCCGTATTTCGAGGACTTCCACCGTATCCGCTACACGAACCAGGCGATCAAGTCGGCGGTGGAGCTGTCGGCCAAGTACATCCACGACCGCAAGCTGCCCGACAAGGCGATCGACGTGATCGACGAGACGGGCGCGTCTCAGATGCTGCTGCCGGAGCGGCAGCGGCGGAAGACCATCGGCGTCAAGGAGGTGGAGGTGACCATCGCCACCATGGCGCGGATTCCGCCGAAGACGATCTCCAAGACCGACGCCGAGGTGCTGCGGGCCATCGACGACGACCTGAAGCGCGTCGTGTTCGGCCAGGATAAGGCTATCGAGGCGCTGGGCGCGGCGATCAAGCTGTCGCGCGCAGGGCTCCGCGAGCCGGGCAAGCCGATCGGCAACTACATGTTCTCCGGCCCCACCGGCGTCGGCAAGACGGAGGTCGCGCGACAGCTGGCAACGCTGCTCGGCGTCGAGCTCCTGCGTTTCGACATGAGCGAGTATATGGAGCGCCACACGGTCTCACGGCTGATCGGCGCGCCTCCCGGCTATGTGGGCTTCGACCAGGGCGGTCTTCTGACCGACGGTGTCGATCAGCATCCGCACTGCGTGCTGCTGCTGGACGAAATCGAGAAGGCGCATCCGGACCTGTTCAACATCCTGTTGCAGGTGATGGATCACGGCAAGCTGACCGACCACAACGGCAAGCATGTCGACTTCCAGAACGTGATCCTGATCATGACCACGAACGCCGGGGCGTCCGACATGGCCAAGGCTGCCATCGGCTTCAACCGGTCCAAGCGCGAGGGCGACGACGAGGAGGCGATCAACCGCCTGTTCTCGCCGGAGTTCCGCAACCGGCTCGACGCGATCATTCCGTTCGGCGCGCTGCCGCCTGCCGTCATCTCGCAGGTGGTGGAGAAGTTCGTGTTCCAGCTGGAGGCCCAGCTCGGCGACCGCAACATCACCATCGAGCTCACGCCGGAGGCCAATGAATGGCTTGCCGAGAAGGGCTACGACGACAAGTTCGGCGCACGGCCCTTGGCGCGCGTGATCCAGGAATACATCAAGAAGCCGCTGGCCGAGGAGATCCTGTTCGGCGCGCTGAAGGATGGCGGCACGGTGCGCGTGCTGGTCGAGGAGAAGGACGGCGAGAAGGGGCTCGGCTTCGACTACATCAAGGCCGACGCGCCCATCAAGCCGCGCGATCCCGAGAGCGGCGCGAAGAAGCCGCGGGCCAAGCGCGCGAAGAAGCCGCGCGGCGGCGCCAAGTCCGGGTCGAGCTCGGTGCCGAAGGTGCCGCTCGGCGAAAGCTAGGCGCTTCGCAATTTCATTTCGTTGAGCGTGCAATGGCCGGGTTCGTCCCGGCCATTCGCTTTTCCGTCAGAGAGAAGTCCTGATCTTCTCGGCCGTCATGGCGAGGTCGTCCGGCTCGGCCATGCCGCCTTCCTGGGGCCCCAGGGCCACGCCGTCCTTGATGGGCAGGATGTGGACGTGAAGGTGGAACACGGTCTGGCCCGCCGCCGCGCCGTTGAACTGCTGGATGAGGACGCCGTCGGCGCCGACCGCGGTCTTGATCTTCGGCGCGAGCGCTTGCACCACCGCCATGAGCTTACCCAAGCCCTGCGGCGTGATGCCGAACAGGTCGGGCGCTTGTTCCTTGGTGATGACCAGGGTGTGGCCTTCGGTGCGCGGCATGATGTCGAGGAAGGCGAGGGTGTCGTCGTCCTCGTAGAGCTTATGGCAGGGGATCTCGCCTTTCAGGATCTTGGCGAAGATGTTGTCTGGTTCGTAGGACGCCATGCGTGCCTCCTTCCGCGCGTCGTTCGAGGCTGGTTATAGCGAAGCGGCGGGCGCCCTGATACCCGGCTTTCGCGGGCGCGCCAGCGGAACTTTGCCGGACGCCATCGATTGATTCCTATCAAGGCGGGGAGGGCGCTGCTATGCTCTCCAACCTGCGGAACACAAGCACTTTTCTTTTAATCCTAGTCCTAGGAGGAACCCCCATGTCCATGCTGAAGGTGATCGAAGTCCTGGCCGAGTCCGACAAGAGCTGGGAGGACGCCGCGCAGTACGCCGTGGATACCGCAAATAAGAGCGTGCGCAACGTCAGGTCGATCTACATCAAGCATCTCAAAGCGGACGTCGTGAACGGCAAAATCACGAAGTACCAAATCAACGGCAAGATCTCGTTCGTGCTCGACTAGAGCGGCGCTAGCCGCGGTCGCGGCGATAGGGCGACTCCGCGCTAAGGAGCGCTGATTCGTACGCGACCGCGCGCCGTTCGCGCGCAAGATAGCCGGCGACGGCGCGGGCCAGGCCCCGATCGGCGATGTAGTGGGCGCTGTAAGTCTCCACGGGCAGGTAGCCGCGCGCGAGCTTGTGGGCGCCTTGGGCGCCGGCCTCGACCCATGCCAGCCGGTGCCGGATCGCATAATCGATGGCCTGGTAGTAGCAAACCTCGAAATGCAGAAAATCGTGCGTCTCGGTGGCGCCCCAATAGCGGCCATAGAGCGTGTCCGCGCCGATGACGTTGAGCGCGCCGGCGATGTAGTCGCCATCACGCTTGGCCAGGACGAGCAGCAATTGGTCGGCCATGCTTTGCCCAAGCAGGCTGAAGCATTCGCGCGTCAGATAAGGCGTGCCCCATTTGCGCGCGCCCGTATCCATGTAGAAGCGGAAGAACGCGTCCCAATGGGCCTCGGTGAGATCGCCGCCCGAGACCCATTCGATCTCGACGCGGTCTTCCAGCGCCGCCCGGCGCTCCTTCTTGATGGTCTTGCGCTTGCGGGATGAGAGCACGGCGAGAAAGTCGTCGAAGGTGTCGTAGTTTTCGTTGCGCCAATGGAACTGCTGGTCGGTGCGTTGCAGATAGCCGAGCTCACCGGCCAGGCGCCACTCGTCCCGCGCCATGAAGGTGATATGCAAAGAGGACACGCCGTGTTCCTGCGTCAGCGTGCGGCCGGCGTTCAGCAAGATCGCTTGGCGTTCGAGCGGATTCGCTCCGCCGCGCACCAGAAGGCGCGGGCCGGGCACGGGCGTAAACGGCACGGCGGCTTGCAGCTTCGGATAGTAGCGCCCGCCCGCCCGCATATAGGCTTCGGCCCAGCCGTGATCGAACACGTACTCGCCTTGGCTGTGGCTTTTCAGATAGCAGGGCATACAGGCGAGCAGACGGCCGTCACCGTCCTCGTAGAGAAGATGTTGCGGCAGCCAGCCGGTCTCGCGGCCGGCCGAGCCGCTGTCCTCCAGCGCTTGCAAAAAAGCATGTGAAACGAATGGGTTGGGCGGGCGCGTTGAGGCGGGCGCGAGATCGCCGCCCCCCGCCGCGCAAGCATCCCAATCCGCCGCGGGGATATCGGCAATGCGGCCCGCGACCCGCACCACAACGGGCGGCGCCGCCGCGCTCTCATCCTCGGACTGTCTCTCGATATCGCCCATGAACGCTTAAGGCTCGATTCCTTCGAAGATCATCGCGTCGGCATAGCACAGCGCGCGTTCCCGCTCGGCGTCGGTGCGCACCGTCCAGGTCAGCAGCGGCAGCCCGCACACGGTCTTGGCGATCAGCGGCGCGGCCGCAGGCAGCGCTTGAATATCGTATGCGATGAAGTGGGGCTGTGCGAAGGCGGCAGTGAGAAGATGCCGCATGGCGAAGCGCTGACGTCGCGACAGGTCTTGCCAGTGATCGCCGGCGAAACGTTCGGCCACGAGACCGCGGGGCAGGTCGGGCGCCGCGCGCCGGAACGCCGCGACAGAATAGGGATCGAAGGACATCACGGCGACGGGGCCGGTGTAGCCGGCGAGCTGCTTGACGATGTTCGCTTCGAACCTGCCGTCTCTCGTCCAAGTGCTTTTCACCTCCAGCATCAGGGGCACGTAGCCGCCCACCCTTCCGAGCAGATCGGGAAGCGACAGAATCTTGTCGTTGCTTCCTTTCAGCGATATCGCGCGCAAGCTCTCCACGTCGCGCGCCGAGACGGGCCCGCTTTCATGGGTGAGGCGGTCCAGCGTCGCGTCGTGGAACACCACGGGCATGTCGCCGGCGGCGCATTGCAGGTCGACCTCGACGGCGTAGCCCTTGCCAATGGCCGCTCTGATCGCGGAGGCGCTGTTCTCGATGATGCCGCGCGTGGCGTCATGGAGCCCGCGATGAGCGATCGGCCGTTTCAGCCAGTAAAGCGCGGCCATGAGGTGTCCCTTGTCCGGGGACTAGTCTATGGCAAAAACCGCGTCGATCTCGACTGCGGCGTTTAGGGGCAGGCTCGCGCAGCCCACGGCGATACGCGTGTGGCGCCCCTTGTCGCCGAGGACCTCCACCATAAGATCCGAGGCGCCGTTGATCACCTTAGGGTGATCGGCAAATTCGGAGCTTGCGCTGACAAAGCCGTTGAGCCGCAGAAGCTGCACGATGCGGTCGAGATCGCCGAGCGCCGCCTTGGCTTGGGCGAGGATGTTGAGGGCGCATAGCCTGGCCGCCTCCTGGCCTTGGTCCAGTTCGACGCCACTGCCAAGCGTGCCGGTCACGGCTACGGCGCCATCCTTCATGGGCAATTGGCCGGAGATCAAAAGCTGTCCGTTCATATGGACGAAAGGAACATAGGTGCCGATCGCCGCCTTGGCCTTGGGGAGAACGAGGTCGAGGGCTTTCAGCCTAGCCTCGATGGTGCCTGCCATGATGCCTCCATGTTGCGAAGTTACCGGGAGAGTTGAGCAAATCCCTTCATCCCGCAAGCCTGACAGAAGGATTTCGCCGTCAACGTGCCTCTTGTCGGGCCGGACCGTTGGTGCCAAGAATTGACCCCTGCCGCTCGGGGCAGGGTGTTTGAGACTGCGAAGCGAATGACGAGCACAAGAAGACATTTCCTGGCGATGGTCGCGTTTGGCGCGGCCTGCGCTCTTGCTCACCAGGCGCAGGCTTTCGCCGCGAGCAAGCTGGCGCCCCATCGCGCCATCTATGAGATGACGCTCGAAGAGGCGCGGTCCGCATCCGGCATTACCGGCATCGACGGACGCATGGTGTTCGAGTTCACCGGCTCGGCCTGCGACGGCTACTCGCTAAACATGCGCATGGTCACGCAGATGACCGACTCGCAAGGCCAGACCAGTCTGACCGATCTCAGGTCCTCGACCTGGGAACAGGGCGACGGCAAGAAATTTCGCTTTCAGTCTGCGCAATATTTGAACGAGAAGCTCGGCGACGTCACCATGGGGCGGGCCGTGCGCGCGGCGCCCAAAGAAGCCGTCAACGTCAAGCTTAGCCAGCCGTCGCGGGCCGAGCTCGACATCTCGGGCCGGATTTTCTTTCCGACGCAACACAGCATCGCGCTGATCGAAAAGGCGCTCGAAGGCAAGAGCGTGTTCCAGGCCAAGATCTACGACGGATCGGAGAAAGGGCGGAAAGTCTACGAGACGACCGCCATTATTGGCGCCAAGGTGAAACCGGGCAGCGACAAGGGAGGGCTCGAGCCCGCCGCCAAGGAGAAGAAGCTCGGTGAGCTGCCTTCATGGCCGGTGTCGATCGGCTATTTCGAGCCGACGACGGGCGATCTCACGCCGAGCTATCAGATCGATTTCCGGCTTTACGAGAATGGTGTCAGCCGGGAGTTGCTCATCGACTACGGCGATTTCTCGATCCACGGCACGCTTACGTCCTTGGAGTATCTCAAGGAGAAAGAGTGCAAGTAACGCTTGCACTCGCCCACTAGGGCCGCTTTGCCACGAATCCCGGCGAAAAAGCTTGGTTTTCCGCCCATCTTGCCGCTCCTCTAAAGAGTTTGGTTACGGGTTTGCGGTGACACTCCGCCGATCGAAGGGGGACGAAGCCACAATGTTTTGGAGGGTCAGATCGACTCCGGCTGCCATGGTGCATTATGACCAGATCGCCAATCATGGCCGGACACAATCGCCGGGGCCGATGCCAATGACCAAAACTGTGCTGATTGTCGAGGACAACGAGCTGAACATGAAGCTCTTCCACGACCTCCTCGATGCGCATGGCTATGAGACCCTGCAGACGCGCAATGGCGTGGAAGCCCTTGAGCTCGCCCGGGAGCATCATCCCGATCTCATTCTCATGGATATCCAGCTGCCCGAGGTGTCGGGCCTCGAAGTGACGAAGTGGCTGAAAGAGGACGACGACCTGCGGGAAATTCCGATTGTCGCGGTGACGGCCTTCGCCATGAAGGGCGACGAGGAGCGCATTCGCGAGGGTGGCTGTGAAGCCTATATCTCGAAACCAATCTCGGTGACGATGTTCCTCGACACGGTCAGACAGTTCATAGGTGAGGCACGGTAGAGGGACATGACCGCGCGCGTTCTCGTTGTCGACGATGTCGACGCCAATGTGAAGCTGCTCGAAGCCCGGCTCAGCGCCGAGTACTTCGAGGTGCGCACCGCCAATAGCGGTCCCGACGCTTTGCAGATTTGTACACGCGAGGGGACGGATGTCATCCTGCTCGACGTGATGATGCCCGGCATGGACGGGTTCGAAGTTTGCCGGAAGCTCAAATCCGAACCGCGCACCCAGCATATTCCCGTCATCATGGTGACGGCGCTCGATCAGCCCGGCGATCTGTTGCGGGGGCTGGAGGCCGGCGCGGACGATTTTCTCACGAAGCCGGTGGACGACCTCGCGCTTGTCACCCGCGTGAAGAACTTGGCGCGGCTTAAGCTATTGACCGACGAGATGTTGATGCGCGCGTCGACCGAGGAACAGATGGGCGTTGCCACGGCCATGGGCCCGGGCCTCGAGCAGGCTGGCCGCGACGGCCGCATTCTGCTGGTGGAGGATCGCGAACGGGCGGCCGACCGCTTGGTCAAGGCGCTGGAGACGGAGCAACATGTCACGTGCGAGCCCGACCCGGCGCGCGCGCTTCTGAGCGTGCCGGACGGCAATTACGACCTGTTGATCGTCAGCCTCAATCTGGTGAATGCGGACGGTTTGCGGCTCTGCTCCCAAGTGCGGTCGCTCGATCGCACGCGCCATCTGCCGATCATGATCGTGGTCGAGCCCGGTGAAGAGGCGCGTCTGCTGCGCGGCCTCGATATGGGCGTGAACGACTATATCGTGCGACCAGTGGATGGGAACGAGCTGCTGGCGCGTGCGCGGACGCAGATCAAACGCAAGCGCTACACCGACTATCTGCGCACGCGGCTCGAACAGACCGTGGAAATGGCGGTCCTCGATCCGCTCACGGCGCTCCACAATCGCCGCTATATGAGCAGCCACCTGAAGACCTTGTTCGAAGAGTCCGCGCATCGCGGCAAGCCGCTCTCGGTGCTGGTGCTGGATATCGATCACTTCAAGGCGATCAACGACACTCACGGGCACGATGCGGGCGATGCGGTGCTGCGGGAGTTCGGCGTGCGCCTCAAGCGCAATATTCGCGGTATCGACCTTGCCTGCCGGCTCGGCGGCGAGGAGTTCGTGGTGGTGATGCCGGACACGGATCTGGACAAGGCCTATCTGGTCGGCGAGCGGCTGCGGCAGTGCATCGCGGCGGCGCCGTTCTTCGCCGGCGAGCGGCATGGGGCGCTCGAGGTGACGGCGAGCGTCGGGGTGGCTTCGCTTGAATTCCCGGACGATACGCCCGAACTCATTTTGAAGCGGGCGGATCAGGCGCTCTACTGCGCCAAACGCGACGGGCGTAACCGCGTCGTCGCCGACGCCGCCTAGGCGGCCCAGTCCCCAGTTCCTGAGTCTGCAGGTTCGGGCGCCGCGAATCACTTGCTGCGTCCGAATGCCTCAGCCTGTGGCCGGAAGGCCTTGAATCGGCTGGGTTTGCTTCTTTACCCTGTAACTGAGGCGCAATGCTTAAGGCTTTACAATGTCTAGTGATTCGTCGTATTAAGCAAAATAAGACGATTGATTCCGTTCTTCCATTCGTTCTTTTATGATTTGACTCAGTTCTGAAGAGTTGGCGTGGGAGGCGACGAATGGGTGAGGGCATGCGCGCAATTTAGCGAGACGCTGCCTCGATCCTTTCCTTCCATGACAGAACAGCCCTACGGAGTGCTCAGGTCCGCCGCATCTCCTGGGTCCGTGGGGTTTGGCCGGTCGGAGCGCGGTTGAGTGGCCTCCTCGTTAGCGCCACGTTTCGACCGGCCACCTTCTTAGGCGGCCGATTTTTTCCCACTCTTTTCCGGTTATCCCGCCGGGCCCTGCGGGCGTGCGAATACGCACCTCAGCGCGGGGGCGGGGGCGTGACGGCGTGCGGCAAGGCGCAGCGCTGCTACTTGATTTTGGCTTCTTTGAACTCGACGTGCTTGCGCGCGACCGGATCGTATTTCTTGAAGTTCATTTTTTCGGTCTGATTGCGCGGATTTTTCTTGGTCACGTAGTAGTAGCCCGTACCGGCGCTACTCACGAGCTTGATCTTCTGGGTGACGGACTTCGCCATTTCGTCCTCGGATGAATTCTATCAGCGGAATTTCGCGCGAACCTACTGGGTCGCGGCCGGAAGTCAAGCGGACGGGGGCGCCAGGCGGTCCCCGATCTCCTCCTTAGCGTCCGGATCGAAGCCGTGCATCAGGAGGGCCCATTGCAGGGCCACCAGGAGCCCCTTGATGGGCACCAGCAGCACGAGGGCGAGGGCGAGGGTCAAGGGCATCCACAGCGCCGCATGAAGCCACAAGGGCGGCCGATAGGCGATCTCCACGGCGAGGACCAGGCTCACCACCACGTGGCCCACGATGACAATCGTAAAGTAGGCGGGCGCGTCGTCGGCGCGGTGGTGGTGCAGGGATTCTCCGCAATGAGGGCATTGGTCGACCACCTTCAGATACCGGCGGAAAAGGCCGCCGACCCCGCAGGCCGGGCATTTGAGCATGGCGCCACGCAGGAGCGCCTGCTGTAGCGACCGGGGGCCCGTCGAGCGGCCGTCTTGCTTCTGCATGGTCTTAATCCTCCTGGCCGTTGGCTATCGGCGCGGCCTGCCGCCACGAGACTTGCCTCGAGGGGCGTTGCTCCGGCGAGGCTTGCCGCCACGGCCTTTTGCCGGGGGCCTCTGGCGACCCTGTTTCGTACCGATCTGACGGCCTTCGCTCAACATGTCAAAACGTAGCGCTCCGGCGGTCGGGATCGCCTCGACCAGGCGGACCTCGACCTGATCGCCGAGCTGATAGGCGAGGCCGGTATCCTCGCCGACCAGGGCCCGGCGGACCTCGTCATGGTAGAAATACTCGTGCCCGATGCCGGACGCGGGGACGAAGCCGTCGGCTCCGGTCTCGGCGAGCCGCACGAACAGGCCGGTGCGCACCAGCCCGGACACCCGGGCGGAGAACTCGGCGCCGATGCGGTCGGCGAGAAAGGCGGCGATGAGACGGTCCGCGGTATCGCGCTCGGCCGCCATGGCGCGCCGCTCCGTATCGGAGATGGCGCCGGCGATCTCTTCCAGCTCTTCCATTTCTTTATCCGCGAGGGCGCCAGCGCCCAGGTCGAAGGCGCGGATCAGGGCGCGATGCACGATGAGGTCGGCATAGCGGCGGATGGGCGAGGTGAAATGGGCGTAGCGGCGCAGGTTGAGACCGAAATGCCCGAGATTTTGCGGGCTGTATTCGGCCTGGGATTGGCTGCGCAGGACCACTTCGCCGACGAGCTCGGCGGTGGGCGTGGCGCGGGTCTCCGCGAGGATGCGGTTGAACTGAGCGGGCTTGAGGGTGCCGGCCTTAGGCAGGTTCATGCCAATGGTGGCGAGGAACTCGCCGAGGGCCACGAGCTTCTCCTTCGAGGGCGCGTCATGCACGCGATAGATCAGCGGGGAGCGCTTGGCCTCGAGCGCCTCCGCCGCGGCCACGTTCGCCTGGATCATGAACTCCTCGATGAGGCGATGGGCGTCGAGGCGGGGCGGCGTGGCGACGGCGCGCACGCGGCCCTTGTCGTCGAGCAGGATCTTGCGCTCCGGCAGATCGAGGTCGAGCGGCCCCCGTTCGGTGCGCGACAGGACGAGGCTGGCATACGCCCCCCAGAGCGGGCGCAGCACGGTGTCGAGCAATGGGCCCGTGGTCTCGTCGGTCCGGCCGTCGATGGCGGCCTGGGCCTGCTCGTAGCTCAAGCTTGCCGCCGAGCGCATCAGCGCGCGGAAGAAACGGTGACCGAGCTTCCGCCCGCCCTTGTCGAAAATCATGCGCACCGCGAGGCACGGGCGGGGGACGTCTTCTTTCAACGAGCACAAATCGTTTGAGATGCGCTCGGGCAGCATCGGCACCACGCGATCGGGGAAGTAGACCGAGTTGCCGCGCTTGCGGGCTTCCTTGTCGAGGGTGCCGCCGGGGGTGACGTAATGCGCCACATCGGCGATGGCGACGATGACGACCCAGCCGCCGCGGTTTTTCGCATCGGGGTCGGCCTCGGCCCACACCGCGTCGTCGTGGTCGCGTGCGTCCGCCGGGTCGATGGTGACGAGCGGGATGTCGCGCAAATCCTCGCGGCGGCCGAGGGTGACCTCCTTGGCCGCGTCGGCCTCGGCGACGACGGCCGGCGGAAAGACATCGGGAATGCCGTGGGCATGGAGCGCGATCAGGCTGATGGACTGTTGCGCTTCCGGATTTCCGAGCCGCTCGACGATGCGCGCCGCCGGCACGCCGTAGCGGGCGGAGCGGGCAATCTCGAAGCGGACCAGCTCGCCGTTCTCCGCCTCGCCGGTGGCGCCACGCGGCACGGTCCATTCCTTCAGCTGCTTCTTGTCGATGGGATCGATGACGCCGCGGCCGTCCTTAAGCGCGCGAAAGATGCCGAGCAGGCTGCGCGAGGTGGTGCGCGGCAGGCGCTTGATGGTGCGCGCCTGATAGGGATAGTCGGCGTCGGGGCCGAGCGCGGTAATGCGCGCCAGCACGCGGTCGCCGATCCCCGCGGCAGGCCCTTGGTCCTGCTTGCTCTCGACCATGAGGATGCGCGGGGCCGGTCCATGCTCGTCGTCCCAGGTGGCGGGTCGGGCGAGGAACTCGCCGTCGGCGTCGCGGCCCGTAATCTCCACCACGGTGACCGGGGGCAGGGTGCCGGGGCGCGTCAGCTTGCGCCGTGATCCGGCGATGAGACCTTCGTCGGCCATGTCGCGGAGCAGCGCCTTCAGGGTGATGCGGTCGGCGCCTTTCACGCCGAAGGCGCGCGCGATCTCCCGCTTGCCCGATTTCGCCGGCGCGGTTTCCAGGAAATTGAGAATGTCTTGCTTGGAGGGAAGCTTGGCCGCGGACTTTTTGGCCGTCGCCGTCTTCTTCCTTGGGGCAGCCTTCTTGGTTTTCGCCACGTGCGCCGCTTAGCTTGCCGCCTCCTCGGCGGCCTCCTTGGACTTTGCGCTCTTGCGCGCGGATTTCTTCGCCGGTTTCTTCGCGGCGGCCTTCTTGGCTGGCGCCTTCTTCTTGGCGGGGCCCTTGGCGGCGCGCGCGGCGATCAGCTCCACGGCCTCTTCGAGGGTGACCTCCTCGGGCGCTCGGTCGCTGGGGATCGTGGCGTTGGTCTTCGCGTGCTTCACGTAAGGGCCGTAGCGGCCGCTCAGCACCTGCACCTTGCCGCCCTCCGTGGGGTGCTCGCCGAGCTCCTTGAGAACGCTCGACCCGCGCGGGCTACGGTTCGCGGCCTTCTCGGCCAGAAGCGCGATGGCGCGGTTGGCGCCGACCTCGAACACCTCTTCGGGAGTGCTGAGGGACGCATATTTGCCGTCGCTCTGGACGTAAGGCCCGTAGCGGCCATAGCCGGCGGTGATCGGCTTGCCGGTCTCCGGATGGGTGCCGATCTCGCGCGGCAGCGACAACAGCGCCAGCGCGCGGTCAAGCTCGATGGCTTCCGGATCGGTGCCCTTGGGGATCGAGGCGCGCTTCGGCTTCTCGCCGCCATCCGCCTCGCCGAGCTGGATATAGGGCCCGAAGCGGCCGGTCCGCACGCTCACTTCGAAGCCGGTCTCCGGATCGGTGCCGAGCACCTTGCCGTCGGCCAACGCGGCCTTGTCGCCGGTCTCGGCGAGCTGGCGCGTGAAGCGGCAGTCGGGATAGTTGGAGCAGCCGACAAAGGCGCCGAACTTGCCGACTTTCAGACTGAGCTGGCCTTCGCCACAGGACGGACAGGCGCGTGGATCGCCGCCGTCCCCGGTGTCGGGGAAGACATGCGGGCCCAGCAGATCGTTCAGGGCGTCCAGCACCTGAGTTATCCGGAGATCCCCGATATCGTCCACCGCGCCGATGAAGTCGCGCCAGAAATCGCGCAGCACGTCCTTCCACTGAAGCTCGCCCGCCGAGATAAGGTCGAGCTTCTCCTCCAGGTCCGCGGTGAAGTCGTATTCCACATAGCGCTTGAAGAAGCTTTCGAGGAAGGCGGTGACAAGCCGTCCCTTATCCTCGGGATAGAGACGCTTCTTGTCGATGCGGACATAGTCGCGCTCGCGCAGCACGTTCAGCGTTGAAGCGTAGGTGGAGGGGCGTCCGATGCCGAGCTCCTCCAACTTCTTGATGAGGGTGGCTTCGCTGTAGCGCGGGGGCGGCTCGGTGAAGTGCTGCTTCGCCTCGATGTCGCGCGGGTCGAGCGCTTGGCCTTCGCTCATCGCCGGCAGCGCGCCGTCCTCGCCAACGGCGTCGTCCACGCCTTCCTCGTAGATCTTGAGAAAGCCGTCGAAGCGGATGACGGAGCCCGTGGCGCGCACGCCATAGGGTTTGCCGTCCGTGCCCGCGACGTCGATATCCACGGATGTGCGCTCGATCTCCGCGCTCGAGGCTTGGCTTGCGAGCGTGCGTTGCCAGATGAGCTTGTAGAGCTTCAGACCGTCGGCATCGAGGTAACGGCCGATCTTGTCGGGCGCCTTGCTGAAATCGGTGGGGCGGATGGCTTCGTGAGCCTCTTGCGCGTTCTTGGCTTTGGTCTCGTATTGGCGCGGCGAGGAGGGCACGTAGCGGTCGCCAAAGAGCCCGGTCACGAGCTTGCGGATTGCGGACACGGCTTCGGGTACGATCTGCACGCCGTCCGTTCGCATGTAAGTAATGAGACCTTCGGCCTCGCCGCCAACGTCCACGCCTTCGTAGAGGCGCTGCGCGAGCTGCATGGTTTGGCGCGGCGAGAAGCCGAGCTTGCGCGAGGCTTCCTGCTGCAGGGTGGAGGTGGTGAAAGGTGCGGCCGGGTTGCGGCGCTGAGACTTGCTCTCGATCTTGGCGACGGTGAAGCGTCCGCCTTCGAGCGCCGCCTTCAGGCGTTCCGCATTCTCGGCGTCCGGAATGTCGAACTTCTCAAGCTTCTCGCCTTCGGCGGAGAATAGCCGTGCCTCGAACGCCTCCTTCTTGTCCGTGGCGAGCGCGGCGATGATCGTCCAATATTCCTGCGCCTTGAACCGCTCGATCTCGAGCTCGCGGTCGCAGACGAGCCGCAGTGCCACGGATTGAACGCGGCCGGCGGAGCGGGCGCCCGGCAGTTTCCGCCACAGCACCGGAGAGAGGGTGAAGCCAACGAGGTAATCGAGCGCGCGGCGGGCCAGGTAGGCGTTCACCAGAGGCTCGTCGATTTGGCGCGGGTGACGCATGGCCTCCAGCACCGCCTCTTTGGTGACGGCATTGAACACGACGCGCTCGACCGGGATCTTGCCGAGCAACTTCTTGCGGTCGAGCACCTGGAGCAAGTGCCAGGAGATGGCCTCGCCCTCACGGTCGGGGTCGGTGGCCAGAATGAGCTTGTCGGCGCCCTTGACGGCTTGGGCGATCTCATTCAGCCGCTTGGCCGATTTGGGGTCGACATCCCAAAGCATCTCGAAGTCGTTGTCGGGCAGGACCGAGCCGTTCTTCGAGGGTAGGTCGCGCACATGCCCATAGGAGGCCAGCACCCGGTAATCTGACCCGAGGTACTTGTTGACTGTCTTGGCCTTGGCTGGCGATTCAACGATTACAATGTTCATTGAGATGTTCCTAGCCGCGCGAAAATGCGTCTGGCTGAGGGCGATGGGCCCGGAATCGACCCCGCCATGCGCCGAAAATGGTGTCTGGATCAGCCGCTGTCAAATTCAGGGAACGGACGATTGACAACTTTAGGGTGTATATAATAACTAAATACAACTCTAAGACGATAATCCAAACGGTGTTCTTGGTACGGCAACCGGCGCTGCATACGCCATTTGTGGAGGCGGTGGTGGTGACCAATGGGCGCGATGCGAGGCGGAATCGAATGGCAGGGTCCCGCGCCGAGCCACCAGTAGGCGCAAATTCCATCAAGGGTCAATCGGAGCCTTGTCGCAAGGAGGCCGCCGAATATATCGGCTCCTTGCTCAAGGGCTTGCAGTCGCTGGCGCAGGAGGCGCGCATGCCCTTCCTGGCCTATTTGCTCACCATGGCGCTGGAGGAGGCCAACACCGAAAAGGCCAAGGGCGACTGACGCCCTCTAGGGCTCGCTCAGCGACACGAGCTGGCCGCCGTGGCGCTGGAGCCGTCCGGCCAGGTCGAGCTCAAGCAGGATAATGTGGACTTTCCGCGTCTCCAGGCCCGTGACCCGAATGAGCTCGTCGATATCGACGGGGCTCGGGCCGAGCGCCTCCAACACGCGCTCGCGGTCACTTTGAGCGATATCAGGGAGCGGCGGGGGCGTGTCCGTCTCGTCGCATGACGCGAGTTCTATGCTGGGCGGGAGGGGGCAATGGCCGAGGATGGGCGCCAGCGTTTCGACGATATCCTTTGCGTCCGTGACCAGTGTGGCGCCTTGCCTCAGGAGATTATTGGTTCCGGCCGCGCGCGGGTCGAGCGGGCTTCCGGGGACGGCAAAGACCTCACGGCCTTGCTCGCCGGCAAGCCGCGCGGTGATGAGAGAGCCCGAGCGCTCGGCCGCCTCCACCACAACCACGCCCAACGCGATCCCGGAGATCAGCCGATTGCGCCGTGGAAAGTCCTTCGCGCGGGGCGAGAAGCCAGGGGCGCGCTCGCTGACGAGGAGCCCGCGCTCGCCGATCGCCTGCTGGAGGCTTGCATTCTCCGGCGGGTAAACGACGTCGATCCCGCCGGCGACGACCGCGATGGTTCCATGCTCGAGGCTTGCCGTGTGCGCGGCGGTGTCGATCCCGCGCGCAAGTCCCGAGGCGACGACGAACCCTTCGAGCCCCAGCGCGCTTGCGATCTGACGGGTGAATTTCTGACCGACGGCGGACCCGTTGCGCGCGCCGACAATGGCGACAATGGGGATCTCGGCAAGTTCGAGCCGGCCTTTTACGTAGATGAGGGGCGGGGGCGCATCGACTTGCGCGAGCGCGGGGGGATAGCCCCGTTCGCCGAGCGCCACGAGATGGGCGCCCATGGCGCGCGCGGCTTCGATCTCGGCTTCGGCGTCCGCGATGCTGCCGAGGCGGATCTCTTGCGCCCGCCCGCCGCGCCGCGACAAGTCCGGCAGCGCTTCGATCGCGGCTTGCGCGCCGCCGAACTCGTTGACCAAGGCACGGAACGTGGCGGGGCCGACATTCTCGCTGCGGATCAACCGCAGCCAGGCGAGACGCTGGGCGTCGTTGAGGCGCGTGCCGGCCTCAGGCTTTTTGTTTCTCGCCAATGCGCGTCTCCTCGCCGTTCGTTAGGCGGCGGATATTGCCGGCGTGGCGGACGTAGAGAAGGGCGGTAAGCAACGCGAAGAAGACCGCAAGCCGAGATTGTCCCGTGAGCACGAGGGAGCCGAGAGTGGCTGCGCTCGCCACGAGCGCGGAGAGAGAAGAGTAGCGCGTCGTAATGGCGACCAGGAGCCAGACGACGCAGAAGGCGAGCGCCGCAGGCCAATAAAGCCCGAGCGCCACGCCGATATAGGTGGCCACACCTTTGCCGCCGCGAAATCCAAGCCAGACCGGGTAGAGATGGCCGAGGAAGGCGCCGAGGCCGGCGAACATGGCGGCGTAAGGTCCGAAATGCGAACCCAACCAGACGGCGGCGGTTCCTTTGAGCACGTCGAGGAGGAGGGTGAGAGCGGCCAGCGGCTTGTTGCCGGTGCGCAAGACATTGGTCGCACCGATATTGCCGGAGCCGATCTTGCGGACGTCACCGCCGCCGGAAAGCCTGGTGAGGATGAGGCCGAACGGAATCGAGCCGAGCAGATAACCGACGACAAAACTCGCGAAGATGAGCCCGAGCATCAACGGGACAACCGCGCTCCAGTCCTCGGAAGGGGGCATCGATCATCCTCTTTTGGGTGCGGCGAGCCGGTTCAACCGTAATGATAGACGGGCCGTCCGGCAACGAATGTCACGAGGGCCCGGCCTTCGAAGCGCGCCTCGTCGAAGGGGGTATTCTTGGACTTGGAGCGCAGCTGCTCGGGCTCGACCTTCCAGGGCATTTCGAGATCGATCAGCACGAGATCGGCCGTGGCACCCTTGGCGAGCCGCCCCCCGCTGAGACCCAAGAGTTCGGCCGGCCGTGCCGAGAGAGCGTCGAGCAGGCGATGAAGCGAGACCTCGCCGTTATGGTAGAGGCGTAGTGCCGCGCTGAGCATGGTCTCGAGGCCGACCGCGCCGTCATTGGCCTCGGCGAAGGGCCGGCGCTTTCCTTCGGCGCCCCGCGGGTCATGCGCGGAGACGATCACATCGATATCGCCTTGCGATACGCCCTCAACCATGGCCTGCCGGTCGTCCTCCGTGCGCAGCGGCGGCTTCATCTTGAAGAAGGTCCGATAGGAGCCGATGTCGTTCTCATTGAGCGTGAGATGATTGACGGAGACACCGCAGGTGACGGGGAGGCCACGGGCCTTGGCGGCGCGGATCACGTCGAGCGAGGCGCGGCAGGAAATCTGGCTCGCGTGATACCGGGCGCCGGTGAGCTCGACCAGACGGATATCGCGTTCGAGTATGATGGTCTCGGCCGCGGTCGGAATGCCGCGCAAGCCGAGACGCGTCGCCACCTCGCCCTCGTTCATCACGCCGTCCTGCGTGAGAGAGTCGTCCTCCAAGTGATGCACCACCAACGCGCCGTAATCGTTGGCGTAGGACAGGACGTTCCGCATGAGCCTGGCACTGGCGACGCTCGTTTTGCCGTTGGTGAAGGCGACGGCGCCCGCCTCGCGGAGCAGGCCGATCTCCGCCATTTCCTCGCCCTTCAAATCGCGGGTCATCGCCGCCATGGGATGGACATGGACGAGGGCGGTATCGCGGGCGCGGCGAAGAATGAAGTCCACGAGAGCCACGTCGTCGATCACCGGATCGGTGTTGGGCATGCAGCAAATGGTGGTGACGCCGCCGGCCGCCGCAGCGCGGCTCGCGGTCGCCAGGGTCTCGCGGTGCTCATGGCCCGGCTCGCCGCAAAACACCATCATGTCGATGAGCCCAGGCGCGACCGTGCGCCCGCCGCAATCGAGTGACTCCGCGCTTTCGACCGATCCCTCCATGATGTGCATGCCGAGATCGGCAATGACGCCGTTCTCGATGAGGAGGCCGCCGAACGCGTCGAGCCCCGACGCCGGGTCGACCAGCCGCGCATTGACCAAGGCCAGGGGCCGATGCTGGCGGCGGCGGTCGGTGTCGTGTTGCTCGTCTTGGGCGTCCATGGCGGTCATTCGTTGGGCAGATGGCGGGCGAGCGCTTGAAGCACGGCAATGCGCACGGCAACGCCCATCTCCACCTGTTCGCGGATCACGCTGCGGGCATCGTCCGCCACGTTGGAGTCGATCTCCACACCGCGGTTCATGGGACCGGGATGCATGATGAGTGCGTCGGGCTTGGCGCGGGCCAGCTTGTCGTAGTCGAGGCCGTAGAAGTGGAAATACTCCCGCTGGCTCGGGATCAGGCTCGACACCATGCGCTCGCGCTGAAGGCGCAGCATCATCACGACATCGGCGTCCTTTAGCCCTTCATGCATGGAGGTGTAGACTTCCACGCCGAGGCGGTCGATGCCGGCGCCGAGCAGGGTCGAGGGCGCGACGACGCGGACGCGGGCGCCAAGCGTGTTGAGCAGAAGAATGTTCGAGCGGGCGACACGCGAGTGAAGAATGTCGCCACAGATCGCCACGATCAGCCCCTCGATGCGGTTCTTGTGGCGGCGGATGGTCAGGGCATCGAGCAGAGCCTGGGTAGGATGTTCGTGGCTGCCATCGCCCGCGTTGATCACCGAGCAGTCCACCTTCTGGGAGAGCAGCTCGACCGCGCCGGCGGCATGGTGGCGCACGACCAGGAGATCAGGGCGCATGGCGTTCAGCGTCACCGCCGTGTCGATCAGGGTCTCGCCCTTCTTGATGGACGAGGTCGGGATCGACATGTTCATCACGTCGGCGCCGAGGCGCTTGCCCGCCAGCTCGAACGAGCTTTGGGTGCGGGTCGAGGCTTCAAAAAAGAGATTGATGAGAGTGCGGCCGCGCAGGTCGTCGCGCTTTTTGTCCACCTGACGGCCACGCTTAGCCGCCTCCTCGGACAGGTCGAGCAGCGCCGTGATCTCGCTGCTGGAAAGACCTTCTATCCCGAGGAGATGGCGATGTGGAAACGGCGCTGTGAGCGCTTCTGCCGCGATGCTCATTAAAGGGCACTGTATAAGCCCGAGCTGCGCGGGCATCAAGCATGGCCGCGCATTTAAGGTAAGCTCGCCGTAACGGAGCTTTGGCACGGTAGGACCATGGCCGATCCGATCCGGGACGATACCGCCTTCAATCAGAGCCCGCCTTTTATCGACGTGAACCTGTTCACCTCGGACCAGACGTTGCGGGAGGCGGTGGCGCGCGAAGGGGCCGAATGGGCGGCCGTCGATCTCGAGGTGTTCGGCGGCGTCACCGGCAGCGCCGCGGCGATCGAGCTCGGACGCTGCGCCAACGTCCATCCGCCGGAACTGCAGGCCTTCGATGCCCAAGGGCAGCGGATCGACCGGGTGGCGTTTCATCCCGCCTATCACGAGGTCATGGCCATCAGTATGGCCCAGGGCCTCCATTGCTCGACCTGGGAGCATCTGTTGACGGGCGGTGCGCCTAAGCCCGGGGCCTATGCGGCGCGTGCCGCCGGCTTCTACATGGCGGCGCAGATGGAGCCCGGGCATTGCTGCCCGATTACCATGACCCATGCGTCCGTGGCCGCGCTCCGCCACGCCCCGGCACTTGCGGCCGAATGGCTGCCCAAGATCCTGAGCCGGGCCTATGACCCGGAGGCTGTGACGGCCGAGACGAAGACGGGGGTGACCCTCGGCATGGGCATGACCGAACGGCAGGGGGGCACGGATGTGCGGGCCAACACCACGCGGGCCGAGCGCCTCGACGATGAGACATATGCCATCACCGGGCATAAATGGTTTCTCTCCGCGCCGATGTCCGATGCGTTTCTCGTCCTGGCGCAGGCGAAAGACGGCTTGAGCTGCTTCCTGCTGCCGCGCCTGAGGCCGGACGGGGCGTTGAACGGGCTGCGGCTGGTGCGGCTGAAGGACAAGCTCGGCAACCGGTCCAACGCGTCGTCCGAGGTTGAGTTTGAGAACGCCCAAGGTTTCCGCGTGGGCGAGGAGGGCCGGGGCGTTCCCACCATTATCGACATGGTGACGCTGACGCGGCTCGATTGCGCGGTGTCGTCCGCAGGCTTGATGCGCCAGGCGCTCGCGCGCGCCATCCATCACGCGCGGCATCGCAGCGTATTCCAGAGATTGCTGATCGATCAGCCGCTGATGGCCCAAGTGCTCGCCGACATGGCGCTCGACGCCGAGGCGGCGACCGCGCTGTCGTTCCGGCTGGCGCGCGCCTTCGACGGGGGCGCGGACGAAGACGAGATCGCCTATCGCCGCCTGATGACGCCGGTCACGAAATACTGGGTGTGCAAGACCGCGCCGAGCCTCGTCTACGAAGCCATGGAGTGCCTGGGTGGCAACGGCTATGTGGAGGAAGGCGGCTTTCCACTGCTCTATCGCGAGGTGCCGGTCAACGCCATCTGGGAAGGGTCGGGCAACGTGATGTGCCTCGACGTGCTGCGCGTCTTGGAACGTGCGCCGGAGACGCTGCGCCGTATGCTCGACGAGATCGACGCGCTCGGCGGACACGAGCCCCGCTTGAAGGCCGCACTCGATCGCATCGAGACGCTGCTCGCCGAGGCCATGCGCGATCAGAGCGTGGCCCGCACGCTCGTCGAGCAGCTTGCGCTGGCGCAGGCGGGCGCGCTTCTGCTGGCCCATGCACCGGCGGCGGTGAGCGACGCCTTCCTGGCGACGCGGCTTCAGGGGACGTGGCGCAGCACCTATGGCGCTGGAGCCGCGGGGCTCGATGCGCGCGCGATCCTCGATCGCGCCGCACCGCAAGTCGCATGACGTGTTGATGCTGGAATGACATCGCACCGCCATAGGGACTCGGCTAGTATCGCTAGGCTGAGGGTGGGTTACGATCCAACTAGGAGGCTCAAGATGCGTAGGCTGGCAGTTTCTCTTGGGTTAGCGGCAGCCGTGCTGCTCGCAGGTGGCGTTGCGTGGAAGGCGGAGGCACTGACTTGGAACTCGGCGGGCGCGAATCTTCCGGGCGTCGCCAAGAATTATTCGCCGATCGGCCAGATCGCTTGCCGCGGCTGGGGCCGCTGTCCCCCAGGATTTCGCTATAAGTGCCGCCCGGTCCGCGGGTGCCGCTGCATGGCCTGTTGGTAGGCCGGCGGCGAGGCTTAGAGCGTAGATATTAGAGCGGGAGGCCGCCCCGACCATGGGCGGCCTCGTCGCGTTCGGAGGGATCAGAGCAGGGCTTGCCAGCGGGGGGCGAACTTCAATACCTTGCAAGGCAAGCGAATCAATAAGATGGAATGGCCGGTTGAGGGAACTTAGGCACCGGCCGGGGGACAATCGGGAGGGCTAGACAATGATGAGCTTACCCTTTGTTCTCTTTGCGTGTGGACTTGGCGCGGCTTGGATGCGCCAGCGCGGCGTGGCCATGGGTTTCTGGGTCGTCGGGCTTGTGACGATGCTCGTCTTGTTCCGCGTCCATGTGACCGAGGTCTTGAACATCCAGCTTTAGGGGGAGAACCGCGTGTCCGGCGACCTATCGAGGCTGCTGAATGCCATCGGGCTTCTTGGCATCGGTACGGTGCTGGCGCTCGCCTTCATCGACCAAATTTGGTTCCGCGATCTCCCCTGTCCGCTGTGCATCCTGCAGCGTGTAGGCTTCTTGGCCGCTGGCTTTGGGATCGCGCTGAACATCATCTTCGGGCCGAAGCCGAGCCATTATGGCGTCGCCATTATCGGTGCGGTGGCCGGGGCCGCCATCTCGATGCGGCAGATCTTAATTCACATCGTTCCGGGCACGGGCTCATACGGCAATCCTGTGTTCGGGCTGCATTTGTACACCTGGGCGTTCATCGCATTCGTCGTCATCGTGGTGGGCTGCGCCATCATGCTGCTCGACGACCGGCAGTTCTCGCGGGCCGAGCCCATGTCGGTCCGGCTGAAGCCGCTGCCGTTGTCAGCGCTTCTCTTGTTTCTGGTACTGGCCGTCGCGAATATCTTCTCGACGATCGCGCTGTGCGGCGCCGGCTTCTGCCCGGACGAGCCGAAGGACTATATCCTGTTCGAAAGTTCGCCTTAGGGTCAGGACTCATTTGCCGAGCCAGAAGATGACTGCCGCGGCGATGCAGATCACCCTGAAGAAGGTGTGTGCGCAGCGGTCGTAACGGGAGAGTTCAGTCCGCCTTTCGTGCGACCGATGCGACGAGGCGAATCCCCTTTTTGAGCAGACTGGCGGCGGTCCGGTGCGCCTTGGGATGGGTACTGTCAATCATCATCCGGTCCGACGGCTCGCTCTCAGCCGCAAGGTTGGCGAAGATGCGGTCGAAGATGTCCATGCGGGACCAGCGAACGAACCGGGTGTAGAGCGTCTTGTGGGGCCAACCCGCCATCGCAGACCATTCCGGATGACATGGATAATCCCACTGACGACACGACGGTCGTCCACACGCGGAACGCCACGCGACTTTGGGAAGTAGGGGGTCAATATGCTTCAGCTGGGTCTCGGTGAGCCAAAATTGATCTGACATCGGCAGATCCTCCTGCCGTGCTTGAATCACGACGCCACGTCATATGGAACCCGGTCCAGTCGAGGTCCGCTCTCGGGACGAAGCTGCCGTTCACATCCCGTGTAGTTGGCTCAAAGCTCAGAGAGCATCACTTTCAAGATCCGAAAGCTGTCGCTTTGTTGCGTTCATTCGCCAAGCGGCCTCAATACGCGTGCGCAAGGTCGCTTTGTCCGTCTTCTCTGGCCTCATCAGGACTGCTGGGAATCCTCTGTAATGTTCAGTCTCGAAGTAGACCTCCGGCTCCGCCTCAAGAAGCAACTCTTTGATCTCCAGAGGACAATGAACCACGAGGGACTTACCGTCTTTCGATCCAATTATCGATCTGCCAAGATGTTTGAGGCTTGGACGGCCCATGAAAGCGCCCTTGCTTACGCCGGGAAGGCGAAGCTCTTCGAACGCTTCAGCGATCCATTCGAAGGCTTGGATTAGATGGTTGGACACTTATGAAGCCGTTATCTCAGCCGCAGAACGCTGAGACTCTACCAACTGGCAAATGGTCTGAGAAGGGCTCGAAGCCGTCATCCGCTTTCGCTCAGTTATGGGTCCTGACCCTAGTACTGTGATGCCGCCAGGTTCTTGAGCCGGTCCAGCGCGCCTTGCAGAATATAGGCGGCGGCCATGCGGTCGATGACCTCGGCCCGGCGCTTTCTGGACGCATCCGCCTCGATCAGATGACGTTCGACGGCCGCGGTCGAC
>NZ_JBPPND010000159.1:0-2375 GCF_051306395.1 Methyloceanibacter sp.
CTGTTCGTGGCACCACGCCGCATAGGCGTGGGAGGCAAAATGCTTCGGCTCCAGCTGCAGCGACCGGCCAAGGAGCGACAGCGCCGTTACAGTCGCCTCCGGGCTGTTCGCATGCGTGGGGGGCACCGCTCGCAGGTAGAGATCCCACGAGTCCAGATCTTCCAGGCGTTTCCGCAGCGCCCGTTCGATCTCGGCACGACGGATCGACGGCTGCAGCGCGCCGACAATGCTTTCGGTGAATTGGTCCTGAAGTACGAACCGGTCGCCCGACTCGCCGTCGAAGGTCTGCGCCCAGACATGCGCGGCCGAAGCTGCCTCGGTCAGCTGAGCATTGATCCGCAGTCGGCCGGCCGACCCCTGAATGCTGCCCTCGAGCCGGTAGCGCGTGACATTCCATTCGGTAGCCGGCCAATTGGCTGCGGTTCGCGGGCGAGCGTCGAGAGCCGCGCTGTGGGCGATCACCGAAAGGTCCGCGATGCGCGAGGCGGCCGAGATGATGGAACCCGCCAGGCCGTCAGCAAACCGATCGTGCGCGGGGTCGGCATCGAGGTTGACGAAGGGCAGGACTGCGAGTGACGGCCGGTTCGGCGTGTATTGCAGAGGCTCGGGCAACACCAACCGGTAGCCGCGGCCCATAACGGTGGCCACGACGCTATGGCTCCCGTCGTCAAGGGCTCGACGAATTTCAAGGATGCCCTGCACGAGGCTGTCATCGGTGACCGCCGTCGCCCCCCATACGGCCCGGATCAGTTCGGTCTTGGTTACCAACCGGTTGGCATGTTCGATCAGGTAGCGCAGGATCGCAAAGGCCTGCGGACGCAGCCTGACGACCTCGCCAGTGCGCCGCGCGAGCGTCTCACCGTCGAGATCGGCCAATGTATCGTTGATGAGGATCGGGTCGTGTCGCGAATGCTGTGGAAATTGCCTGGCGGCGCGCTCCGGGCATGTGAAGGTTCGGGCTCTCAGGCAGCGAGGTCAAGAGGCATCGGCTCGAGGGGCTGGGAAAGGGTCTCCCATCCGTCGACCTTGCGCATCTGGATCTGACCGGAGGCGAGGAGCGCCCAGAGCAGCATCGGCACGGTCTCGGCGGAGGGCAGCACAGTCTGGGTCTTGATGCGGCGACGGAATTCCTCGTTCAGCCGCTCGATGGCATTTGTGGTCCGGGCGGATTTCCATTGGGACGGGTCGAGGCGGGTGAAGCTGAAGAGCCGGTCCCCGGCTTCCTCCAGGCTGTCGGCGACGGCCTTGCACTTGAGTCGCCACTTGCGAAGGAAGCCCTTGCGGCGCTTCTCGATCTCGGCCGCGGTGTCGGCGTAGATCATGTCGCGGTAGTCCTCGGTCAGCTCGTCATGGAGGTGCTTCGGGGCGTGAGCCAGCAGGTTGCGATGCTTGTGAACCGTGCAGCGCTGGATGGGCAGGTCCCCGCCCCACAGCGCCACGAGTGCGGCTTCGAGACCCGGGGCGCCGTCGACGATGACGAACTCGGGCCGCTTCAGGCCCCGCGCATCGAGATCGGCGAGGAACTGGCCCCAGGCCGAGGTGCTCTCGCCGCCCATATTCTTGATGGACAGCAGCACCTTCTGCCCGTCGCGCCGCACGCCGATGGCGGCCAGCACAGAGATGTTCGTGGCCTTCCTGTCCAGCCGGGTCCGGATCACGGTCCCATCGAGAATGAGACGGACGATGTCCTCCTCGGCCAGCCTGCGGGCGGACCAAGCCTCCCAGTCGACCTTCACCTTGCGCCAGGCGCGGCTGACCACGTCCTTGCTGACGGCGCCCTCGAACAACCCGAACAGCGCCCGCTTGACGCGCCGCGTGTTGGTCCCGGCCAGGTAGACCGCGGCGATCAGGGCTTCGGCCTTCTTGGTCAACCGCTGGTAACGCGGCAGCGCCTTCGACCGCCATTCCGTGACCTTGCCCTCCTCGCTCTCGATCCGGGCACGCGGCACGCGCACCGTCTCGGTGCCGAACGTGCCGGTCAGTTGCCGATCCCGGTGCCCGTGGCGATAGCCCTTCGCCGCGCCGCCGCCACGACCGTAACGGAGGCGGCCCAGAAATTCGGCCAGTTCCTCTTCGAACATCGTCTCGATGGTCGCGCGGACGCTCGCCCGCAGGCGGTCCTCGATCGGGTCATAGGCCGACGCGTCGGGCAGTAGCGAAGCGGTTGAGCTCGCGGTATTCTCGTTCATGGCGTGATCTCCCTGGCGGTTGGCGCCGCCGGTTGGGTGGTTGTGAACTCACCCGGAGATTACGCCGCCTTCGAATTTCCACCACTTCCGAGACACGACCCCCGGCACCCGCCGGATACACTAAACCTGACCGACACCTGTCGAACTTGGGGGTACTGATGAGTGAGCGGGAGCTGAATCGGATCG
>NZ_JBPPND010000160.1:0-4981 GCF_051306395.1 Methyloceanibacter sp.
GGAAGCAGTCGATAGAGGCCGACGATAATTAACCGGTCAAAGATATTGAAGCAGAGCCTCTTGGGCGCAGTACGCCGCAGGACGACGATCTGCTGCCGCAGAGCCCGGTTCTCGGCTTCAAGTGACGCTCGGGATCGGAATAACCCGATGAGCAACGACCAAAGCAATCTGCAAGCGTCCCACATCGGGTGTCACCCGATTCGTCGTGTCTCGCCAACCGGATGACATTTGCGCTAGGGACAGGCCCGGCGCGCCTCGTATGTCGCGTGTATGTTGCGTCCACTTGCGGCAAGACGGGGAACCCAGGGGAATTTAGGTGCAAAAACAGCGCATTAGCTGCCGGGGGCAAAAATGCTAACTTGCCAGACTGAACGAGTGTCAACTAACTGATTCTAGTAGGATATTGTGGTGCCCAGGGGCGGATTCGAACCACCGACACGCGGATTTTCAGTCCGCTGCTCTACCAACTGAGCTACCTGGGCCCGCCGTTTACGGCATATGGGCGATGGGCTTTCCCAAAGGCATAAGGCCTACGCAAGGCCCTGGCTTATAGGAAATCGACCCGGCTCTGTCGAGACCGGGATTTGACCCGAGACTCCCTTACTCGAGGTCTTCGTCGCGCGGGCCAAAGGCGTCATCGATCTTGGCGACCGGCTCGCCGGGCACGGCATAGGCGCCCTTCAGCCAGCGGCCGAGATCGATCTCGGCGCAACGCTTCGAGCAGAACGGGCGATGCGCAGGGTCGGTGGGTTTGCCGCAGACGGGACAGACCGCGGACTTGCTTTGCGCCGGCTTGCCCGCACCCGCCGTCACTCCGTTTCGACCTCCGACTTTGAGAGCCACAACAAGGTGACGGGGTAGCCCTCGCCGGCCAGCAGGCCGACCACTTCGGTGAGGGGCAGGCCCACGACATTCGTATAAGAGCCCACGAGCTTCACCACGAAGGCGCCGGCAATGCCTTGAATGGCATATCCGCCCGCCTTGCCCTTCCACTCGCCGCTCGCCAGATAGGCGCCGATCTCCTGATCGGAGATGTTGCGGAAGCGGACCCGCGTCTCCACGACGCGCTCGCGCCAGCGGCCTTCCGGCGTGACCAGGCAGATGGCGGTGTGCACCCGGTGGGCGCGGCCGCGCAGCAGGCGCAGCATGTCGGCGGCCTCATGCTCGAGCTCCGCCTTGCCAAGCACGCGGCGGCCGACGGCGACGACGGTGTCGGCGGCCAGCAGAAAGGCCTTGGCGAATTCGGGCTCGGACTTGGTGATCTTGAGCGCGGCCTCGGCCTTGGCGCGGGCGAGCCGGCGCACGATATGGCGCGGCACCTCGCCCTTGGCGACGCTCTCGTCGACCGAGGACGGGCGCAACGCATCCGGCGCGATGCCGGCCTGCTCGAGAAGCTGAAGGCGGCGCGGCGAGGCGGAGGCGAGCACCAGCTTGGGCCGGAAGCTCGAGCCAGGAGTCGGCGCGCGCCGACGCGGCGGCCGCTTCGGCGTTTTCGCCTTGGCGGGGTTCGCAAAAGCAGGCTCAGCCGCAGCGGGTTCACTCCGCTTCAGCCCGAGCTTGCTACTTAAACCGGTAAGTGATCCGACCTTTAGTGAGATCATAGGGGGTCATCTCGACCAGAACCTTGTCGCCAGCAAGCACCCTAATACGGTTCTTGCGCATCCGTCCCGCCGTATGGGCAATGATCTCGTGTTCGTTCTCGAGCTTCACCCTAAAGGTGGCGTTCGGGAGCAGTTCTGTGACCACCCCCGGGAATTCGAGCATTTCTTCCTTCGTCATCAGGCTCCTTCCGCATCTGCCGATTGCCGCGGAGAATGGTCGGGTGAGCGTCCAAAATCAAGGACGATTCCCCGCGATTGAACCAGCATGCCGAGATTCCCGCCGCCCCGAGGAGGGGCGGAGGCATGAGGGGGATGGCGCGCCGAAAAGCGCAAATCCTAATGTGTCGCGATCCGAAGACCGCGCGTGCGCCTTCCGGCGCGCCAATCGCGGCGGTTACGGCACCGGGCCCCGCTTCTCATTGTTCTCTGCGCTACCGGCCTCCGGCCTGCTTGAGCGCTATGTGCACTTCGGCCTTTGACCCGCTGTCGCGCGAGAGCAAATCCCAGCGAGCTTCTCGCGGGGGCTCGTAGTAGCCCCGGGGGGTGGCTCCAGCGCCGCCCCGAGGTCTCCTTGCGAACGAGACCCGCAGGGGCCGCACCTCAATCCCGCCTCAACGCACGCCTCGCGAAAGCGCCCTTTAACGGACGAGGTGGAGATATTCTACGGCAGGTTCGGAGGGCGGGGATAAGTTATTAAGGCTGATGTCCGGCAAGTGCCACAAGTGGACCTCAAGACCCTGAAAACTAAAAAGCCGCCCCCGAAGGGGACGGCTCTCATTTTCTCAAAGCTCGTGTGGTCGTGACGACTACTCAGCCTGGATGCGTGCCACGGCGGTTTTGCCGCTGCGGCTGTCAACTTCGGTCTCAAACGAGACCTTCTGGCCCTCGGACAACCCGCTCATGCCGGCGCGCTCTAGCGCGGTGGCGTGAACAAATACGTCCTTGCTGCCGTCTTCCGGCTCAATGAAGCCGAAGCCCTTTTGGTCATTGTAGAATTTCACAGTGCCCTTGATCATAAGGGGTCGTCCTTTCGATGTAGTCAGTTGCAGTCGAGCTTAAGGTCGCCAGAGGCGAGGTCCGAAGCTTGTTCGTCGATGTTTGGAGGGTCTGAACGCGCGCCTGGCAATCAGCGAAGGCGAAACGGCGATATTGTCCGGCCAAATGTCGATACCCCTTAAATAAGCGGCAAGATTGTCTTCTACAAGCCCTATCTCGTCCATGGTCCCACAGGGGAAAGTAGAGCTCTCGACGCCTTTCCGTCGCGGGGGTCGTTGCGATCGCCATTCTCGTGCTGCTGTACGGCATAGAGCGCAGCAAAGGGAAAGGAATCGGACCAGAGAAGCAAGGTCTCTTCGGCTCCGCCGTCAGCCCTGCTGTCCTTTGGTGTGAGCATGCCATGGCCTACATAATAAACGACCACGGTGGCGCCTCGAGGCAAGGTGGTGCGAAGTTCAGTAACCGATCTTGCGATGGCATCGTCTGGCTCGACGTAGGCTCACTTGGTCAAAGCGTTCTTGTAGATGACGCCGTCCTTCATGATGATTTTGAAGCTATTGGCGGGATCGGCAATCAGGTTGATATTGTCCAGCGGATTTCCGTCGACAAGCAGCAAATCCGCGAGTGCGCCCTGTTCCACGACGCCGAGTTTGCCGGGATAGGGATTGCGCTTGCCGGACAGCGCCAGCAGTTCGGCGTTTGTCGATGTCGCCATGACCAGTGCTTCGGCGGAGGTGTACCAGCGAGTGAGCGAGGCCAGAATTGCCCCCTGTTGCTGCGCCAGCGCGCGAGAGAACAGGACGTCGGTACCCCACGCCGTCTTGATCTTGTACTTCTTTGCAAACTCGTAGGACCTGGCTATGCCGGGCCAGACCTCATCCGCCTTGGCTCGCTGGACTGAACCCACCGGAAAGCCCAGCCTCAAGTCCTCGGGGAGGGGCTGCAAGCTCAACCAAATATCCTTCTCGGCAAGCAGCTTGGCGGTAGCCTCGTCCATCAGCATGCCGTGTTCGATACACTTCACGCCAGCCGCAATGGCTCTCTGGATCGCAGCCGGAGTAAAGGCATGCGCGGCGACATACGTGCCCCAATTCTCGGCCGCTTCAACCGCGGCGCGCAGTTCGGCCTCGGTGAAGGTGGTCACGTCGACCGGACTGAAGGGTGACGACACTCCGCCGCCCGCCGTCAACTTGACTTGCGAGGCGCCCTGCATGAGCTGTTCGCGCGCGCGAACGCGCACCTCGTCAGGGCTGTCCGCGACCATGGCGCCACCGACCTGCTCCATGCGGGTGAGCATGCCGCCGATCGTCCGTGGGAGATCGGTTAGCTGACGGAAATCCCCATGCCCGCTCGTGACAGTGATAATGGCGCCGGACGGATAGATGCGCGGGCCCTTGACGATGCCCTCGTCGATGGCGCGCTTGAGACCGAACACCGGCCCGCCAACATCGCGAACGGTGGTGAAGCCGCGCATTAGAGTGTCAGTCGCCTCGTTACCAGCCGCTAGATTGTTGTAGCCGACATCACCGAGTGATTGTGCCGGGGTCACCCGCACCAACATCGCATGCCAATGATTGTCGATCAGGCCGGGCATCAGCGTGCGCCCGTTTCCGGCGATACGCAGAGCGCCGGCTACAGCGATCGGTGCCGTAGAAATACGCTCGATGACGTTGCCCTTGACCAGCACATTCGACGGAGCGGAAAGGGCTGCGCTCTTTCCGTCGAAGATTCGGACATTTTCGAAAAGCACATCGTCGGCGTTCGCGGCGCTACAAAATCCCAGCGCGAGAACTGCCGCGAGCCATCGTCTGCCGACAGGAAGCAACATGAAAGCTCTCCGCGCAAGAAAGCTTGCATTATAGCGGCCTAAGCCAGACCGTTGGAAGGGGGAGCCCAACACGGGTTCCAACCTCCGGATGTCCGCTTCTCTAATCGGCCGTTCGGGGTCAAGCGCTTTCAGACTATCCACCAATTCAGTGTCGATGCCGCTCGCAGGCTCGTGCTTCTCTTCGGAATCGGCACCAAGGCCCTTCCATCATGGGATTCGAAGACGAGGTGGAACAATCTTTGGGGCGGCCTTGCCATCAAGCGACGGTAGGTCCAAGCGGACATACGATCTCACCTCATCCGTCGTCCCGCGAGGGACATCATTCCACCGTTCGGTGGAACTCGCGTGTTCTCCTATTGCCTTTGATCCCGCACCGCGCTCATGCCGCTGCGATCTCCCGGGTCCAGCGGAACTCGGTGCCGTCGACCCAGATGCGGTGCATGATCACAGCCAACCGGCGTGCCAGGGCCACGATTGCCTTCTTCATGCCGCGGCGCCTGGCGATCTGCATCGCCCAGGCCTTGAGCCAAGACCACCGCGTTGAGCGTACCAGCAT
>NZ_JBPPND010000161.1:0-2447 GCF_051306395.1 Methyloceanibacter sp.
CTTCTCGGCGTAGTAGACGTCCTTGAGGTGATGCAGGAACAGGTCCTCAAGATTTTTCATTTTCGCCATATCGTCCTCCTGAATTTGGATAAACGGGGGTAGAGGCCGCCCAGGGGGCGGGCGGCTTCATCAATGAGTTGTCGTTGATGCAAGCCCGTAACGCGTCGATCCGTTTGCAGGTTCCGCCGGTCCCTCCCCATTCCCGCCACACATATGGCGAGAACACCCGGTCCCGGGCCACATTACGGTTACGCCCGCGCCCAATTGACGTGCTGCATTGACCCTCGTGCCGAGCACCGAGGGCAGTCGATGACATCGCGACCTGTTGCTCCAGGCTTTCTCAAGCCCCTGGCGATCTTGCCCGTTCTTGCCGTGATCGCGGCCGTCGTCGCCCTTTCGAGCTCTATCGGCCCAAAAACCCCTGATGACGCCATCGAGCAGGTGGCCCTCCGGCATTATCTAGTGTCGAGCCAGACAAGCCTCGTGGCCGTGGATTCTGTGGATTCCCGCCCTGATGGCAAAGTTGTTACCACTGCGAAAGTCCCCCTGAACCTTCCAGACGGCTGGGTCTATGATAAAGTCTACGGACGCCCCGCAGCCGGAACGCTCAGGGCTACAGCTCCGGGTCGGCGCCAGCTCGCGTTCGACCCATCCGCCGCCCCGCAAGCTCTTCCCAGAGTTGCGGGAACGCGGGTTGCAGCAGCTGAACCGATTCCGGCACCGCCGCCGCAAGCCGACACCGCACTCGGGACCTCCGAGTCGGCGCCGGCAAGCACCGCGGCAGGGGGCGTGGCGAAACCGCAGGAGACAGCGAAAGTCTCAGGCGTCGAGCCATCGGCCCGGAACGGTAAGACAGGACAAATCGCAATGTTCGTCTTTTTGCTCATCTTCCTAAGCTCAGTGACGCTGCTCATGTGGCGTCACTACCGCCGCGACAATGCCTCCCCGCGGCGGATCGGGAGGAGGATCTGATGCCGTTACGGGGGTCGGTGCAGCTCCTCCTCCTATCTCTTCGCCGGCGCGCGACGCGCAAGGCGTGGTTAGGAGCCGTTGGCGCGGTTGGTCTTGCGGTCGGCGGCGTCCAGCTCGCGAACGTGCTGCCCTCGCTCGGCGAGGACGGGCTCGCGCAAGCGCTGCGCCAGAGCGTCTGGAACCAGGTGCTCGCCGACCAATCGACCCCGGCCCGCTGGCCGTGGGAGGATCTCTCCGTGAGCATGTCTCTCGCGCCGTCGGCCAGTGTGCCACGGCTCGGCCTGAGCGCCGCGATGCGCCGCGAGACGGCCGGCGTTGCTGGATCCACCTCGCCCGCGCCGGACCGCACCGCGCGCGTCAAGACCCAGAAGGCGAAGAGCGATCAGGTGCAGGGCGACGTGGCCCTGAGCGACGTGACCCTGAGCGGCGTGACCATCGGCGACAGCATCACCTTCACGGCCGCAGACGGCGCGACCTGCGTCTACCAGGTCACCGGGCGCCGGGTGGTCGATCCGCATCTCGCCGCGAGCGAGGCCGAACGCTTCGGCGGCGAAGCGGCGCTTTTCCAGTGCGGCCCGCTCGAGAACCTGATCATGCAGGCGACCCAAGGCGAGCCGGACGCCGCGCCGAAGCCTGCGGAAGAACAGCGGAAGCTCTAATCTCTATGTTTGCTAGCGCTGCGGTGGCGGCGGCGTGTCCGCCTGAGCCGGTGCGGCCTGCTGCTGCGCGCCTTGCGCCGGCGTCGCGGGAACGACCGACTCCCCGCCGGCAGATGGCTGGCCGTCTTCAGGAGCGGCCGGGGCGACAGCTTGCGGCGGCACGATGATGGGACGCGCGGCCGGAGCCCGATCGCCCTCCACTTTCGCCCTCAGATTCTGAAGCCCCTTCAGGTACTCGGCGCCGATAAAGCCGTCGAGCATCAGTCCTTTCCAACGCTTGATCGGGCTCGAACCCGTCTCGTAGCCGAAGGTCCAGGTGACCTTGCTGCCGGAACCGTCAGGGGTGAGCTGATAAGAGCTCGCGCCGTTGAGACCGTTGATATTCGCGGCGAGATCCACGCTGCGGGACTGTTCGGTCTCGACGATCTGCAGGCTGCCATCGCCGACGGACGGCACCTCACTCTCCCACTCGACCTTGGCCCCCTTGCCTTCGGGCGGGCCTGAATAGGTCATCTTCATATTAGGATCGCGGGCCGCCCAAGGCGACCATTCCGGAAACCGGCGCAGATTGTTGAGATAGGGATAAATGGCGTATTCGGGCGCGTTGATCACCACCGACCGCGCCACCTTCACATGCGCCGGCAGCCCCAGCGCGACTGCCGCGAGAATGAGAACAAGCACGCCAAGCCCAAGGACCAGCCGCATCATTGGCGCCATCACAAACTCTCCTTCATCCTCGGCTGTGAGTCCCCCGCGAACCGCCGTTTTGTGACGCTTCCGCCACGGTCACGCGCTCGCTTTTTCACAGAAAACGAT
>NZ_JBPPND010000162.1:0-1986 GCF_051306395.1 Methyloceanibacter sp.
CCTGCGAGAAGCTCGCTGGGATTTGGCTTCTTGGTGCGCACCCTTGCTTCGCGCTACTTGAGCGCGATTGCGGGATGCGCATCGTGGAACAATGTGATTCGGGGCCCGGCGTCGTAACCGCCGCGATTGGCGCGCCGGAAGGCGCACGCGCGATCTTCGGATCGCGACACCAACTACGGACTGCGCTTTTCGGCGCGCCATCCCCCTTTTACGGGGGCCAGCTGTTTGACATAAGCCGGACGCATCATGCGCCGCGGCAAACAAACCTGCACGCAAAAAACATGCGCTCAAGTAGGCCAGAGGCCGGTAGCGCAGACAAAGACTCTCAACGATGCGGGCAGCCGGGCCAGCAACAGGGTCGCCGCTTCCCGTCCTGGAGATTCTCACAGCCCCATGTGATCCGGCGCGTTCTTGTCTCTGCTTTTTTGGCCGACTCGATCCAGCAGATCCATTCATTGCGCGCGAGCGGCGTGATGTCCTCCCACGTGGCCAGCGCCTTGGCGTTGGCGGCCAGGGCCTTTTTCAGGTCCGCGGGCAGGTCGTGGACCACGCCGCCTGAAATCTTTTTTGCGTTCTGAACCGTCATTCCGCCCGTTCTACCGCCGTTTTCCGCGGCACGAAATACCCCGCGACGGTGACGCTTTTTGCGACTATCCGGCCCAGTTGCACGCGCGTTTGGTGCGGTGCAACAAGGACTTGTCACTCTTGGGGCGATCTTGAACCCCGCCCGGGCCACCCTATTTAGTCATGAGGGTGCTTCTCCGGTTTCCGGGGCGTCAACAGGGGAGCAGTGCCGTGGGGTTTATCCGTATTCCGGCCGAGCAGCTCGATGGCGGCCTGCCGTTTCCCGCCGAGGCCGCGCTCCCGCGCAACGCGCTGCTCCGGTCGCTCCCTGCGGACGAGTTCGCCCGGCTATCCCCGCTTCTGGAACGGGTACCGCTCGTCCCGCGCCGCGTGTTGCAGCATGCCGGGCTGCCCATCGAGCACCTGTTTTTCATCGAGGAAGGCCTCGTCTCCGTGCTGGCAAAGGTCGACGAGCGCAACGCCGCCGAGGTGTGGCTGATCGGGCGCGATGGCGTGGTGGGCGGCACCGTCGTGCTTGGCGGCGAGACCTCGGACCTTACCCATTTCGTACAGATCGGCGGCAGCGCCTTGAGGCTGAGCGTCGAGGATTTGAACCGCTTGGCGCCCGAGCTGCCGTGCCTCGCGCAAGCGCTCAAGGGCTATCTGCATGTCTCCTTGATGCAGAGCTCGCAGTCTGCCGCGTGCAGCTTGCGCCACGCGCTCCTGCCGCGGCTCGCGCGCTGGCTGCTCATGGCCCACGACCGCAGCGATCTGGACCGGCTTTCCGTGACGCAGGATCTGTTGGCGCGCAGCCTCGGCGTGCGCCGCCCGACGGTCTCCTGCGCCTTCAAGGATCTCGAGCAGCGCGGCATCTTCGCCAAGGATCGCGGCGTCATCCGCATCAAGGATCGACCGAGCCTCGAGCGCATCGCCTGCCGCTGCTACCGCATCATGCGTGCGCAGCGCGACAAATGGGAGATGTCGAAGGCGAAGCGGAAAGTGCTCATCGCGCTGTCGGCCTTCTGCGCGGCCGCCGAGGCCGAGCTTCTCGCCGGCTAAAGGTGAGACGCCCGGGGTGGCCCCGGGCATCTCCAGGATGAGTCTTTTAAGCCGGCGTCAGCCGACCACGACCCCTTCGCACTTCTCCTTGTCCTTGATCTCGGCAAGGGCCGCCTTGGCGTCGTCCATGCTGTCATAGCCGTCGGTGTTGGCGATGGCCTTCTTGCCGGCGCTCAGGTCCGTCCCCGGCGTATTCAGGATCACCGAGCACATGCCGACCGTGTCGATGGTCACGAAGTATTTTTCCTCGGCGGCCGAAGCGGGCGCCGTCAGTCCGATGGCCAAAAGGCCCTTAGCAAAGACACTCGTCGCGACTAATTTTTTCATGTCTCGCATTTCCTCCCCTGTTGTTGACCGGGGCTG
>NZ_JBPPND010000163.1:0-2000 GCF_051306395.1 Methyloceanibacter sp.
ATGCCTGTATCTACTCACCGGGGCCGATCACAGAGCGATACGTGACGACCGTTGAGGGGTTGGCACGAGAATGTTGAGGCGGGAGGGAACATCCCTCACGCCAGAACCTAATTTTATCTGGCGCTTGATGACGACTCAGTTAGCCTATGGATGAACGTCGATTGCTTTACTATCTGTCCATTCTTTCATGAATTGGGGCGATTGATGCCAGTTCCGTTGGCCGAATTCGCAAATTCCATCAATCCCAAGTCGACGACTTTGATGTTGGGAGCTGGCTCGTCGATACCGAGTGGTGCTCCCACCTCCGCCGAACTAGCAAGCGCTCTCATCAAGTCACTAGGTCAGGCCGATTTTTCGGATCCAACACTGGCGGAAGCTGCAGGCCTAGCCCGCCCTTCTCATGAAGCCCGTCCGTGGGCGCTCGGTTTGTCGATGGCACATGGCGGATCTGCTTCGGCGATGATCCATCGACACCGCTGGGAGCGGCGTGTGCAGACCCGACAATGTTCCTTTGTTTGAAGTTGCGATCGGGGTGGCGACGGCGGCTCAGGCCGCGGCTCTTCGCAGCCTGTCTTGGGCGATGGCGAAGGTCACCTGATGCGGGCAGGATGACGCGAAGGCGATCTTCACGCGGCGCACGCTCTTGGTGATCAGCGCACCGATCTTGAGGAGCTTCAGCCGGATGGTGCCGCATGTGGCCTGGGCCAGCTCGGTGTCAGCAAGACCGATGCGCCTGAGCGCGGCCAGCACGACGTAGGCGAACGCCGCGAACCAGAGCCGCAGTTGATTGGCACGCATCGACGCTGCGCTGGTGCGGCCGGCGAACAGATCCGCTTGGCATTCCTTGATACGATTCTCCATCTCGCCGCGCGCGCAGTAGACGTCCTCGTAGAGCTGGCGGGCATCGCCATCCGACCAATGCAGCGAGGTGACGACGAAGCGCGGGTTGGCCTTATCATCGAGCCATTCGGCCTTGGCGACGACCTTGCGCGGCTTCGCCCAGCCGTCGCGCGTATCCCAACCGTCGAGAACTGCGAACCGGCGTTCCGCCCGACCCGAGCGGCGGCTGGCGCGGCGGGCCAACACCAGCTCGCGCTTGATAGCGCCGACGAGCCGCACGTTGCGAGCCAAGCCGAAGATGAAATCGACGCCGTTCTCTTCGCACCATTCCATCAACTCGTCGCGTGCGAAGCCCGAGTCCGCGCGCAGGATGATGCGGACATCCGGCCAGCCCTCACGAATCTGCGCGACGATCCGCGCCACCTCGTCCCTGGCGCCGTCGGCGGCATCCTTGTCGGCGCTGCGGAGCTTGGCGGCGAGCAGGTGCCGGCCGGAGAAGATGTACAATGGCAGATAGCAATAGCAGTCGTAGAACGCATTGAAGTGCCGCCCTTCCTGCTCGCCGTGGATCGGATCGTGCGTGGCATCGAGATCGATGATCAACCGGCGCGGCGGCTCGTCGTGGGCCTCGGTCATCATCGTCACAAACAAACGTTCCATCGCGGCCGGGTCGTGCGTGATCTTGTGATATGGGTCCGTCCCGACCTTCGCCGCATGCTCCAGCCGATTGAGGGTCGACTTGCCGGCGAGCGGCGCGCAATCCGAGCGCTTGGCGGTCAGAGTGCCGCCGAGCACGCCGAGCACCGGATCGTGGCGCAGCTGATCGTGATCGACGATGTCCTCGTAGCCGAGCGCGATACCAAAAATACGCTGGCGCAGCATCGCCGCCAACTCGTGAACGGTGAACGCCGGGTTGCGGCCGTCTTGGAAGCATCCGGCGAGGCGCGACACGAGGCCGATCGCCTTGTCGGTCTGGCCGAGCAGCAGCGCGCCGGCGTCGGAGGTGATCGCGCCGCCGTCGAAAGCGCCCACAACCTGACGGCCTTCGACGGTTCCGAAATCGAACGAATCCTGACTACACTCTGTCGGCATCGGGGCAGTCCCTCCTCGCGCGTAAAGTCGTTGCTGCACAACAACTTTCGCTGAGTCGGAGCCCCGGT
>NZ_JBPPND010000164.1:0-9508 GCF_051306395.1 Methyloceanibacter sp.
GCTGGGAGTGAAATCTCCCGCTTCCCGGCTACAGCCGGAGGCAGTACTAATAGGCGGGAAAAGTCAAAGGTTTGAGGCTTAGGACGTCGCCCGATGGCCGTGCTGTCACCGGATCCCGTGCTCCTGCGCGTCTCGACGCGCGACATTCCTGAATCGGACCGCTCGCCCTTCTGGCGAGAAGTTTTCGCGCGGCAGATGTGCCATCTCGAGTTCGAGCCTTTGTCGGATGGCCCGTTGGATGTCGAGGCCACTCTTCTTGCCCTGCCTGGCTTGAGCGTCGGCTGGTGCCTCTCGACAATGCCAGCGCGCTGGAGCCGGACCGCCGAACTTGTGAAGGACGGTGACGATGCCTTCGCGTTCATCATCCCGCTTGCGGGAGCGGTCAACTGTTCCCAACGCGGCCGGGAGCTTGACGCCAAACCAGGCGACGGCGTCGGCATTCTCCATAGCGAACCCGGCGGCATTCAATTTCGGGAACTCAACGACATTGCCGTGATGGTGCAGCGATCGGCGCTCGCGCCGCTCGTACCGGATTTGGAAGAGGCCGCGACTCGCCTTGTTCCATCCACGAATGAGGCGTTACGGCTTCTGAGACTCTATCTCACGGGGTGGCGAGAGAATTTCAGCATCACCGACTCAGCGCTCTGCCGTCTCGCTGTCAGCCACGTCCACGATCTCATGGCCATGGCGCTTGGCGCCACGGGCGATGCCGCCGCGGGCGCCAACGGCCGAGGCATACGCGCCGCAAGACTCAAGGCGGTCAAAGCCGACGTTGCATCTAATCTCACCGCGCACGATCTCTCGGTCGCGGCGGTGGCGCGCCGCCAACGCGTGACCCCGCGCTATGTCCATATGCTGTTCGACCGTGAGGGCACCACTTTCTCCCGATTCGTGCTTGCCGAGCGTCTTGCCTGCGCGCGCCGTATGCTCCTGGACCCGCGCCACGCCCAGCAGTCGATTGGCGCTATCGCCTATGCCAGCGGCTTCGGCGACCTGTCGCATTTCAACCATGCCTTCCGCCGCCGCTATGGGGCCACGCCTTCGGAGGTGCGTCGGGAGGGGTCTGACAGCCAGGCAATCCGGTAGCCGGTGCAGCAGGCAGGGGTTACTGGATGCCCGCCTGCGGGCATAACAGCAATAACTCTAATGCATCTCGCGGATGTCGACGAAGCGGCCGGCGATGGCGGCGGCGGCGGCCATTTGCGGCGACACCAGATGGGTGCGCCCGAGCCTGCCCTGACGCCCCTCGAAATTGCGGTTCGAAGTCGAGGCGCAACGCTCGCCGGGCGCCAGCTTGTCGGGGTTCATGGCAAGGCACATGGAGCAGCCCGGCTCGCGCCATTCGAAGCCGGCTTCCAAGAAGATCTTGTCTAGACCCTCTTCCTCGGCTTGCGCCTTCACCAGGCCGGAGCCCGGCACGATCATGGCGGAAAGGCTCTCGCTCACGCGCTTGCCCTCGACGATCTTGGCGACGGCGCGCAGATCCTCGATGCGGCCATTGGTACAGGAGCCGATAAAGATGCGGTCGAGCGCGATGTCGGTGATCTTCTCGCCGCCCTTGAGGCCCATATAGTCCAGCGCGCGGATCGCGGCGGTGCGCTTCGACTCGTCGGCGATCTCGGACGGGACGGGCACGCGGCCCGCGACCGACACCACCTGCTCGGGGCTGGTGCCCCAGGAGACGATGGGCGGCAGCTGCTCGGCGTGCAGCACGATCTCGCGGTCGAACATCGCGTCGGGATCGGAGTAGAGCGTTTCCCAATGACGCTGCGCCATCTCGAAGGCGCCGGCCTTGGGCGCGCGCGGGCGGCCCTTGATATAGTCGAAGGTCGTTTGGTCGGGCGCGATCAGGCCGGCGCGGGCGCCGCCCTCGATCGACATGTTGCAGATCGTCATGCGCCCTTCCACGGAGAGCGCCTCGATCGCCTCGCCCGCATATTCGATGACGTGGCCCGTGCCGCCGGCGGTGCCGATCTCGCCGATGATGGACAGGATGATGTCTTTGGCGGTGACGTTCTCGGGCAACTTGCCCTCGACGCGCACGCGCATGTTCTTGGCCTTCTGCTGGATCAGCGTCTGGGTGGCGAGCACGTGCTCGACCTCGGAGGTGCCGATGCCGTGGGCCAGTGCGCCGAAGGCGCCATGGGTCGAGGTGTGGCTGTCGCCGCAGACGATGGTGGTGCCGGGCAGCGTGAAGCCCTGCTCGGGGCCGACCACGTGGACGATGCCCTGGCGCTTGTCGCGCTCGTGATAGTACTCGATGCCGAAATCCGCGGCGTTCTTGGCCAGCGCGTCGATCTGAATCTTCGACTCCGGATCGTCGATGCCCAAGGAGCGGTCGGTGGTCGGCACGTTGTGATCGACCACGGCGAGCGTCTTCTCGGGCGCGCGGACCTTGCGGCCGGCCATGCGCAGGCCCTCGAAGGCCTGCGGGCTCGTCACCTCGTGGACGAGATGCCGGTCGATATAAATGAGGCAGGTGCCGTCCGGCGCCTCATGGACCAGGTGTTCGTCCCAAATCTTGTCGTACAGGGTGCGGGGCTTCGCCATTTTCGATCGGGTTTCGGTCGTTTCTGGTGTCTCTAGGGCTCAGATAGCGATTAGAGGGCGGCTTGCCAATGGGCAGGCGCCGCCTCACGCTAGAGACCTACGGCAAAGAAATCGTAGAGGACCGTTAGGAAGGACCTAGCCCTTCTTCTCCTCCGCCTCGCCATCTGCCGGTGCGGCTTCGGCCTCCGCTTCGGCGGGGACCTCGTCGGCCGTGGTCTCGGCCATTAGCGCCACGGCCTTGCCCGTCCAATCGTTGGTCTCGATCTGGTTGCCGAGCGACAGCAGGTCATCGATCTGGGCGATCTCGTCGTCGCTTAGATTAGCGATCTGCTCGAATTTGATAATGCCGAGCTTGTTCAGCTTCTTCTCGAGGTCCGGCGTGACGCCTTCGATCAGCTTGAGATCGTCGGGCGCGCCTTTGGGCTTGTTGAAGCCCTTGAAGGCCTGGCCCTTCTGCTTCTTGCCGCGCGAGTCCTGGCGCTCGGGAATGCGGGCGGCCTTACCGCGGCGGCCACGCAGGTAATAGAGCTTGGCGCGGCGCACGCGGCCGTGACGCACCACCTCGATGGAGTCGATCAGCGGCGAATGAATGGGGAACACACGCTCCACGCCCTCGCCGTAGGAAATCTTGCGGACGGTGAAGTTCTCGTGGATGCCGCCGCCGGCGCGGCCGATGCACACGCCTTCATAAGCCTGCACGCGGGAGCGCTCGCCTTCCACCACTCGGACGTTGACACGGACGGTGTCGCCGGGGCCGAACTCGGGCACACTGCGCTTCTTGAGACGGTCGGCGACCTGCTCTTTTTCGAGCTGGGCGATAATATCCATCAGTTAAGCCTTTCACGGGCGCCTGCCTGGCCGTTTGGCCTTTTCGGCGAACGCCATTCTTTTTGATTGATCCAGAAGATGCGGGGCGTGGGCGTAAATCCCACAACCAGCGGGGTTTCCTAGCCCAGGTTTCCGCCCTTGTCGATGGATTTTGGGCCCGCTGACCGCCCGCGATCAGCCTTTGCCCTTGAGGCTGCGGATATAGGCCACGACGTTCCGCATGTCGTCCTGCTCGAGGACAATGTTGGGCATGGTCGGGTGGGAGCTCTGGAGCCAGACGGTCAAGGCGAGTTCGGTCATTCCCGGGGTGTCGGCCACTTCTTGGAACGGGAGCGCCTCGTACAGCGGGGATTCCAGGTCGCCCGCCTGAACGGCATGGCAGGCCGCGCAGATCTCCTCGGCGTATGCCTTGCCCGCCGCGACGTCGGCCTCTTGCGCTTCCGCGGCTCCCGACAGGCCAAAGGTGACGATCCCGGCCAGCACCAAAGCTTTCATGCCCAGTCTCCTTTGGGCCTTCCATAGGGCGCGGGAGCCTAAGCGGCACTGACCTCGATCAAGATTTGGATTTTCCGCGCTTTTCCCAAAGGTCGGGGCGCCGGGACTTGGTGAGGGCTTCCGCCTGCTGGCGGCGCCATTCAGCGATCTTCTGGTGGTCGCCGGACAGCAGCACCTCGGGAATGGGCCGGCCTTCCCAGTCCCGGGGCTTCGTGTAATGCGGGTATTCCAGGAGACCGGAGGCGAAGCTCTCCTCGGCCAGCGAGCCGTGGTTGCCGGCAACGCCCGGCAGCAGCCGCACGCAGGCATCGATCAGGACTTGGGCGGCCAACTCTCCGCCGGAGAGCACGTAGTCGCCGATGGAGAACTCCTCGATCTCCCGCGCCTCAAGGACGCGCTGGTCGATGCCCTCGAAGCGGCCGCAAAGCAGCAGCACGCCGGGACCTTGGGCCAGCCTATGCGCGCGGGCTTGGGTGAGGGGCGTGCCGCGCGGAGACAGATAGAGTGCCGGCGTACCGGGCTCGGCATTGGCGCGGGCCGCGTCGATGGCCGACGCCGCAATGTCGGCGCGCATGACCATGCCGGCGCCGCCGCCGGCCGGCGTGTCGTCCACGGAGCGGTGCTTGTCGGTGGCGAAATTGCGGATGTCGACCGTGTCGAGCGCCCATTTGCCGTCGTTGAGCGCCTTGCCCGCGAGGCTCAAGCCGAGCGCACCCGGAAACATCTCCGGGAAGAGGGTGAGAACGGTGGCACGCCAGGTCATGCGGCCACTCCTTGGCCTGTTCCGCGCTCTTCTTTCAAGAGCCAGGTTTCCAGGAGGCCGACGCCTTTGACGTCGATGGGGCCGCGCGGCTCAAAGACAAATCCGTCCTGAAGCGCCTCGCGCACCTCCGCCGACACCTGGATCTCGCCGGGAATGCCATGAGACTCCAGCCGCGAGGCCAGGTTCACCGTCTCGCCCCAGACATCGTAGGAGAACTTGTCGGCGCCGATGACGCCGGCCATGACAGGGCCGCCGGCGATGCCGATCCGCACGCGCAAATCCACGCCGTGCGTCTCAGAGAGCCGCGCCACCAACTCCGGCAGACACAGCGCCATGCGCGCGAGCCGCACTGCGTGGTCGGCTTGTGGTTGGCTGACTCCCGCCACGGCCATGTAGCCGTCGCCGATGGTCTTGATTTTCTCCACGCCGTGCGTGGCGGCGAGGCGGTCGAACTCGGTGACAACCTGATCGAGGATGTCGACCGTGCGTGCGGCGCCGAGCTCTTGCGCCAGCTCGGTGAAGCCAACGAGATCCGAGAACAGCACGGAGGCTTGCGGTACTGCGTCGGCGACGCGCTCGCCGGGACGAGCCTTGAGCCGCTCGGCGATCGCCTCGGGCAGAATGTTGGCGAGCAGCGCGTCCGCCTCGGCGCGGGCGCGGTCGGCCAAGGCGAAGGCGTAGCCGACGATCAGCGCGATGAGGCAGAACGTCGTCGCCGCGGATGAGACATAGAGATTGTGCAGCAGGAACGGGTCAGCGGCGACGCGGGCGTTCTCCGGCGGGTAAAGGAACCAGGCCGCCAGATGCAAACCCAGCGCGGTGGCGATCACCGCGACGCTGAGGCCGATGCGAGTGCGGTCGTAGATGGCGAAGGCAACCGCCGCGGCGATGATGAAGTTGAGCTGGATGCCGGAGTCGCGCCCAAGCTCACGCACGAAGAAGAACAGCGCTGCGAACTCCGCAGCACAGATCAGGAGCGCCGCGGCGACGTCATTGAGGCGATGGGCGAGCGGCGCAAGCAGCGCGACGACCACGAGGGCCAAGTTCAGCACGATCAGCGGCCAATAATCCTCGACCCCGAAGGCGGCGAACACGCCTGCATAGATCACCGAGAAGATCGCGATCATGAAGGCCATGACGTTGACGATCTTGAGCCGGCGCCGCGTCGCGCGCGGGTAGTCATGCGTGCCGGCCTCCGCGAGGCGCGAGAGCGGGACAAGCCAGGCGGGCAGCGGCGCGAAAAGGCTGCGGCCGGACTTTGAGAAAAAGCGGATGGTCATGGCGGTTCTCTATGGCGTCATGCGCCCCCGCTGGATGACGTCAGTCTTCTTCTAGTTCCTCGGGCGGCACCAGCACCAACCGCCCATTCTCGATGTCCACCTCGGGTACCGACGCTTCGGTAAAGGGCACGAGGAGGGTCTCTCCTCCATTTGCCGGCGCGACCTCAACAAGGTCGCTCGCGCCGAAATTATGCACCCCGACCACGGTGCCAAGCGGGGCGCCGCTCGGGTCCACCGCATCGAGGCCGATGAGATCGGCCACGTACCATTCGCCCTCCTCGCGCTCGGGCAGCGACGCGCGCGGAAGGTAGAGCTTCGTACCGTTTAGCGCCTCCGCCCCCTCACGGGTACTCACACCTTTGATACGGGCGATGACCGCTTTCGGGGTGACGCGGACATGCTCGATCTCGATCAGCGTCGCGCCCGCCTCGTCTTGCAGCGGGCCATAGGCGGCGATCTCGGCCGGGTCCTGGGTGTAGGAGCGAAGGCGAACCTCGCCCTTCAACCCTTGCGCCGCGCCGATCTCGCCAACCAATAGCCGGTCCGCGTCTTGGTCCAAGGGTGCTTGGCCCAAGGCTACTCGGCCTTTTCGGCCTCGCCCTCGGCAGCGGCTTCCTCGGCCGGCGCTTCGGCGGGTGTTTCCTCAGCCGGAGCGTCCTCGGCAGGCGCTTCCTCGGCGGCAGGCTCCTCGGCAGCAGGCTCCTCGGCGGGCGCGGCAGCGGCTTCGGCGGCGGCCTTCTCGGCCTCTTCAGCGGCCTTGGCCTTCTCTTCGGCTGCCTTGACCTTCTCTTCCTCGCGATCGAGGCGCTTCTGTCCGGGCTTGGCCTTCTCCGGGTTGTTGCGTGGCTCGCGCTTCATCAGGCCTTCGGCATCGAGAAAGCGCAGCACGCGGTCGGTCGGCAGCGCGCCGTGGGACAGCCAATGCTTGGCGCGATCGGTGTCGAGGTTGACGCGTTCTTCGGAATCCCGCGGCAGCAGCGGATTGAACGTGCCGATCTTCTCGATATAGCGGCCGTCGCGCGGGCTGCGCGAGTCGGCGACAACGATGCGGTAGAAGGGGCGCTTCTTGGCGCCGGCACGGGCCAGTCTGATTTTCAGTGACATTGGTTTCTTACTCCTAGGCGTTCGATATCAAATTCAAAGGGTTCAACGCTTCTTCTTTTGCTTCTGCGGCAGGCCGGGAAGGCCGGGCGGCAAGCTTCCCGGCAGCCCTGGAAAGCCTCCGGGAAAGCCGCCTGACGGCAGGCCCGGGAAATTCGCGGGAAGCTCAGTGCCGGGCGGCAGTTCTGAGGGCATCTCGGGCACCCCCCCGCCGCCGAATAGCCCCGACAGCGCCCCGCGCTTCTTGCCCATGGTCTTCATCATGTCGGCCATCTGGCGGTGCATCTTCACCAGCTTGTTGATGTCCTGCACGGACGTGCCGGAGCCCGCGGCCACGCGCTTCTTGCGCGAGGCGTTGAGCAGCTTCGGGGTCTTGCGCTCGGCACGGGTCATCGAGCCGATGATCGCCTGCTGACGCTTGAAGACGCTCTCGTCGAGATTGGCGGCGTCGATCTGCTTCTTCACCTTGCCGATGCCGGGCAGCATGGAGAGCACGCCGCCCATGCCGCCGAGCTTCTGCATCTGCTTGAGCTGCTCGGCGAGGTCTTCCAGGTCGAAGGAGCCCTTCTTGACCTTCTTGGCGATGGCTTGCGCCTTGTCGAGCTCGACGGTCTCCATCGCCTTCTCGACCAGGCCGACCACGTCGCCCATGCCAAGAATGCGCCCCGCGATACGGTCGGGGTGGAACTCCTCGAGCGCGTCGAGCTTCTCGCCGACGCCGATCAGCTTGATGGGCTTGCCGGAGACGGCGCGCATGGACAGCGCCGCGCCGCCGCGCGCATCGCCGTCGACTCGGGTCAGCACGATGCCGGTCAGGGCGACGCGCTCGCCGAAATTCTTGGCGAGGTTTACGGCGTCCTGGCCGGTGAGCGCATCGGCGACCAGCAGCGTCTCATGCGGTTGCGCGATCTTCTCGATGGCGGCGGTCTCGGCCATCAGCTCTTCGTCGATATGGGTGCGGCCGGCGGTATCCAGGAGCAGCACGTCGAAGCCGCCGAGTTTCGCCGCCTTGATGGCGCGCGCTGCGATCTCGGTCGGGCTTTGGCCTTCGACGATGGGCAGCGTGGCGACGTTCGCCTGCTCGCCGAGCACGCGCAGCTGCTCTTGCGCGGCCGGACGGCGCGTGTCGAGCGAGGCCATCAGGACCTTCTGCTTATCGCGGGTCTCCAGCCGGTGTGCGAGTTTTGCCGTGGTGGTGGTCTTGCCGGAGCCTTGCAAGCCGACCAGCATCATGGTGACGGGCGGGGTTGCGGCGAGGTCGATGCCTTGGGCGTCGGAGCCCAGCATGCGCACCAGCTCGTCGTTGACGATCTTGATGACCATCTGGCCCGGGGTGACCGAGCGCACGACATCCTGGCCGACCGCCTTCTGCTTCACCCGGTCGGTGAAGGAGCGCACCACGTCGACCGCGACATCCGCCTCGATCAGGGCGCGGCGCACCTCGCGCATGGCTTCGCCGACGTCCTCCTCGCTCAGCGCGCCGCGGCGCGTGAGCTTGTCGAGGATGCCGGAAAGGCGGTCTGAAAGGGTGTCGAACATCAGCCGGCGTAGTCCGCGACGAATTTGCGATAGACCCAGCCCGAGGAGCAGGGACCGGTATAGGCGGCCGCGCGCGGCCAGGGCGTGCCGACACCGCAGTCTTGGCCGTCGTGGGAATAGACCACGCCGAGCCAATTACCGTTGCTGCCGCTCTGATCGCAGATATTCAGCAGGTCGCCGTTATAGGCCTTGTCGAGCATGGCGTAGTCCGAGCTGGGGCCGGCGCGGACGGCGAGGAAGCCGTCGCCGCCTTGCGGGTTGAGGCCGCGCACCACGCCCACCGTACCGCAAGCGTCGTAGCCGGGGTTCTGGCCCGCGATCACCGGGACGTGCCGCTGCTGGGCCGTGGTTGCCAAAGGCAGGCAGACGAGCGCCAGCGCGGCAAGGATGCCGGTGCGGCGCAAGGCGCGGGTTATCGTCATCACTGGCCTCTCTCCTCGCGGTGAGGGTTTGCCCAAACGAAAAAAGCACCCGTGGGCGCATCGCGCTGACGGGTGTTGACCCCCCTGGCTAGTCTCTTTTGGTGCGCTACCGCGCTTCGCGCTACTTGAGCGCAACCAAGTAAAGACCCCACGCAGGGCGGCGGCTCTTGTTACGGAGCTGCCTTGAATTCGGCCGGAATGTCGGCGAGCGGGGTCCGGAAGTCAAGCGAGACCGCTAATTTCCCTTGCTAGGCTAGTGTGGCAGGACGCGCGAAAAGGCGTTCACCACCACGACTCCGCTCACGATAAGGGCCAGCCCAATGAACGCCGGCAGGTCCAGCGGTTCCTTGAACCAAAGCCAGCCGATCGCGGCAATCAGGACAATGCCGAGGCCGGCCCACATGGCATAGGCGAGGCCTACGGGAATCGTCCGCAGGCTGAGAGCGAGAAGCAGGAGGGACACCGCGTAGGCAAACACGCATACCAAGCTCGGAAGGAGCCGGGTGAAGGAATCGGACGCTTTCAAAGCC
>NZ_JBPPND010000165.1:0-55961 GCF_051306395.1 Methyloceanibacter sp.
CCTTGACGATCTCGCTCGCCACGTCCGCATCGAGGTCGCGGTTGAGCGCAACGATGCCGCCGAAGGCGCTCACGGAGTCGCAAGCCAGCGCCTTCTCGTACGCTTCGGCAAGCGTCGGCGCGATGGCCACGCCGCAGGGGTTAGCGTGCTTGATGATGGCGACGGCCGCCGACTGCTTGGGATCGAACTCAGCGACAAGCTCGTAGGCCGCGTCGGTGTCGTTGAGGTTGTTGTAGGAGAGTTCCTTGCCTTGCACCTGGACGGCGGATGCCACGCCCGGGCGCTGCTCCGCGGTGCGATAGAAGGCGGCCCATTGATGCGGGTTCTCGCCATAGCGCAGCGCGTATTCCAGCGTCCCGGCGATCACGCGTTTCTCCGGCGTGCGCTCGTCGAGCTCGCCGGCAAACCAGGTGGCGATGGCCCCGTCATAGGCGCCCGTATGGGCGAAGGCTTTCGCTGCGAGTTCCTGGCGCAAGGCCGGCGTGGTCCCGTCATGGCGGTCGATCTCGTTCAGCACGTGCGCATAGTCTGCCGGGTCCACGACCACGGCGACGCCCGCGTGGTTCTTCGCCGCGGCGCGGATCATGGCCGGCCCGCCGATATCGATATTCTCGATGCAGGTGTCGAAATCGCCGCCCGCGCGCACGGTCGCCTCGAACGGGTAGAGATTGACCACGAGCAGGTCGATGGCTGGGATGCCGTGCTGTTCAAGCGCCGCTTCGTGCTCGGCGTTGCCGCGCGCCGCCAGCAGTCCGCCGTGAATTTTCGGGTGCAGCGTCTTGACCCGCCCATCCATCATCTCGGGGCTGCCGGTCACCTCCGCCACGTCGATGACGTCGAGCCCGGCGTCACGAAGCGCCTTGGCGGTGCCGCCGGTCGAGACCAGGACGACGCCGCGCGTCGCAAGCGCTTTGGCGAAATCCACAAGGCCCGTCTTGTCGCTGACCGAAAGCAGCGCCCGGGTGATCTTTTGAGTTTCCATGGCGGGACAGCCTCAAGCCTCAGGTGCCGACAATACATAAAGCGGCCAGGACATAAATGCGTCATGACCGGACATGACGAGGAAGTGGATAGCCGAGTCTGCCCTTAAGCTTCAGAGACAGTGTCGTCGTTGGGATCGACGAGCGGCTGGGGTTCGGCTTCCTCGCCGGTCTTTTCGAGGTTCCACACGATGCGGACCTCGCGGGCCTCGCCCATCATGCCGCTCAGCACGACTTGCGAGGTGGCTTGCGGCCCGCGTGGATCGGCGAGCAGCACGCTCTCCTCGATGGCCATCTCCTCGGCGTTGGAGCTGAGCCGCCAGGTCTCGCCGTTGCGCAGGATCAGGGTCGCCGCGGTGCCGTCGCCGACAATCTGCGCTTTTACGCTCGGATGCAGATGGAAGCGGATGGCGTAGGACCCAGCGATCAGCCCTTCCGGGCTCTTCAGTCCGCGGGTCGTGAGCTTGTCCTCGCTCGAAATCAGATTGCCCGACGGCGCGATCAGGATCTGCCGCGAATGGCTAACGCCGTAGCGGCCCATATAGCCGTCGTGGGAGCCCTTGATGCGCAGATTGTCGCCTTGATCGGAGAACGCGCCTTGCGGATTGAGCGGCCCCGAAAGCGTGGCGTCCGCCGGCGGCTCGGCGCCGTTGGCCATGCCCGAGAACTCCGCGAGCGAATCTTCCTCGAGGCTGAGCGTGGAATGGGCCGGGGTGGTGCGCGCGAACAGCCGCCAGTCGTCGTGGTCGGGCGAGGGCGCGCCGCAATTGATGATCACGGGCGCTTCGTTCGAGCTCATCTCGAAGGACATGAACCCGGCATGCGCTCTGGTGGTGAGCGAGGTCACCGGCGGCGGCCCGAGGTCGCAGATGATCAGCGTGGTGCCGGCCTCGACCCGCACATAGCCGGAATTGGCGGCGGTGCGCACCGGCGCGCCTTCGATGTCGTCATAGGCGAGCACGGTGGCGAGCGCGTCGGTGGGCGTCGGGCCTGCGCCGTTGAAGCGCGCCATGGTGCCGTCGCCAAGCCGGAAGAAGCGCAGCATCGGCATGATGCGGTCGATGGCGTCGGTGAGCTCTTTGGGCGGCGTGCGGTCGCGCGCCACGAAGCACTGACGTAAGGGGAGCAGATCCAGCAGAAGCTCGATCAGCGCCTCCGGGTTCCGCGAGATGTGCCCGCCGTCGGGCAGGATTTGCCGATTGAGCTCCCGGCAGAACGGCTTGGTGTAGCGGTCGACAACCGCCTGCTGGTCGGCGATGCACAGGCCTGCGTAGAGCAGCGCCGTGAGAGTGAGAAGCCGCGGCACACCGTCCGGCGTATCGCGGTAGCTCGCCGACAAATAGCGGAGCTGCGTGGTGAGCGCCTTCAAGAAGGCCTCGTAGGCTTGCGGCTCGCCCGCATCGAGGATCAGCACCGAGTTGGACAGCCAGGAGATCACCCGGCGGCCGACGATCTCGGGCTGCCAAGCGAGCCCGTGGATCTGGCGGCGCAGGCGGATGAAATCGTGGACCAGCGCCTTGGCCTGCTCGCGAGAAAGCTCGCTGTCGGCGGCGCGCAAATGGCGCAGCCAGCCAAAGCCGTAAAGCTCGCGCGCCCAGTTGGCCGATGGCGGCCGGATCTCGAAAGGCGACTCCGCGCCAAGCTCGGCGAGCTTGCCCGCAAGTCCGAAATGGCCGTTATAGACCTCGGTGGCGAAGCTCGGATCGGCCGTCCTAAGCTCTTGGGGCGCCAGGAGAAGTTGCTCGGCTTGGGAGCCGGGATAGCTGAAGCTTGCCATGCTGGAGAGCATCAGGCGCCGGAAGGGACTCGGCCCGCCAAGGGGTACCTCTTGAACGCGAGAGCCGCGCTCGAAGGCCTGGTCACCAGCCATTTCGGTCATTCTCCACGCCCGCCCGCGCTCGATACTCGTAGCGCAGAGCTCCCCCGCCGCCCTGGAACTCTAGAGGAGACCATTTTCTTGCACGCGGCCCTCAGGGGCAAGTGGCATACGCTGTTTCGTTAACCCTCGCGCGTCAGGCGCGCCGCGAAAAAGCCGTCCATGCCGCTCCATTCGGGCGAATCGAGCTGAAGTTGGAAGGGAAAGGTCCGCAAGATTCCGCTCGCTTTGGCCCACTCCGTGTCCCCGAAGGGCTCGTCCGGGCGCAAGGGATGGATGCGGATGGCCGGATTTCGGGCCATGAGCGCGGCGACCTGGGCCTCGCCCTCCTCGGGCTCCAGCGAGCAGGTGGAATAGACGAGCCGGCCGCCGGGCTTGAGCAGGCTGACGGCGTTGTCGAGAAGCCGCGCCTGGAGGCCGGCGAGCTCGGCGATGTCCTTGTCCGACTTGAGATAGGGAATGTCCGGGTGACGGCGGATGGTGCCGGTGGAGGAGCAGGGCGCATCGAGCAGGATGGCGTCGAAGCGCTCCTCAGGCTGCCAGGTGGCGGCGTCGGCCTGAACCGTCTCGGCGGCAAGTCCCAGGCGCTTGAGGTTCTCGTTGAGCAGCTTGAGCCGCGTTGCGGAGTTATCGACCGCGACCACGTCGGCCCCGGCGAGCAGGAGCTGCGCGGTCTTGCCGCCGGGCGCCGCGCACAGATCGGCCACGCGTTTCCCCGCGACGTCGCCGAGCATCCTGGCCGGGAGCGCGGCGGCCACGTCCTGCACCCACCATTCGCCATCGGAAAATCCGGGGAACTCCTCGATGCGGCCCTTGGGCAGGAGCCGCACGCTGCCTGAAGGCAGAACGCGTCCCTCCAGCCGTTCGGCCCAGCCTTCAGGATCGGATTTCACCGTGAGATCGCGGGGGGCTTCCACGAGATGACTGGCGGCGATCTGGTGTGCGCGCGCCTCGCCCCAGGCCCGGACCCAGCGGTCCCACAGCCAGTCCGGCGTGTTGGCCCGCGCCGGGTCCAGCCCGGCGGCGATCCCCTCGCCCTTGTCGGCCACCCGGCGGAGTACGGCGTTCACCAGCTTGTCGTAGCGTTTCGCCCGCGGGTCCCATTGGGCGAGCCGCACGGCAAGATCGATGGCCGCATGCGGCGGGACATTCATCAAAAGAAGCTGCGCCGCTCCGGACAGCAGGATCGGATAAAGCGTGCCGGCCTTGGCCGGTAATCCCCGTTCCAGGAAATTATTCAAGACGGCGTCGATCTGCCCGCGGCGGCGCAATGATGTACCGACAATAGCGCGCGCCAAAGCACGATCCCGCGCGGGAAGATCGAACATATAACCACCGTCCTGCGCCCGCCCGAGGACGTCGTCGAGGGGCTGTTTCTTTTGCAAAACGGCGTTCAGCAGGTTGGCGGCGGCGCGCCTTGCGGGCAGTCCCACTTGGTGGTCGCGCGTGCGCGATGGCGCCTCGGGCGCAGGTTTGGATGCAGTCATGGTCATGGCTTTAGCAGGAGGGATGCCGAGGCCCTAGCCCCAAGGTCCGCGGGAGGCGCGGGATTGGCTGCCCGACCAAGGGCCCGTGGGCTCGGCGGTCATCTGCGACGCGGGCTGAGCTCCGCCCATCTCCTTGGACAGGGCCACGAGCCGCGCCACACGATCCTCGACGGCAGGATGCGTGGAGAACAGCTTGTCGACGCGCATGCCCGACAGCGGGTTGATGATGAAGAGATGCGCCGAGGCCGGGTTGCGCTCCGCAGCCATGTTGGGGATGCGGTGCGCGGCGCCGGCGATCTTCTGAAGCGCGGAGGCGAGCGATAAAGGCTGCCCGCCGATCTCCGCACCGCCGCGGTCGGCCTCGTATTCGCGCGTGCGGCTGATGGCCATCTGCACCAGGCCCGCCGCCAGCGGGCCGAGGATCATCAGCGCGATCGACCCGATGACGCCTATGCCGCCATTGTCACGGCTGCCGCCGGTGAACATGGCGAAGTTGGCGAGCATAGAGATAGCGCCGGCGATGGTCGCGGTGATGGTCATGAGCAGGGTGTCGTGATGGCGGATATGCGCCAACTCATGCGCGATCACGCCCGCAAGCTCATCCCTGTTCACGGTCTGTATCAGACCGGTGGTCACGGCGACCGCCGCGTTCTCCGGGTTGCGGCCCGTGGCGAACGCATTCGGCTGCGGGTTCTCCATGATGTAGACCTTGGGCATGGGCAGGCCCGCATTGTCCGCGAGCTGGCGCACCATGTCGTAGAGCTCGGGCGCCGCCGCTGCGTCCACTTCGCGCGCGCCGTACATGCGCAAGACCATCTTGTCGGAGTTCCAATAGGCCCAGAGGTTCATGCCGCCCGCAATCAGAAGAGCGATGATCATGCCGGTCTGGCCGCCGATCAGGAACCCGATTCCCATGAACAGCGCGGTCATCGCCGCGAGGAGAATGGCGGTGCGGAAATAGCTCATTGGACCTCTAGGCCTCCAAAAAGGCGGGCAAATGCGCCGCCTTCCATATGTTGGAAGCGTTGTGGCTGAGCGCAAGAGCTTGGCGCGGCAGGGAAAATCCTATCCCGGACCCGCTTGCACCTAGAAGCTTTAAGGCCGCGCTTACCTTAACGGTTCGTCAATCGGACTTGCCCCATTCTGGCCGGCAACGACAGTTCGAGGAGTAGCCGATCATGCCAGCCGCACTGCAATCGACCCTTGATGCCCCGAAGAAAAGGACGCGCCGGCGCGCAGCAGCCGCCCCGTCCGGCGAGACACATCTCTCAGCAGAGCAGAAGCGTCTGATTCGCTTGAGCTTTCTGCGCATCGAGCCGGCGCTCGATCTCGTCGCCCAGCTCTTTTTCCTGAAGCTGTTCCGGCTCGATCCGAGCCTGCGCAAGAAGTTCACAGGCCCGGTCGAGATACAGGCCAAGAAATTTGCCGCCGGCGCCAAGCTCGCCATGATCTCGCTCGGCCACGAGGACGGCCTGGCGCCGACCCTGAAGTTGCTCGGCGCGCGTCACCGCCAGATGGGCATCCGCACGCGCCATTACCGCACCATGTCGCGCGCGCTGGTGTGGACGCTGGAGCGCTCGCTCGACAAGGCGTTCGACCGGGACACCAAGGATGCGTGGAACGCGCTGCTTGCCTACTTCACCAAGGTGATGGCGGGCTAGGCCGTAACGGCGGACAGACGGTTTAGCTAGGGGCCTCCTCGGAGGCCCCTTCGCTTTGCGGAACCACCTTCACTTGGACGTTGCCGTCGTTGGTCACGTAGACCGTCACGTCCTCGTCCGGCTCCAAGGTTTCCATCTTGCCGTCGACCGAGAGCTGGTCGGTGGTGATGAGGACCTCATGGCCGTCGACGATGACCTTGATACCGTCGGCGACCGACTCCTGCGTCATGTCCTTGTAGTGTCCGGCGACCGTCACCGTACGATTGCCCACGGTCATGGAGATCGCCTGGGTGGTCTCCTCGCGCGTGCCGATATTGCCGATCACCAGCACGATGACGATAACGAGCGCGAGCACGAGCCCGAGCCCGACCAGAATCCGCATCAGCCACGACATCTAACGTCCCCCCAAAGCCCCTCTTTGGGGCGCGCTGCTCAGGCCTGCCTTCGGTTCTGGCGGTTCTCGACAAGATCCGACACCACGCCGGGATCGGCCAAGGTCGAAGTGTCGCCGAGATTGCCGTACTCGTCCTCGGCGATCTTACGCAAGATTCGCCGCATGATCTTGCCTGATCGTGTCTTGGGTAAGCCCGGTGCGAACTGAATGAGGTCGGGGGACGCGATGGGCCCGATCTCGTTGCGCACCCAGTCGCGCAGCTCTTTTTTCAGGGCGTCTTCCCCTTCCTCGCCGGACATCAAGGTCACGTAGCAATAGATGCCCTGGCCCTTGATGTCGTGGGGATAGCCGACCACGGCGGCCTCGGAGACCTTCGGATGGGCCACGAGCGCGGATTCGACCTCGGCCGTGCCCATGCGGTGTCCCGAGACATTGATCACGTCGTCGACTCGGCCCGTGATCCAATAGTAGCCGTCCGCGTCGCGGCGGCAGCCGTCCCCGGTGAAATACTTGCCCTTATAGGCGGAGAAATAGGTCTCCACGAAGCGCTGATGGTCGCCATAGACCGTGCGCATCATGCCGGGCCAGGCGTCGAGGATGACGAGATTGCCCGACGCCTCGCCTTCGAGCGTCTTCCCGTCGGTATCGACCAAAGCCGGCTGCACGCCGAAGAAGGGCAGCGTCGCCGAGCCTGGCTTAAGCGCGGTGGCGCCGGGCAGCGGCGTGATGAGAATCCCGCCTGTCTCGGTCTGCCACCACGTGTCCACGATCGGACAGCGAGTCTCGCCGACCACATGGTAGTACCACTCCCAGGCTTCGGGATTGATCGGCTCGCCGACCGAACCGAGCAGTCTCAGCGACTTGCGGCTCGTGCTCTTTACGTGCTGGTCGCCCGCGCCCATCAGCGCGCGGATGGCCGTCGGCGCGGTGTAGAAGGTGGTGACTTTGTGCTTGTCCACCACCTGCCAGAAACGCGACGCGTCCGGGTAGTTCGGCACGCCCTCGAACATCAGCGTCGTCGCGCCGTTGGCGAGTGGCCCGTAGACGATATAGCTGTGGCCCGTAACCCAGCCCACATCCGCCGTGCACCAATAGATGTCGCCCTCGTGATAGTCGAAAACGTATTGATGAGTCATCGCGGCAAAGACGAGATAACCGCCGGTGGTATGCAGCACTCCCTTGGGTTTTCCCGTCGAGCCCGAGGTGTAGAGGATGAAGAGCGGGTCCTCGGCATTCATCTCTTCCGGCGGACATTCGGCGTCCGCCTTGGCCATCGCTTCGTCGAGCCACACATCGCGGCCTTCGGTCCAGGGAACATTGCCGCCGGTATGGCGTACCACCAGCACCTTCTCCACATGGCCGCTCTTGGTAATGGCCGTGTCGGCATTGGCTTTGAGCGGAATCTTGCGTCCGCCGCGCCAGCCTTCGTCTGCCGTGATGACAAAGGCGGATTTGCAGTCCTCGATGCGGCCGGCGAGCGAGTCCGGCGAGAAGCCGCCGAACACGATTGAATGGACGGCGCCGATGCGCGCGCAGGCCAGCATGGCGTAAGCGGCTTCCGGAATCATCGGCAGGTAGATCGTGACCCGGTCGCCCTTTTTCACGTCCTGCGCTTTGAGCACATTGGCGAAGCGGCAGACATTCTCGTGGAGCTCGCGATAGGTGATGTGCCGCGCCGGCGTGTTGGGATCGTCGGGCTCCCAGATGATGGCCGTTTGGTCGCCGCGTTGGCCGAGATGCCGGTCCACGCAATTGGCCGAGACGTTGAGTGTGCCGTCCTCGAACCATTTGATGGAAACGTTCGGATATTCGAACGTCGTGTTCTTTACGCGCGTATACGGCCTGATCCAGTCGAGGCGCTTGGCTTCCTTGCCCCAGAACGTGTCCGGATCCTCGACGCTTTGCTTGTAGCCCCTCTCGTACAGGGCCTTGTCGATGTAGGCGCGGTCCATCCATTCCTCGGGGACTGCCACCGTCTCGACCTTGTATGTCTTGTGCTCGGACATGTGTCCCGTTCCTCCCTACGCAACGCACGCTTATCGGTGCTTATTGGTGCATTCTGCAGCCATTATGGCCCGCGGCCATCCTTGCGAGAAGCGCCTGTTCATCATCCTTTCGTCTAGACGCCGAAGGCGCCGATCACCGCGCCCATGACGAGCAGCACGGCGAGCCAGTGGCCGCCGTCGATCAAGGTCAACATAGGCTTGGCCCCGCTGAAGGCATGGTTGACGCCCATTGTGGTAATGACGAAGCCGACCCAGACGAAGAAGCCGGCCAGAACCCCGCCCCTGACCGAGACTTGGCCCAAGTGACCCATGAGTCCCGCCAGCATCCAGGCCATGACGAACAATGCGACCAGCGCGATGATGAAGGGCAGGACCTTGCCTGCGCCGTCCTCCTTCTTGAGTTCAGCTTCGGTCTTGCCGAGGGCGCGCATCCATGCCAGTCCGAGCACCATGTACCAGACCGCGCCGAGGCCGAAGCCCGCGAGCGTGGCGATGACGACAGCGATGTAGTTGATGGCCATGTCTTCCCCCTTGCGAAACGGTCGAGCGCAACTGTAGCGCAAGCGGCGGCGCCGGGGCACTAGGCTGTTGGGGGATCTTTGAGGCCGCCGAGCGCGCAGACTTTGCACCATTCCCCCGCCGTCACCGGCTGCACCGACAGCCGTGAGTTGTTGACCAGCACCATGTCTTTGAGCTGCGGCGTGGTTTTGATCTCGGCGAGCGTCACGGGCTTCGGCAGATCCGTGACCGCCGCCACGTCCACGCACTCCCACTGACCCGTGCCGTCGGTTGAATCGGGATGGGCTTCGGCCACCACCTTGACGATGCCCACGCAGGCCTTCTCACCGACCGAATGGTAGAAGAAGGCGAGGTCGCCCTTTTTCATGGCGCGCATATTATTCCGTGCCTGGTAGTTGCGGACGCCGTCCCACTCGGCGCCTTGTCTGCCTTCTTTCTTCTGCTGTTCCCAAGACCAGGCCCCGGGCTCCGATTTCATCAGCCAGTAGGCCATGGACGCTTAGGCCTCGTCGGGGTTGTTGATGGACCACTTCCACGGCCTGATCTCGACCGTGGCAAACATACCGGCCTTGGCGAAGGGGTCGCCATCCGCGATTCCGCGCGCGGCTTCGAGCGACTCCGCTTCCACCACGACCAGGCTGCCGTTCATGGTCTCGCCGTCGTCCTGCGTGAAAGGTCCGGCGAATTTGAGCGCGTCTCCAAGGCTCTTCAGATAGGCGAGGTGTTCCGGACGCTTTTTTTTGCGGATCGGCAGGCCGTCCGGCTTGTCGGTGCAAATGAACGCAAACAGCATCGTTGGCATCCCCTTTGATTGCCGCTGAAGCTATTGCGCGAGGGGATGCCCGGCAAGAGCCTGCTTAGAGTTCCGAGCGGAGCGGGCGCGATAGCAGCGCTTCGATGGCCGCGTCCACCGAGGTTTGGCCTGTGATCACCGCGTGGACGGCCTCGGCGATGGGGAGTTCGATGCCGCGGACCTGCGCGATCTCCACCATGGCCCGCGCCGTCGCCACGCCCTCGGTCACCGTGAGGCGCCCCGACAGCGCATCTTCCGCGCTCATGCCTTCGCCCAGCGCCACGCCGAGCGACGTGTTGCGCGATTTCGGGCTGCCGCAGGTGAGCACCAAGTCGCCGAGGCCCGAGAGCCCGATCAGCGTCTCGAGCTTGCCGCCCAGTGCGACGGCGAAGCGTGCCATCTCGGCAAAGCTCCGCGTCACGAGGCCGGCTTTCGCGCTTTCGCCGAGTTCCTTGCCGACGACGATCCCCGCCGCAATGGCATAGACGTTCTTCACCGCGCCGCCGATCTCCGCGCCGAGCACGTCGCCGCTCCAATAGCCTCGGAAGGGCGGCGAGCTCAGGGCATGCGAGAGTTCGCGCCCCAGTTCCTCTTCGCCCGTGGCCAGAGTCACCGCGGCCGGCAGGCCGCGCGCCACGTCGGCGGCGAAGCTCGGTCCCGACAGCACGGCGATGGCCGCGGCCGGCAACAACTCGGCGGCGATCTGCGACATCAGCTTGCCGGTCGCCTGCTCGATCCCCTTGGCGCAGATGACGAAGGGTTGGCCCTCGCGCACGTAAGGCTTGAGTTCGCCCGCGATGGCGCGCAGGTGCTGCGCAGGCGTCACCATCAGCAGCATGTCGCAGGTGGCGACCTCGTTGAAGCGGCCGGTCGCCTCGATGGCCGGGTCGAGCGCGACCCCTGGCAGGAACACCTCGTTCCGGTGCGCGTCGTTGATGGCCGAAATGGTCTCCGGCTCGTGCGCCCAAAGCAGCACGTCGCGGCCGGCGCGCCGCGCCACGGTGGCAAGCGCCGTACCCCACGCGCCCGCGCCGATAATGCCGACCGACTGAAGCTGCATGATCTCCCCCAAAGTTTCATAGCGCAGTTTTGCGCGTGGCGCTGGACCGAAACGGTTTCAAGCCTTCACGCCGGCCCCGAGCGCGGGCGGCGCGTCCGGGTCCAACGGCCATCTGGCCCGCGACGGCGCCGCCATGTCGTCAACGAGCCCGCGAGCCAACCGTTCCGCGCCCGCCCAGGCGATCATGGCGGCATTGTCGGTGCAGAGCGCCGGCGGCGGCACCACCAGGCGGAAGCCCCGCGTCACGGCGACCTCTTCGAGAGCGGCGCGCAGCCGCTGATTGGCGGCGACCCCGCCCGCCACCACGAGCGCGCGGGGTGCGTCCGCGCCTAGACGCTCTTGGTAGATGTCCATCGCCCGCGCTGTACGATCGCGCACCACGTCGGCCACGGCTTCCTGGAAGCTCGCGCAGAGATCGGCGATCTCCTGATCGCTGAGCGGCGCCCGGGCCGTGGCTTCCTGACGCAGAGCCGTCTTGAGCCCCGCGAACGAGAAATGCGGTTCGGGACGCCCCATCATGGGGCGGGGTAGCTTGATGCTGGCCTGCCCGTGGGCGGCGCGCGCCTCCACCTCGGGCCCGCCGGGATAACCGAGGCCGAGCAGCTTCGCCGCCTTGTCGAAGGCCTCGCCCAGCGCATCGTCCAGCGTGGTGCCGAGGCGCTCATAAGCGCCCACTTCCTTGACAATCAGGAGTTGTGTGTGTCCGCCGGAGACAAGCAGCAGGAGATAGGGAAACCGCAAGGCGTCCGTCAGACCTGCGCTGAGCGCATGGGCCTCCAAATGATTGATGGCCAGGAACGGCCTATCGAGCCCGAGCGCCATGGCTTTCCCCGTCGTCACGCCGACGATCAGCCCGCCGATCAGCCCGGGTCCCGCCGCCGCGGCGATTCCGTCGAGCTCTGCGACGTCCAGGCCGGCCTCCCCAAGCGCGTGTTTGATCGCCGGATCGAGCAGGTCCACATGGGCGCGGGCGGCGATTTCCGGCACCACGCCGCCATAGGCCGCATGGAGGTCGAGCTGCGCGCGCACCACATTGGACAGGATCTCCCCTCGCCCCTGGGCGTCCCGGCGCACGACCGCCGCAGCGGTTTCGTCGCAACTGGTTTCGATTCCGAGCACGGTGAGGGGCCGTTCTGTCATGGCCCTGTTCTATACGGTCCAACGGCGGATTCGCGAGGAGATTGAAGGGGAAGGCGAAACCGTCCATTAATGCGGGGCGCCTCCCTTTTTCTTGGAAGCTCAAGGAGTTCCGCCTTGCCGGCCTCGATGACCATCGGCACTCGTGGCAGTCCGCTAGCCCTGTGGCAGGCGAACCATGTGCGCGGCCGACTGCTCGAGGCGCATGGCCTGGACGACGGCGCCGTCGATCTCAGCGTCATCACCACCTCCGGCGACCGCATCCAGGACAGGCCGCTGGCCGATGTCGGGGGCAAGGGGCTTTTCACCAAGGAGATCGACGAGGCGCTGCTCGCGGGCCGCGTTGCGCTCGCGGTGCACTCCATGAAGGACTTGCCGACCGTGCTCCCGGAGGGCCTGTGCGTGGCGGCAGTATTGCCCCGCGCCGATGTGCGCGACGCCTTTTTGAGCCCCACGGCGGCCTCTATCATGGAACTTCCGCCCGGCGCGGTCGTTGGCACATCATCCTTGAGACGCGGCGCGCAGGTCAAACGCCTGCGGCCCGATCTGCGCGTTATCGATTTCCGTGGCAATGTGGAGACGCGGTTGCGAAAGCTCGATGAGGGCGTCGCCGATGCCACGCTGCTTGCCATGGCCGGGCTCGACCGTCTCGGCCTGTCCTCGAAGGTCACCTCGGTCTTGCCCGTCGATGAAATGCTGCCCGCGGTCGCGCAAGGGGCCATCGCCGTCGTCGCCCGCGAGGACGATGCGGAGACGAAGCGTCTCTTGGCGCGGTTGAACGATCCGCAAACGGCAACCGCGGTGACTTGCGAGCGCGCATTCCTCGCCGAACTGGACGGCTCTTGCCGCACGCCGATTGCCGGTCTCGCCGAAGTCGATGGCGGCGCTGTGCGCTTTCGCGGCTTGATCCTGTCGCCAGGCGGCGCAGAATGGCACGATGTCGAAATGACCGGCGTGGCGGAGCGGGCCGAGGAGCTCGGCCGGAAAGCCGGTGAAGATGTGCTCGCACGCGCGGGCACGAACTTTCTCGCAAAGCTGCCGTGATGGGATTGATGCGTGTGCTTGTAACTAGGCCTGAGCCTGATGCACGCGGCGAGGCGGACGCGCTTCGAGCGCGTGGTTACGAGCCCGTGCTCGCCCCGCTCCTTGAGATCGAGTTCTTGAAAGGCGTTCCGCTGGATCTCGACGGCGCGCAGGCCGTCGTCATCACCAGCCGCAACGCGCTGCGCGCGCTTGCCGACCATCCGCAACGCGAGGAGGTGGCCGCGCTGCCGCTCTTCGCCGTGGGCGAGGCGACCGCCTGGGCCGGGCGTCAGTTCGGCTTCAGCGAAGTCACCATCGGCCCCGGCACCGGCGCGGGGCTGCCGCCGATCATCCGCCGCGAGGTGCATCCCGAAAAAGGCCCGCTCGTGCATATCGGCGCCGAGAAGGTCGCATTCGATCTGCAAGGCGCGCTCGAGGAAGACGGCTTCGAGCTGCGCCGTGTCGTGCTTTACCGCTCGCACCCGGTTGAGATCCTGCCCGACGCGGTGGTCGCCGATCTTGCGAGCGGGGAGATCTCTCGCGTCCTGCTGTTGTCGCCGCGCACCGCCAGGACCTTCGCCAGGCTCGCGCAGCATCACGGTGTGGTAACGGAGACAAAGGATCTGGTTTGCTATTGCTTGTCGAAGGCGATAGCAGAGGCTGTCGCGCCGTTGGGTTTCACGGTTCGCGTTCCGCAGCATGCGCGCGAGGAAGATCTCCTTGCGCTCCTGGACTCCGACGCGTCATCCTCGTGAGGAGCACGATTCTTCTGGACGTGAAGGTAGTGAAGTGATGGGCGGCTCCTTCGATAATAAGGGCAGCGGCGATCCGGCGGGCAAGCGCCCGACGCCGACCATTGAAGGCACCGCGACCGAAGTCTCGGTCGAGCCGGAGGCCCAGGAAGCCAAAAAAGACGCCAACGAGAACGAGGGCCCCAACGAATCCGAGACCAAGGACGAGGCCGCGGAGAACGCCAATGCGCTCCCGCCTCACGACGGTGACGAAGCCGAGAAGACCGGCGAGGGCGAACAACCGGCGGCGGAGACAACCGAACGGCACGGCAGCGGCCGGTCGTTCGCGGCCGTCCTGCTCGCCGCCGTGACGAGTTTTCTCACCCATGCGGCCGCTGGCCTCATCGGCGGCCTCGCCGTGCTCGCCGCCATCGCCGCCTGGGGTTACTTGCCCCTGAGCGCGCCGACGGATGCGCCCGATCTCGCGCCGCTGGAGGGGCGCATCGCCAAGCTCGAAGCGTCGCCCCAAACGCCGGACAATAGTGAGAAGATCGAGAAGCTCGAGACCCGCCTCGCAGACCTCGAGGCCACAGCGTCCGAGACGCCACCGGAGACGACGGCCCTGGACGATCGGGTCGCACAGCTCGAAACGAGCCTCAAGTCCATGGCCGAAGCTGCGAAGGAGGGCGGCTCCGTCGCCGACGCCGCGGCCATCAGCCAGCAGATCAACGACGCCGAGAAGCGCCTCGACGAAAAGATCGAGACGGCGCTGGCGGAGGCCAAGTCCGGGGCGGAGACCGACACCACGGCGATCGACAGCCTCAAGAAGGATCTTGCCGACGTCGACGCCAAGCTCAAAGCTCTCACCGAAGCGGAGCTCGGCTCCGAGGAGGCGGCACAACTCCTGCCCGAGATTGCGGTGCTCGATGAGCGCCTGCGCAAAATCGAATCCACGTTGCCGCAGCTGCTCGAGGCGGTTGACGAAGACATCAACGACACCAAGCGGGCGACGCTCGCGATTGCCTTCGCCAATCTGCGCGCCGCCGTGGACGACGGGCGGCCCTACGCAGGCGAACTCGCCGCGCTGGCGCAGCTCTCGCCCGGCGCCGGCGATTTCGGCAGTCTCCTCGACTACGAGGACACGGGCATTCCGACCGTGCGTGCGCTCACCGCGTCATTCGAGGAGGCCCGTGAGGACGCGCTGTCCACGCAGGAGTCCACCGGCGATGCCTCCATCATCGACCGCCTGTTGGGGAGCGCGGAGTCGCTGGTCAAGATCAGACGCATCGACGAAGCAGCTGAAGGAGATCAGCCGGACGCCGTGCTGGCGCGCGCGGGCGGGAAGCTCGAACAAGGCGATCTGGGTGCGGCGGTGAAGGAAGTGGAGACGCTGCAAGGAGCGCCGCGCGAGGCCTTCGCCAAGTGGCTCGACGCGGCGCATGCGCGTCTCGATGCAGAAGTGACCTTGCGGCGCTTGCAGAACGTCTTGCTCGTTTCCCTCGGCGGAAGCGGCGCCGTCGAGAAAACCGAAGAGCAAGAGTAGACGATGACCCGCATTCTCTTATTCGTTCTCTTCATCGTGGCGGCGGCCTTGGGGCTCGCATGGCTCGCCGACCGGCCCGGCACGGTCACCGTCGAGTGGCTGGGCTACCAGATCGAGACGAGCGCCTTTGTGGCCACCCTCGTCATGGCCGCGCTGGTGTCGCTGGTCATTCTTGTCTTTGCGCTGCTTCGCTATGTGTGGACGCGGCCCGCAGCGGTGGCGGCCTACATGCACGAGCGGCGGCAGCAGCAAGGGCTGGAGGCCTTGTCGCGCGGACTTTTGGCCATCGGTGTCGGTGACCGCGCCCAAGCGCAACGCTATGCAGGGATCGCTGGGCGCTATTTGCCTCGCGAGCCGCTCACCGCGCTGTTGCGCGCGCAAGCCGCTCAGCTCAAAGGCGACCCGGCGTCGGCCCGGCGCGCCTTCGAGGCGATGCTCGACCGGCCCGAGACACAGCTTCTCGGCGTGCGGGGTCTGTTTCTCGAAGCCAAGCGCGGCAATGACGAGGACGCCGCGCGCGCGTTGGCCGAGCAGGCGGTGCGGCACGACCCGAAACTTGCTTGGGGCGTGAACGCACTGTTCGATATTCAAGCGCGCGCGGGTGATTGGGACGGCGCTTTGAACTCGCTCGCCATCGCCCGGCAGAACGGTCATGTGGATACCGACACGGCGAACCGTCGGCGCGCCGTGCTGTTGACCGCGGAAGCGCGCGAGGCGGAGACCTTCGATCCCGACAAGGCGCTGACGCTAGCCAATGAGGCGCTGCGGCTTGCGCCTTCGTTGGTGCCGGCGGCGGAGCTCGCCGGGCGCCTGTTCGCCTCGAAGGGTGAAGTGCGCGCAGCCTCGCGCCAGATCGTCCGCACCTGGAAACTGTCGCCCCATCCCGACCTGGCGGTGGCCTATGCCTTCGCCAAGCCGGGCCTCTCTCCGAAAGACCGGCTGAAGCGCGTCGAGTATTTGGCCGGTCTCACCCCGGACGATATCGAAGGCCCCATCGCCGTCGCCCAGGCGGCGATCGACGCGCAGGAATGGCAGCAGGCGCGCGACGTGCTGGCGCATTACGTGGAGGGCCGGCCTTCCGCGCGCATTTGCACGCTGATGGCGCGCATCGAAGGCGGCAGCGGCGACAAGGGCCGGGAGCGTGAATGGCTGGCGCGGGCCGTGCGTGCGCCGCGCGACCGCGCCTGGATCGCCGACGGTTATGTCTCCGACCGTTGGCTGCCTGTGTCGCCGGTCACCGGCGCCGTCGATGCCTTCGATTGGAAGGCGCCGGTCGATGCCATAGGCCGCGGGGACGACACGCTGATGATCGCGGAGGATATGGAGCCGCCGCGCGATGCGAGCGCCATGGCGAGCCTAGCGCCGGCGGACGCTGAGCCCGCCGTCGTGGTCGACGTGACGCCCATTGTCACCGAGACGCCCGAGGGGGTCGCCGCGTCACCCGAGCCGCAAAAAGGTGAGGCGGTCGATGCCCCTGCAACGGCCGGCGTCAAGGCCGGAAAGGCCGAAACCTCACCGGCGGCGACGGCAGGGCCCAAGGTGAACGAGGCTGTGACGGGACAGACGGCGAGGAAGTCCGATTCGCCGGACTTCATTCCGATCCGTCCCCCGGACGATCCCGGTGTCACGCAGCCGGAAACCGATGAGAGCCCGACATCGCTGGAACGCCTCCGGGCGGCGCAGATCCGCTGAGTTTCGAAGCAGAGGCCGAAGGCTGGCGTCCAGCTTGCGCCTTCCCGATATTGGCATTAAGCACGGGGCCAAGGTGAGAGCCTGGGGCGGTGTCCCACGTCGTTCCAAGGGCACCCCAAGGCTTTCCTTTACGCGTTGCGCCCAGCCTCACGGAAAGGCGCGATACGCCCGGAGCCGCAGTAGCTCAGTCGGTAGAGCATCGCATTCGTAAGCAGCTAATCGCGGGTCGCCGAAGCCCGCGAATCGCTTGAAAAGCGGCACGCTAAGAGGCATCTTCCCCTGCGCCGGTTGCAAGCTGGCTGCAATAGGAGCCGCAGTAGCTCAGTCGGTAGAGCATCGCATTCGTAATGCGGGGGTCGGGGGTTCGAATCCCTCCTGCGGCACCACCTTCTCCTCAATCGAAGAAACACGCGCTATCAGCCTCGCGCCGTCCTCTACCGCCAGTCGAAACGGTAACCGAGCCCCAGCACGCCGGAGAACTGGTTTGCCGTCTCCACGACCGGACTGTCCGCCGCGTCTCCCAGCAGGCGTCCGTAGCGGCCGCCCGCCTTTAGGAGCCACCGCTCGCTGAGGTCCATCGTCCCGCCAAGCTCGAAAAAGACGTCCTTGATCCCGGCGTCGGGCGTGTAGGCCGGAAGTCCCGCCTTGGAGCTACGACTCTGTAAGGGCGTCACGCCGAAATAGGTCTGCATGTAGTCGTCGCTCGCGTAGGTCGTCCCCACGCGCGCCACGATCCTGGTGCGCTCGTTGACTTGCTGGGTCGTCTCCACCCCGAAGCGAAACTCGGGTCCTGAATCGTCGCCCGTGACCTTCTCCAGGATGGCGGCATCGAACTGAAAGGCGCCGAGCGTGAAGCCGGAATAGGCGCCGAGCACGAGACCGCCGTCGATATCGCCCAAACCGCGCAACAGCCGGCCATCGTCCTGGTCGCGCTTGGTGATGTAGCCGGTGACCGCGCCGACTTGCAGGCGCTCGCCGCCAAGGGCGCGCACACGAATATCATCCAGGCCGCGGAAGTTTACGCGCTTGCGGAATTGCTTGAACGCGGAGGGACCGTCATCGGGCACCTCGCCGAACCTCGGGATGACGATGGGAATCGGAATGACTTCGTGCTCGTCGGAGCCCTCGTATTTGGGCTTGACGATGGCCGCGGCGCCCAGCGTGACCGAGCGGCTCCCCTCGGCGTCTGCGCGCGCCTCCGGTACGGCGACGAACGATGCGGCAATGACAAATGCGCCTGCGGCGCAAAAACGATTTCGTGCACAACGAGTCGAGTGCGACATGAACCCCCCGATGCGCCTTCCCGAACGGACCCTCGCACAGCGTGGCTAGGGGAAACAACCGGACGTCGGCAAGCAGAGCGTGCAGAGATTTGCGGCCGGTGTTCAGCCCAAGATGTGGTAACCGCCGTCGATGTAGTGAATACCGCCGGTCACGTTCGCCGCTTCGGGGCTCGCCAAAAACGCCGCGAACGCGCCGACGTCGCCATTGGTGGCCAGGTGATGCGTCGGCGCACGCTGCGAGGCTTGGTTCATGATCTCGTCGAAATGATCGATGCCAGAGGCGGCGCGGGTCTTGAGCGGTCCCGGGGACAGGGCGTGCACGCTGATGCCCTTGGAGCCAAGTTCGGCGGCCATGTACCGCGTCGCCGACTCGAGCGCGGCCTTCACCGGCCCCATGATGTTGTAGTGCTCGATGACCTTGTCGCCCCCCGAGATACGAGATCGTCATGCAGGTGCCACCATCAGTCATCAAAGGCTCCGCGCAATGCACCATGCGGACGAAGGAATAGACCGAGATGTCCATTGCCTTGGCGAATCCGCCACGCGAGCAATCGACCACGCGGGCATGAAGGTCCTCCTTGGGACAGAACGCCACCGAGTGCAGACAGATATCGATGCGCCCCCACGCCTCGTCGAGCCGCGCGAAGACCTCCGCGTATTGCTCGTCATCGGCGACATCGAGAGGCAGGACGATCTCCGCCTCGAGCTTTTCCGCCACCGGCCGTACGAACCGTTCGGCCTTTTTCGTTTTGATAGGTGACCGCGAGAGCGGCACCCTGATCGCGAAAGGCCTTGGCGCAGCCAAAGGCGATGGACTCCTCGTTGGCGATGCCGATCACGAGCGCTTTTTTTGCCGGCGAGTGAAAACAAACTGGTTTCATTGTTTTGATCGAGGAAGAATAACCGCGCTTTGTGACACCCCGGCGTGTCCGAATGCCGCGCGCAAAATCGATCCTGCTGGCCCTGAGCCTCGATTTTGCCGACGGCATTTCTTCGCGACCGCGTCGAAGCGGCGGTCAGCCAACTCGAACGCCGGATCAAGAAGAGCTATCCTGAGGTCCAGCGCGTGTTCAGAGGTGCAGGCTAGGCACGACGGGATGGCGCGGCGGCGCGGCTCAGTTAGTCCTCTTCCTCGAGAGTGACGTCCGAGGTCAGTTCCTGTTCGGCCTTGGCCATCGGCTGACGGGTGAAGTCCTTGAGGGTTCCGATTTCCTCGGCGTCCCGGGTGAACTTGACCGGACCCAAGAGATAAGCAGTGATCAACTCCGCTAATGAGCGCAAGGCATGGATGTGAATGCGCTCCCAGCCATGGGAGGCATCGATGCCGAAACAGATCAGGGCCGTGCGGACGTCGTGACCGGCTTCCACGGCCGAGGCGACGTCGGACCGGTAGTGCCGGAAGACGTCGCGCTGGTGGAAGATGTCGTTATCGGCACAGAGCCGGGCGAGCTGACGGGTCAGATGATAGTCGAAGGGGCCGTTGTGATCGGCCATGGCAATGGTGACGCCGAACTCCGCGCTGCCTTGCCCCGGCGCCGTGGTGCCGTTGTCCACGGCGATCAGCGACGCGACATCCTCGGTTAGAATATTCGAGGCGCCGACGCCCACCTCTTCTTCGATTGTGAATAGGAAGTAGACGTCGACCGGCAGCTTGTTCTTGACGGGAATGAGCGCCTGGAGCGCGGCGAGCATGACGGCGACGCCGGCCTTGTCGTCGAGATGCCGCGAGCAGATGAAACCGTTTTCGAGGAATTCCGGCTGGGGATCGATCGAAATAATGTCGCCGACGTCGATGCCGAGCTTTTTGGCTTCGTCGGCGTTCGAGGATCGCGCGTCGACCCGCACCTCGACATACTCCCAACCGCAAGGCTGCTCGTCGACCTCCTCGCCGTAGGTGTGGCCCGAGGCCTTGAGCGGCAGGATGGTCCCGCGATAGCTGCCCTGCTCGGTGAAGATTGTGCAGCGGGCACCTTCAGCGAACCGTGCGCTCCAGCTGCCGACCGGCACGACGCCGAGGCGCCCATTGTCCTTGACCTGCTTGACCTGCGCGCCAAGCGTATCGAGATGGGCGGCGATGGCGCGGGCAGGGCGCCGCTTCTTGCCGCGCAAGACCGCCCGAATGGCGCCGCGCCGCGTGACCTCGAAGGGGACGCCGAGCCGGTCGAGCTCCTGTCCGCAATGACGGACAATATTGTCCGTATAGCTTGTGGGGCTGGGGATCGAGAGCAGCTTCTCCAGCGTGTCGGCGAGGTAGTCCAGGTCGATATGCAGGATCGTCATGCGGCAGCCCCTTGGGTGGGCGCCCTGACGGGAGCCCCAAGCGTGGTCGGTCGATCAATGGGTAATACGTGGGCGCTTAGATTTGAAGCGCCTCGCGCACGGTGGCCGGAACGGACTGGGGAAACAGCAGGTCGACGAAGCGCTCGGCGGTGGGCTGCGGCTCGTGATTCGCCAGTCCCGGCCGCTCATTGGCCTCGATGAACCAATAGTCCGGCTCGGTCGGCGCCTTCACGATGAAGTCGATTCCAGTGACCGGAATCTCGATGGCTCGCGCCGCCCTTACCGCGGCCTCGATCAGCGTCCGATGCAAAATGCCCGTCACGTCGTGGATCGTGCCGCCGGTATGGAGATTGGCGGTCTTCCGCACCACGAGATATTTGTCGGCCAGTGGCACATCGTCGAGGCTATAGCCGGCCCCGGCCACGCAGCGTTCCGTCTCTGCGTCGATGGGGATTGACGATTCGCCCCCGGTGGCTGCGGACCGGCGCCGGGATTGATGCTCGATGAGGTCGCGCACGCTCGAGCGTCCGTTGCCGATCACGGCCGCGGGCTTGCGGATCGCCGCGGCGACCACGCGATAGTCGATGACGATGATCCGGAGATCCGCCCCCTCGACGAACTCCTCGACGACCACCTCGTTGCAGATCTTCCGGGCCGCGTCGATCGCGGTCTTCGCCTGATCCCAGCCTTTGAGACCGACGGCGACGCCCTTGCCCTGCTCGCCACGCGCGGGCTTGACCACCACCGCCTCGTGGTCTTCCACGAAGGCCTGCGTGCGTTCCTCGTCGTCGGCCGTGAGCTGTTCCGGCACGCGAACCTCGGCCGCCCTGACGACGCGGCGCGTCACGCGCTTGTCGTCGCAAATGCTCATGGCGATGGCCGTCGTCAGCGCCGTGAGGCTCTCGCGGCACATCACGGAGCGGCCGCCATAGGTCAGGCGGAAGAAGCCGCCCTCCGCGTCGATAATATCAACGCCGATGCCCCGCCGCAGCGCCTCGTCGATGATGATTCGAGCATAAGGATTGAGCGCTTGTTCACCGAACGGCGCCTCCGTGAACAGCCGCTCGTTGATGACGTTCTTGCGCTTGACGGTGAACGTGGCCCACCGGATGAACCCGAGCTTGTCATAAAGGGCGATGGCCTGATCGTTGTCGTGCATCACGGAGAGGTCCATGAAGGCCGCGCCACGCTCCTTGAAATGCTCCGAGAGCCTACGCACCAGCGCCTCGCCGATTCCAGGCAACGTGGCTTGGGGATCGACGGCGAGACACCACAGCGACGAGCCGTGCTCCATGTCGCTGAACGCGGCGTAGTGATCGACACCGGTGACGGTGCCGATAATGCCGCCGGTGGCCTCGTCCTCGGCGACGAAATAGGTGATCGCCCGGCTGTCGCGCTTCTCCCAGAAGAAGTCGGGCGAGACCGTGACCATGCCCCGGGCGGCATAGATGCGGTTGACCTCCTCGGCGTCCTGAATGGAGCTGAGCCGGCGAATGTAGAAGCCGCGCGGTTTGGACTTCGCGGGTTCATATTTGCTGAGATCCAGCCTGTAGGTATGCGAGGGATCCAGGAACAGTTCTTGGGGTGCGGCGGCGAGGACCACATGAGGGTCGAGAATATAGAACGCGATGTCGCGCCGGCCTGGACCCTCGGCCCGAATGCAGGCCGCAAGCTCGGTGGCCTCGGCAAAGGTCTGTCCGAACAGAAGGCGCCCCCAGCCGCAGTCGAGAGCGACATTGGCCTGCACCGTCCCGTCCCACTCGGTTGTGTCCATGGGCGGGGCGCCTGTATCTACGGCGTCCTTGGTGCTGGCTTTGTCCATGCTCATCGCCACGCCTATATGTTGTGGGCTTGCAGCCATAATTCCAATAACGCGCACTGCCATAGCTCGGATCCACGTAAGGGCGTGATATGCGCCGTGGGATCGTCGAACAGGCAGCCGAGATATTCGGGGCGGAACAGCGCCCGCTCGCGCGCGGCCTGTGAGGTGAGAACGTCCTTAGTCATCTCCAGCACGGGCCCGTCGATATATTTGAGGGCAGGCACAGGGAAGTAACCCTTGGGCCGGTCGATGATCTCCCGCGGGATCACGTCGCGCGCCACGTCCTTCAGCACGCCCTTGCCCTCGTCCTTCAGTTTCAGTTCCGGCGGCACGCGCGCGGCAAGCTCGACAAGCTCGTGATCGAGGAAGGGAACGCGCGCCTCCAGGCCCCAGGCCATCGTCATGTTGTCCACGCGCTTCACGGGATCGTCCACCAGCATCACCGTCGTGTCGATGCGCAATGCCCGGTCGAGCGGTGTCTCCGCGCCAGCGCGCGTGATATGCGCTTCAACGAAGCGCGCCGGCTCGTCGTCCTGCGCCATCCAGTTCTCGCCGAGATGCGCGGCGAGCTTGTCGCGGTCGCGGTCGAAGAACAGCGCTTTGTAGTCGGTGAGAATGTCATTCGAGTTCTCGAGCTTCGGATACCAGTGATAGCCAGCGAACACTTCGTCGGCGCCTTGGCCGCTCTGCACGACCTTCACGTGCTTCGCGACCTCGCGCGACAACAAATAGAAGCCGACATTGTCATAGGAGACCATGGGCTCCGACATGGCGGCGATGGTGTCCGGCAGTGCGGCGAGCATGTTCGCCGTGGGGATCATGATCTTGGTGTGATCGGTATCGAAGCGCTCGGCGATGATGTCGGAGTATTTGAACTCGTCGCCGGCCTCGCCATGCGCCGCCTCGAAGCCGATGGAGAAGGTCTTGAGGTGCTGCTGGCCGGCCTCGGCCAACAAGCCCACGATGAGGCTCGAATCGACGCCGCCGGAGAGCAACACACCGACGGGCACGTCGGCGATCATGCGCCGGTCGACCGCGCGGCGCAGGGCATCGCCCACGCGCTCTTTCCAGACGGCATGATCGAGCGTCAAGTCTTCGCGGGAACGCTCGAAGGTCAACGCCCAATAGATGTTGTCTTTGATACGCCCGTCCGGCTCGACGATGCGCAAGGTTGCTGGCGGAAGCTTGCGCACACCGCGCAGGATCGTATGCGGCGGCGGCACCACGGCGTGGAAGGTCATGTAGTAGGAAAGCCCCACCGGGTCGATCGCGGTATCGACGCCGCCCGCCGCCACCAGCGCCGGCAGGGTGGAGGCGAAGCGCAAGTGCTTGTCGTCCTGCACGTAGTAGAGTGGCTTGATGCCGAGCCGGTCGCGGCACATGGCGACGCGGCCCGTGTCACGCTCGTGGATCACGAAGGCGAACATGCCGTTGAAGCGCTTCGGCGCCTCCGGTCCCCAGGCGTGCCACGCCTTGAGGATCACTTCGGTGTCGCTGGTGGAGAAGAAGCGGTAGCCCTTGCCTTCCAGCTCCGCCCTGAGCTCCTTGTGATTGTAGATGCAGCCGTTGAAGACCAGGCTCAAGCCCAGCTCGGAATCGACCATGGGCTGCTGGCCGCGCTCCGACAGGTCGATGATCTTGAGGCGGCGATGGCCGAGAGCGACCCGTCCGCGCGCCAGGATGCCCTCGGCATCAGGGCCCCGCGGGCACATGGAGCAGGTCATGGCGCTTAGCGCCTCGACTGAAGCAGGCGAGCCGTCGAAGGTGATCTCGCCGCACAAACCGCACATAATTAGAGCCTCGGAGTTCTGAGAATTTCAGGCCGCCATGCTTGCATAGTCAAAGATGCGAGCAAGAATGGGGCCGATCACCGCGAGGCTTCGCGAGCACCCGCGTCAGGGCTTCAAAAGCTAGGAGTTGCGCTGATGTCGGCGGTTATTGCATCAATGCCTGCTGCGATCAAATCTCGGGTGTCATAAAGTCTGCGTGGAATCCGCGCATATGCCCATTCTCGTGGCAAATTACCGGAAAATCCTCCCCACTGCTTCGTGTGTGTTTCTCAAACGCCACGCTCCACGAAACATTTCGTTAATTTTATCCGGGGCCCAGGAACCGCCCCGTTTTGCCGATATCCGTCAGGTCTCTCACGAAATCGTCAGTGATTTCAGAGTGGCCGTTGGCAGTCCCAGGGACTACGCTGAGGGGGTTGAGGGGACCAGGAGATGGGCGGACGACCCACAGTTGTGGGGCTACTCGCAGTAGCTGTAGCGGCGTGGTGTGCTGGCGCAATCGCGGCGTCGCCTGCGGCTGCGGAATTTCGGATTCCTGGCCTCTTCGAAGTCAAGCCCAAGGCCGCCCAGCGGAAGCAGGTCTTCCGCCCCACCATACCGAACCGAAATCCCAGCCGCGTGACAGCCGGCGTATCCGCCGCTGCCGTGTCGCCGGAGATCGCCGACAACAGCGAGGCCACGGCCGTCGTCGGCACCGCGTCGGCGGCGAGCGTCGCCTTGGCGCTTTCTGCGCCCGAGCCGAAAGAGGCCGCGTCGGAAACTCAAGCGCCCGAGACCGAGACTGCTGCAATGGAGCCTGCGGCGGAGGACGATTCCTCTGAGGCGCTTGAGACGGTCGAAGCCGCGCCCGAGGAAGACGCCGAAGCGGTGGCCGCGACTGTCTCGGACGACGAGGTGAAGTCGACCGAGCCCGTGTCTGCTGACGAGCCGGACAAAACAACGGAGCTTACCGAGACGGCAGAGTCGGCCGAAGCGTCCGCTGAGACCGCGGAAGCTCCGGCGCCCCAAGACTCCAAAGATGCACAAGACACCGACGACCCGGCTGAAGAGGTCGAACCTGTTGAGACTGCTGAGACCGAAGCGGATGCGGACGAGGCTGACGCCGAGGCGGCCGGCGCCGTGGAGACCGCGGAGTCGGATGCGCAGCCGGAGGTGACGGCGGACACGGAGCCGGCCGTGACCGACGCGGACGACGAAACCGCCATGGCGGACGGTTCGGACGAGTCCGATGAGGATTCGCGGCCGACAGAAGCCAAACAGGGCGATATCGAAGACGACGAAACACCTGCCGACACCGCCGAGACCGCTTCGACCGAACCCAAGGAAGACGAGACACCGGCGGAGATCGCGGCGGTGGCGCCGCCCGCGACGGAAACGCCTGAGAACGCAGAGGACGAGACTTCAGCAACGGCCATGGAGGAGACCGAGCCGGCAGCGATAGAGACGGCGAAGATCGAGGAAGTCGCCGATCCTGAAGAAGCTGCGGAACCGGCCGAGGCGCCGGAGCAGGCCAAGACGCCGCCTTACGATGCAAGCGTCGTGCTCGATGTGTCTCCGCCCCCGGATGAGGTTCTCGCGGCCGTCGTTACACCGGCGGCCGATATCACCCCGCCGAAGGACGAAGAAGAAGAGACCAAGATAGCCGCCTTGACGCCGCCGAGCGCGCCGGTCCCTGAACCGGAGGCAAAAGAGGAAGAGACGTCCACGGCCGAGGCGCTGGATACGGCGCCGTCCGAAGACGAAAAGGTCGAGGCCGAGGACGCACCGGCCGAGGACTCGTCTACCGAGGACTCGTCTACCGAAGACTCGCCTGCCGACGACGCTTCCGCCGACGCTGATGCGCAAACGGAAAGCGCCGCGGACGAGGATGAGGCCTCCAACAATAACCAAGCGAGTTCAGAGGAGACAGCCGAGACGCCAAGTGAGGAAGAGGCCGTCGCCGAAGAGGCAGGGCCACCGCCACCGCCCCCGGCCCATCCGGTCGTCGCCGCCATCCGCGCTAAGCTCGAGGAGCCCGGCCAATACAAGAGCGCTGCCGCGTCGGACCTCAAGGCGCTGACGGAACTCTATGGCGCTCGCGAGGAGCCGCCACTGTGGATCACCGACAGCGGCTTCTCAGATAAGGCCAAGGCGATCATGGCCGAGATTCGCAAGGCCGACGACTGGGCGCTGCAAGCTTCCTCCTTTGAGCTGCCCGCCGCCGACGCGGCGCCAGCGACCGAGGATGCCCAGGCGGATGCCGAGATCAAGCTGTCGATCGCCATTCTAAGCTATGCGCGCGACGCTCAGATTGGACGGCTCTCGCCGTCGCAGGTCAGCAAGCTGTTCGATCAGCACCCGACCTTGCGCGACCCGAAAACCGTGCTCACTGAGATGGCTGGGTCCGACGCGCCTGACAAGTATCTGCTGTCGCTTCATCCGCAGCACGTGCCGTTCAAGCGGCTGCAAGAGGCCTTGGTTCGGGCGCGCGATTCTGCGAATGCCACGGGGCGCCGTCCGGAGGACGACCGCAAGGTCCAACTGATCGTCATCAATATGGAGCGCTGGCGCTGGCTGCCGCGTCAGCTCGGCAATTATCACGTTTGGAACAACGTGCCGGAGTTCAACGTGCGCGTCATCAAGGGCAGCCAGGTGATCTATCAGGAGAAGACGATCGTCGGTCAGCACAAATATGCCACGCCGTTCTTCTCCGCGCCCATGCGCAACATCGTGTTCCATCCGAACTGGACCGTGCCGCCGACCATCATCAAGGAGGATTTGGCGCCGAAGCTCAAGGGTCCCAGCGGTGGCGGCTTCTTCGGCAACTCGAAGGATGCCATCCTGCGGCGCTACGGACTCGCGGTGAGCTACAAGGGTGAGCGCATCAGCGCGGACACGGTCGACTGGGACAACGTCAACATCCACGCCTATACCTTCACGCAGGAGCCCGGGCCCGCCAACGTCCTCGGCCAATTCAAGTTCAACTTTCCCAACAAACACGCCATCTACATGCACGACACGCCTCAGCGCGAGCTGTTCGCCGAGAGAACGCGCACGCTGAGCCATGGCTGCATTCGCGTGAACCAGCCTGATCGTCTTGCCGCGCTGCTTCTGGGCGAAGACAAGGGGTGGTCCATAAATCAAGTACGGAGCCTAGTGGCCAAGGGGCCCGATTCGAGCACGGTGATTTCGCTCAACCGCCACGTGCCCGTGCATCTGACCTACTTCACCGCCATGGCCGACCAGGACGGAACGGTGAGCGACTTCGGCGATATCTATGGCATCGACAACCGCATGGCGTCGAAACTGTTCAGCAACCCGGCGCACTTCCCGGTGCCGCCCACGCCTGAGGTGGCCGAGTCGGGGTCGAGCTCGCGCGCGCAGGCGCAGTCGCAGCGCCAGCGGAGCGGCGGCGGCTTCGACAGCTTTATCTCCGGTATTTTCGGAAACTAGGCAGCTCAGGTGTCGAGCGCGCCGAGGATGTCGCGCGCGAAGGTCGTGAGCGAGGGGTCCCGCGCACCCATGACCAGCACCACGTCGCCGTCTTTTGCGTCCTCGGCAATGCGTCCGATCAGCCAATCACGCGACGGCGCGAACGCGGCATTCGTGCCCCGCGCTGCGATTTCCTCGACGATCTCGGCCGCCGAGAAATCGCGCGTCGCCGTGCCGCCCGCATAGAACACCTCCAGCATCCACAGCCGGTCGTCCGGTCCGAGCTCCCCCGAAAAGGTGCGCACGAAGTCGCTCCGCAGAAACCGCGTCGGCCCATAGCCGTGCGGCTGGTAGACGGCCAGCACGCGGCTGCCTCTGAGCTTCGCGGTTCGGATGGCGGCGGCGATCTTCTCGGCGTTGTGGGCGAAGTCATCCACCACCTCGATGCCGCGCGCGCAGCCCACCGTCTGGAAGCGCCGCCCGATGCCGGAGAAGCCGGCAAGCGCCGCCGCCATATCGGCAAGCGGCACGTCAACCGCGCGGCACGCGGCAATCGCCGCCAGCGCGTTCATCACATTGTGGATGCCGGGCACCGGAAGCTCAAAAGTGACGTCATCCACCCGGAAGCGGCTCCCATGCGCTCCTGGCGCGATGTCTTGTCCACGTACGTCGGCGCGCTCGCTAAGTCCGAACCGCAAGCTCCCGCCCGCGAACGGATCGAGGTTCCCATCATCGCCGACAACGAGCGTCTCGCGCGCCCTCGCCCGTAAGGTCGCGAACATCGCCGCCACCTCCTCCATCTCCTTGTGGTCGCGCTGGAGATTCAAGATTACGCCCACGGCCGGTGCATAGTGCACGAGCGAGCCGTCGCTCTCGTCCGCCTCCACCACGAGGAAATCGGAGTCGCCGGCACAGGCATTACCGATCAAACCCTCGGCCTGCAGCGCGGGCAAGTCGCCCCCGGTGATGACGGAAGGGTCTCGTCCCGCGCCCCGCAAAATTTCGAACGTCATGCCGGTGACGGTGGACTTGCCGCTTGTGCCCGTCACGGCGATGGAGCGATATGCCGCCACGAACTGCGCGAGCATTTCCGAGCGGTGCACGATGGGGATGTTTTGTGCCGTGGCCGCGGCGAAGTCCGGCACTTGCGCCTCGACCGCCGTGGACACCACGAGCGCGGCGCAGTCCGTCCCCACGCCGCTGCCGTCTTGGCGAAAGACCTCGATACCCAGCGCTTCGAACTGCGCGCGCACGGCTCCACGTTCACCGTGATCGAAGGCGCGGTCGCTTCCCGACACGCGCCCGCCGGTCATCGCCTGAAACTGGGCGATTGCGCTCATGCCGGAGCCGCCGAGCCCCGCATAGTGAAAGCGTCCGCCGCCGTAAGGGTCGGGGATGGCGCGTCCCGTGGACGGGGCGATGAGCACGAAATCGCCTTCATGCACGACATCGAACAGCGCGCGGATATCGGCATTCCCAAGCCGCACGCAGCCCTGCGACATGGGGCGGCCGACCAGCGCTTCCTGGTTGGTGCCGTGGAGATAGATGTAACGTTCGAGCGAGTCGTGCCCTGGTCCGCGATTGATGCCGTCCTCGAGTCCGTCGAGGGTGAGGATGCGCGTCAGAATGAGATCGCCGTCGCAATCTTCGCCGCACCAGGTCTCGCCCGTCGGCTCGCGCGATACGAACACGCTCCCCGGACAGGCGCCCGCGCCAATGCGTGCATGAATGCGGTGCCAGCCGGGCGGCGTCTTGAAGGAGTTCTCTTCACCGCCGATGCCGTTCTTTGCCGTGGAGACCTGCCATGCGGCGAGAGCCGTCTCGTTCTCGATCCAGACCGCGGTCTGGCGTTCCACGTCGACCATGAGCAAGCGGCCGGGAAAGGCGTCCGGCGCGCCGGGCCGCTTGAGCGCGGCGCGGGCGAGCGCCAATGCGCGGTCCGATATGGCGGGAAGGGGCGGGGTCACGCGGCGCACTCTGCCACAACGGGCCGCCGCACTGTCACCCCTTTGTTAAAGGACCGGCGGGGAGACCGCCGGTCCTTCAAATTGCCTGCCGTCGCCAGTTGCTACCAGTAATACCGGCGCCCGTAATAGGGTCGTCCCCAGTACCCATAGTTGCCGTAATAGCGCGCATAGGGCGGGCCATAATAGTAGCGCCTCGGCGCGTAATAGCGCGGTGCGTAATAGCGGTAGGGCCGCGCGTAACGATAGGGGCGATAACCCCGTCGGCGGTAATAGCCAACCGGTTCCGCGCTCGCGGGGCTTGCCTGATCGATTTTGGGGAGCGACGCGGCTTGCGCCGGTGCGGCGCCAAGCGAGAACACCGCCACGAGTCCCGCGGCGGCAAACAGAATGAGGGAGTGACGCATTTCAAGCTCCTGGTACGCCAACCACCCCCGGCCGACTTAACTTACCGGGGGCGTGCGGGCGCGGCAATGCGCCTGCCCGTCACATCGGCGTGAAACCTGTTCAGAAACGAGCGAGGCTCGCTCCTAGAAGAGCGGACCGCCATACGGGTAATAATACTGCCAGTTATAATACTGGTAGGGCCGCCAATAAGGCGTGCACTGCCAGCCGCAGCCGCGCACGGTGCGCCGCGCGCCGCGGCGGGCTCGGGCGCGCCAGCCCACGGTCTCGACCTTCGACTGATGGCCGGCGACCGTCTTGGTCAGGGCCGCATGCTCGGAAACGGCGAGCGGCGCCGCTGTGACGATCGTCGGGGCGACGAACGCCACGCCGCAAATAAGCGAAAACGCAAGCACGATACGCATCAGACTTACTCCCTGCGGTTCTTTTCGAGTCCGTCGAGGGACTCTTATTCTGTGAGCACTTTAGCACGGGTGTCTTTCCGCCTCGTTACAGCCCGCTTAGGGTTTCGCTCACCATAGCGCCGCGGCAGTAAGTAAAATCAGGATCTCGCTCATCTGTTCCACGGCGCCGAGCACATCGCCGGTCTGCCCGCCGATCTGCTTGAGGCTGAGACGCGCCAGCACGATCAGCCCGGCCACGACCAGGAGCGCGGCGACAAGACCCGCGCCAACCCCGAGGCAAACCATCAACGCGAGGAGCCCAAGCAGCGCCGCGATCGTGGCCGCGCCGGCTCTCGGTGTCCCGGCGCCCGCCGACAGCCCGTCTTCGCGCGCGTTGGGAACCGCGCGCATGAAAAGCGGCAGCACGCCTCGAGCGCCCGCATGGGCCGCAATGAGCGCCGCGGCGGCGAGCCCGGGCCCGGCGAGGGCGGCGATCGCGCCGACGCGCAGCAGGACGGATACGAGCAGCGCCACGACGCCGTAGGCGCCGCTGCGGCTATCGCGCATGATCTCCAGCTTGCGCGCCTTGGTACCGCCGCCGCCGAAGCCGTCGGCGGTATCGGCCAGCCCGTCTTCATGTAGGCAGCCCGTGATAAGCGCCGTGGCGGCGACCGCGAGCGTGGCCGAGACGAAAGGCGGCAGGCCTAAGCCGTCGGCGAGCCAATAGAGCAGCGCGCCGAGCGCACCGACCACCGCGCCGACCACCGGGAAGGTCCATGCGGCTTGCACCAAGTTCGCGGGCTCCGGTGCGGTGACCGGCAGCCGCGTGCAAAAGGCTAGGCCCGCCCTGAGGTCCGTGGTAATGCCGCCCATCCCCGTAAATCCTTTGCTGCCGCTTCCGCCGGATCCTACGCCGAAATGTCCCGTTTCGCCTCTTTAGAGCATTTGCGCGCCGCCTGCCGCGATCTGCCCGAGGCTGACCAGGCTGCGGCCGAGGCCCTAAGAGCGCGCGAGGCGCGGTTGACCAAACCCCCGGGAAGCCTGGGGCGGTTGGAGGACCTCACCGCCTGGCTCGCCGCCTGGCAGGGCCGCAACCCGCCCACGCTCGATCACCCCGAGATCCTGGTCTTCGCCGGCAATCACGGGGTCACCGCGCAAGGGGTCTCTGCGTATCCCTCGGAGGTCACGGCGCAGATGGTGGCCAATTTCGCCTCAGGCGGCGCGGCCATCAACCAGCTCGCACGCCTGAGCGGCGCCGCCTTGCGCGTCACGCCGTTATTGTTGGACGCGCCGACCGAGGATCTCACGAAGCAGCCCGCCATGGATGAGACGGCGTTTCTCGACGCGGTGAGCGTCGGCTACGACGAAGTTTCCGACGGTGGCGATCTGGTCGTGCTCGGCGAGATGGGAATCGGCAACACCACCGCGGCGGCGGCGCTGTCCGCAGCCCTGTTCGGTGGCGGCGGCCGCTTCGCCGGCACGGGCACGGGCGTTGATGACGAGGGACTTGCCCGCAAGCGCGCAGCCATCGAGAAAGCACTCGAACGTCATAAGGATGCACTCGGCGATCCGTTGCGCGCGGCGGCAGCCGTTGGCGGGCGAGAACTCGCTGCCATCCTCGGTGCGTGTCTGGCGGCGCGCCACAAACATATCCCAGTGCTCATCGACGGCATCGTGTCGACGGCCGCCGTGGCGCCGTTGAAATTCTTGCGCGCCGACTCCCTCGATCATGCTCGCGTCGGACATCTGTCGGCGGAAGCCGGACACGGTCTGTTGCTGCAAGAACTCGGCATGACACCGCTGCTCGATCTCGGTATGCGGCTCGGCGAGGGCTCGGGTGCCGCGGTTGCGCTTCTGGTGTTGCGTGCCGCGCTCGCCTGCCATACGGGCATGGCGACCTTTGAAGAAGCACAAGTTTCCGACAAATCTACCTAGTCAGGCTGCAGCGATCGCATGGAAGAACGTGCCGGTGACGTTGCCGCGCCGTTGGCCCGCAGTGCCGAGCGGGTTGCCCTCGCCATCGGCGATATCGGCGAGCGGTACATCGTTGCCGGTCTCGGTGACGCGCGCATAGTGGAACTCGTGCCCCCGGATCGTGTCGCCTTGCTTGCCGAGCACGCAGTCGGACAAGAGCCGCGCCTGGCGATAGCCCAGATGAAGCTTGCGGTCCGCGAAACTCGTCGCATGACCGAGCAAGCCCGTCATGGCATGACGTCTGCCCTGTGCGTCGACCAGCCCCTCGCCCAGCACCATGTAGCCCCCACACTCCCCGTGCACGGGCCGTGTCTCGGCGAACGTCGCAAGCGACGTCTTGAAGTTTTCTGCTTTGGCCAGCGCGCCCGCATGCAGTTCCGGATAGCCGCCGGGCAGCCAGCAGGCATCGCACGTCTCGCCCGGGCCTTCGTCGGCGAGCGGCGAGAACGGCACGATCTCCGCGCCCTGTGCCCGCCAGCCTTGGACGAGATGTGGATAGACGAAGGTGAAGGCCGCGTCCTGCGCCAGCGCGACGCGCGCGCCGGGTGGCGGCAACGCCGTTGTCGTTTTCACAATTGTCGCCGATGGCGGCACTGCGAGATTCAGAATCGTGTCAAGATCGAGATGCCGTTCGGCCATCTCCGCGAGCGCATCGAGCCGCGTCTCCAGGTCGCCGTGCTCGCCCGCTTGAACCAGACCCAAATGCCGCTCCGGCAAGATGATGGTCTCGTTGCGCTGCAGAACGCCGAGAACGGGAATCTGTACTGCCTCGATGGCGCTCGCAACAAGCCGATGGTGCCGTTCGCTGCCGACGCGGTTCAGAATGACGCCCGCGATGCGCACTTGCGGATCGTGGCTGGCGAAGCCGCGCAGCAGCGCCGCCGCCGACTGCGATTGCCCGGAAACGTCGATCACCAGTACGACCGGGAGATCAAAACGCGAGGCGAGATCGGCCGTGGCCCCGGTGCGGCCCGGCTCGCCGCCGACCCCGTCGAACAGTCCCATGACGCCTTCGATGACGAGGATATCGCTGTCGGTGATCGCCGCGCGCACCAGCCCATCCAGGAGGCCGGGCCCCATGGCCCAGCTGTCGAGATTGACGCTTGCCCGCCCCGTCGCCGCCCCATGAAATGCCGGGTCTATGTAGTCCGGCCCAGCTTTGGCCGCCTGCACGGCCAGGCCCCGGCGGCGCAGCGCGGCGAGCAACGCGAGCGTTACCGTCGTCTTGCCGGCGCCGGATTTATGGGCCGCGACGATGAGTCCGCGCGCGCTCATGCCGGCCCTCCACGGTAACGTCGGCGATAATCCGCGTCGTAGAGCGCGCTCTCTCTAAAATCTTGAGGCTCAAGCGCTCGCCCGACAAGAATCAACGCCGTGCGCTCGATCGGATCCTCAGCCAGTTGGGCGCAGATGTCTCGAAGCGTTCCACGCAGGATACGCTCCTGCGGCTGGCTTGCATGCGCCACTACCGCGACGGGGCAGTCCTCGCCGTAGTGCGGTATCAACTCCGCCACGACCTTCTCCAGCGCGTGAATGGCGAGATGGATCGCCAGCGTGGCGCCGGTGGCGGCGAAAGCGGCAAGCGTCTCGCCGGCGGGCATGGCGGAGGCGCGCCCCGGCACGCGGGTGAGCACGACGCTCTGCGCCACTTCCGGCACGGTGAGCTCGCGTTGGAGCACCGCGGCGGCAGCGGCGAAGGCCGGAACGCCCGGCGTCAGCGTGAAGGGAATGGCGCGGGCGTCGAGGCGGCGCATCTGCTCGGCCACGGCGCTGAACACCGAGAGGTCGCCGGAATGGAGCCGCGCCACGTCGTGCCCCGCCTCATGCGCGGCGACATACTCCGCCTCTATTTCATCGAGCGCGAGCGGTGCCGTATCGACGAGGCGCGCGCCCTCAGGGCAGTAGGCGAGCAGGTCTTTTGACACGATAGAGCCGGCATAAAGGCAGACCGGGCAGCGTGCGAGGAGGTCGCGGCCCCGCACCGTAATCAAGTCGGCGGCGCCAGGCCCGGCGCCGATGAAATGGACGGTCACGCCTCGCCGTCCGCGGCGGCGATGGCGCAGGTCGCGGGGCCCACGACGATGCGCGCCACAATGAGCTTGGAGTCGGGACCCGCGGCGGCAAGCGCCGCGGCCTCGGCGACGGAAGCAACGCCGAACAGCTCCTTCACCCGCGGCGAGGAGGACTGCGTGCGCGGACCGGCCGCTTCCAGCTCGCCAGGCTTCACCAGAAGGAGGTTGAGCCCCCGTCCGGCAACCGCCTCGATGATGCCCGGCTCGCTGCCCTTGCCGTCGGAGGTGGCGATGGCGCCGAGCGCCTCGCGCGGTTGGCCCGCCTCGGCCAGCGCCGCGTCGATGGCGGCGTCGATTTCGAATGCCGTGGTGCCTTTGCGGCAGCCAATCCCTGCGACGATCATGATTTCTCCCAAATCCATTGCGTGACGGGCATGGCGGGACGCCAGCCCGCTTTGTTTCCTATCCGGTCGGCCCGCGACACGGCGATGCGCGTGAGCGCCCCGCCACGGGCGGCGTGCCGCGCGATCAATTCTGATTCGGTTTCCAGTGTCACGGCGTTGGCGACCAGCCGTCCGCCGGGCCTTAGGGCCTCGATGCAGGTCTCGAACACGCCGGGCACGCTTGCCCCGCCGCCGATGAAGACGGCATCAGCTGCAGCGAGCCCCGCCAGAGCTTCGGGCGCCGTCCCTTCGACGACCGAGAGATCGGGCACGCCGAAGGCTGCCGCATTGCGGCTGATGCGCGCGGCGCGGTCGGCGCGCGCCTCGATGGCGATGGCGCTCAAGGAGGGATCGGCGAGCATCCACTCGATAGCGACGGAGCCGGAGCCCGCGCCAACGTCCCACAAAAGTTCCCCGCGCTTCGGCGCCAGCGCGGATAACGTCACGGCGCGTATCTCGCGTTTGGTGATCTGACCGTCATGCTCGAACAGATTGTCCGCTAGCCCCGGCGTGTAGGCGAGAATGCGCGCGCCCGGATCGGCCGCCACGTCGATGGCCACGGTGTTGAGCGCGGCGATGTCCGTCAAATCGAACGAACGGGCGCGCGCGGTGCGCACGCGTTCGTGAGTGCCGCCGAGGGCTTCGAGAACCGTGAGCTGCGATTGTCCGAACCCTATTTCGTCAATGAGTCGCGCCAGCGCCGTGGGCCCGTCCGCGTCGGAAGTAAGCGCCAGGATGTGCGCGCCCGGATGGAGATGCGGCCGGATGCGGTCGAGCGTCCGGCCGTGCACGGAAACGAGCATGGTCTCTGGGATCGCCCAGCCCATGCGCGCCGCCGCGAGACTGAAGGCGGAGGGTGCGGGGATCACCCAACTCTCTTCCGGCGGGACATGGGCGGCCAGTGTGGTCCCGACCCCATAAAAGAAGGGATCGCCCGAGGCGAGCACGCAGACCTGGCGTCCGCGCATACCGATCACCTCGCCCACGGCAAGCGAGAAGGGCGACGGCCAAGGCTTTGTCTGACCCCGGATCAAGGGGGCGGCCAGCGCCAGGTGCCGCGCGCCGCCGAACACGATCTCTGCGCTCTCGATGAGGGTCCGGGCGCCCGCGCCCAGACCATCGATCCCGTCTTCGCCGATGCCGACAATGGACAGCCAGCGCCGCGATGAGGCAGGGTCCGGCATGATCGGCTCAGGATGCGCCATGAAGATCCTCGTTCTCGGCGGCACGGCGGAAGCGCGGGCACTGGCGGGTGCGCTGGCGGAGCGCGGTGCGTTCGACGTCATCTTGTCTCTCGCCGGCCGCACCTTGAAGCCTCGCGCGCAAGGTGTGCCGACGCGGATCGGCGGCTTTGGCGGCGCGGATGGACTCGCGGCCTATTTGCGCGATGAGAAGATCTCTGCGCTGATCGACGCCACACATCCTTACGCGGATACGATCTCCGCCAATGCGGCGCGCGCTTCCTCCGAGACCGGCGTCCCGCTGCTCGCGCTGCGCCGGCCGCCTTGGCAAGAGAAACCAGGTGATCAGTGGATCGCGGCCGCGAGTGTCGTCGCGGCGGTGGAAGCGCTGGGGAAGGCGCCGCGCCGCGTCTTTCTCGCCCTTGGCCGCGAGGAGATCGAATCTTTTGCCACCGCGCCGCAGCACACCTATCTGGTGCGCAGCGTCGATCCCGTCGACCCCCCGCTTGCCGTGCCGCACGCCATATATCTCACGGTGCGTGGACCGTTCAGCGAAGCGGACGATCGCGTGCTTCTGGAACGTCACCGCATCGACGTGATCGTCGCCAAGAACAGCGGCGGGGAGGCGAGCTACGGCAAGATCGCCGCGGCGCGCGCGCTCCATCTGCCGGTGGTCATCCTCGAACGTCCCGAATTGCCCGACGTGCCCTCCGTCGAGACCGCCGAAGACGTGCTGGTCTGGCTCGATCATGCGGTCACCGCTGCCGCGACGCGCGGCGTGTAGACGAGCGGCGCCTTGCCGTCGCGTGCGATCACCCGCGTCTCGGCTGAGCCAATGATGACCAGCGTTGCCATGTCGGCCTTCACTTCGCCCGCCTGGTCCAAAGTCGTGACGGTCAGGGCCTCGTCGGCGCGTCCCATCGCGCGGCCGAACACGACGGGTGTCGAAGGCGCAAGATGCTGCGCTAACCGCGTGAAGGCATGGCCGAGTTGCCAAGGGCGCGCCTTGGAGATCGGGTTGTAGAGCGCGATGACGAAGCCGGCCGCCGCCGCCGCGTCGAGACGCTTTTCGATCAGGTCCCACGGCTTCAGATTGTCCGACAGCGAGATGGCGCAGAAATCGTGGCCGAGAGGCGCGCCCGCCCGTGCCGCCACCGCCAGCATCGCCGTAATACCGGGGATCACCACGATATCGAGAGCGCGCCAGGCTTGAGGCCCCGTCTCGATCTCACCGCACACCGCCGCCGCCATGGCGAACACGCCGGGGTCGCCACCGGAGACCATGGCCACCTGTGCGCCCGCCGCCGCTTCGTTGAGAGCGTCTTGCGCCCGCGCGCCTTCGACGCGGTTACCCGACGCATGCCGCGCTTGGCCCGCGCGCTCTGACACCCGGTCGAGATAAGGTCCGTAGCCGTAGAGGACGTCGGCGGCGTCCAGTGCCGCGCGCGCTTCCGGCGTGAGGTATCGGTGGTCTCCGGGGCCGAGCCCGACGATCGCGAGACGTCCGCTCATGCGCGGCCCTCCCAGCCCGGCACCAGCACAATGGCGAAATAGGGCGCGGTGGTATCGAGCTTGTCGGTGAGTTTCATGACCGCCGCGTTGGTCATGGTGCCGCGCTCCACGTAGATCGCGCGGTCTAGACAGCCCGCACGCTCGCAGGCGCGGCGGATCTTGGGGAGGTGCCGGCCGATCTTCATCACCACGGCGGCGTTCGCGTCCGCCAAGCGACGCTCCAGCTCGTATTCCGGGAGCGTGCCGGGCAGCACCGTGAACACATCGTCGCCTTGGGTCATCGGGGCGCCGACCGACGACCAGCAGCCGGACATGCCGGTCACCCCGGCGACGACCTCGGTGGGGTAGCGCGCGCTCAATCGCACATGGAGATGCATGTACGAGCCGTAGAACAGGGGATCGCCTTCCGACAGAATGGCGACGGTACGCCCGTCGTCGAGATGAGAGGCGACCGCCGCGGCGGAGACGTCGTAGAAGTCGCGGATCGCGTCGCGATAGCCGGCATGCTCCTTCGGAATCTCGGTGGTCACGGGATAGAGCAGCGGCATCTCCTCGGCGCCGTTGAGGTGGCCCGTGACGATGGAACGGGCGTTGCTGACATTCCCTTCCTTGGCAAAATAGGCCACCACGTCCGCCTGCTTGAGCGCGGCGAGCGCCTTGAGCGTAAGGAGCTCCGGATCGCCGGGCCCGACGCCCACGCCGATGAGACGGCCGGTCATATGCCCTCCTTGGCGAGCGCGTTGATCGCCGCCGCCGTCATGGCGCTGCCACCCATGCGCCCGCGGACCACGAGCCAGGGCACGCCGAAAGTATTCGCCGCGAGCGCGTCTTTCGACTCCGCCGCGCCGACGAAGCCCACGGGGACGCCGAGCACCGCGGCGGGCCTAGGGGCCCCGGCGGCAAGCATCTCCAAGAGATGAAACAAGGCCGTCGGCGCGTTGCCGATCGCGACCACCGCGCCTTCGAGCCGGTCGCGCCAAAGTTCCAGCGCCGCGGCCGAGCGCGTCGTGCCGAGCTTTTCCGCGAGGGGCGGCACGCGCTCATCTCTAAGCGTACAAATCACCTCGTTGTCGGCCGAAAGCCGAGCACGGGTAATGCCATGCGCCACCATCTGCGCGTCGCAGAAGATCGGTGCGCCGTTCCGTAAGGCGCCGCGCGCCGCCGGTACGAAGTCCGGCGCGAACTCGATGACGCCCGCGGCATCCACGCGCCCGCAGGCATGGATCATGCGGATGGCGATCTCGGCCTGATCGGGCGTGAAGCGCGCCAAATCCGCCTCATCCCGTATGATGGCGAAGGAGCGCTCGTAGATCGCCGCGCCGTCGCGGATATAATTCTGCTCAAGCATTTTCGGTCTCCGTTGAGACAAGCCGTACGGCCTCCGCCACGGCGTCCTCCTCTTCGACGGAGGCGCCTGGTCGTGCACGTGCCCTACCGTTGTGAATAAGAGCGCAGCCTTGCGGCGTACCGACAATAGTGAGCGGGGCTGACGCCGGATGCGCGCAGCCCTTGACGCAGCCGGACACATGCACGGCCATGCCGCCTTGGGGTAGGTGAGCGGCGATCTCGGCGGCGAGCGTGCGCGCCGGGATCAGGCCGGAGGCGCAGGCCGGCGCGCCAGCGCAAGCCACGACGCGGCGCCGGGAATCGCGCGCGTCCACGATGAAACCGAGCGTGTCGGCTGCTGTTCCTAAAGCAAAGGCAGTCATCTCGCCGACGGGGCCGAACAGCAGTGTGCGCTGCGGGGCGGTGGCCGCCCAGGCCGCGCCATTGGCCCGCGCCATGCGTAGCAGCGCGATGACATCGAGTGCCTGCGCCTGACCGAACGGCAGCGACACACCGATGGCGCAGCGTCCGTCGTTCAGCCGATGCAGGCCGATGGTTTCTGCTGCTGGCCGCGCAGAAAGCGGTACGGCAGACGCAAGTGGGGCCCGTGCGGCGGTCAAGAACCGGGCGACGCCGTGGCGCGCGAGAATGGCGGGGGCCCGCGCCTCCGGCCCATGTTCGGCGATGACGGCGAGCATGTCGCGCACGAGTGCTACAGCGTCTTGCGGCCTCACGACACCGAGCGGCGTCGCAGATGCAGCATCGCCGCCGAGCGAGACAAGGAGCTTCGTCGCACCGCCAAGCGTGATGGCCCGCAGCCGCACATCGGCGCCGAGAGCGTCGAGAGACAGCTGCCCGCCGCCGTCGACAATCACCGAGACTTTCGGCGCTAGCGCAAGGTCTCGGGCGGCAATTGCGGCACGGATCTCGTCCGCGAGTGCATGCGCATCGATCAGCGCCGTCGGATCGTGCGGCAATGGGCTCGCCAGGACCGGCACGCCGTCGGCAAGGCCGATGTCGAGCCCTTCGACCGAAGCGGTGAAGAGCGGCGCGGAGACGGGCGTCAGCCCGCGCACTTGTAGGCTGCCGCGCGCGCTCACTTCCATGAGCCCGTTGCCGTGGGTCTGTGCGGCGGCGCAAAGCCCGGCGAAGGCGTCGATGGTCATCGGTCCCGACGGCACGATGCGCGCCAAGAGTCCGTCGCCGGTCTCCATCGGTGCGGCAAGGCGCGGGCAAGCGCCACGGACAAAGGTCGTGCTCATAAGGCCGCCTCCGTCGCGCGCGTGAGGGTCTCAGTGCCGAGATCGTTGCGCCGGGGATGCCACAAGCCTTTGGCGCGTGCCGCTTCCAGCCGTTCGGCGATGGCGCGGGCGGCTTCCGGATTCTCGCGCAGCAGAAAATCGCGCACCGTGTCGTCGGCGAGATAGGCGCTGTGCACCGCATCGAACAGCGCGCTCGATACCGCGCCAGTGGTCTCGGCGAAGTCCACGAGCCGATCCACGGTTTCGGCCAGCTCGGCGGCGCCGCGCGCGCCGTGGCGCATCATGCCTTCGATGAATTTCGGGCTGGTGGCGCGGCCGCGCACGATACGGGCGAGCGCTTGGTCAAGCGGCCGGGCGCGGGGGCGCTCAGGATTTGTCACGTCGAGCATGACGAGGTCGGGGGCTGCGCCAAGCGATCGCGCGGCCGCAGCGAAGCCGCCCACATGAGCCACGTCCTCGGCGCCTTCGAGAATGTCGCGGCTCGGATCGTCGCTTGTGTGGAGCAAAAGGTCGGCGCCCGCTACGCGCTCCGCAAATGCGCCGGGTCGCGCGGAGCCCATTCCCTCGGCCCCGCCATAGACGTGCGAGGTGGCGGCGAGATAGGCCGCGCCGAGTGCATCGTCGCTCGCGTCGCGCCCGAGCAGGTCCTCGACACCGGCGCCGTAGGCGCCCGGCGCGTTGCCGAAGATACGCGCGAGCGGCGTATCGGCGGCACGGCAGGCCGCCGCGAGCGGATTCTCTTCGCCGTCCTCGTCGCGCGCGGCGACGAGCTTCACGGCGGCGTCGAGCAGGGCGATCTGCGCCGGGAACAGGTCGCGGAACAGGCCTGAGATGCGCCAGGTCACGTCTACGCGCGGCCGGCCCATGACCGCGGGCGGCAGCACCTCCATGCCGGTGACACGCCCCGTGGCCGGGTCCCAGATCGGGCGGCAACCCATCAGCGACAGACTTTGGGCGATCTCCTCGCCACCCGTACGCAACGTCGCGCTGCCCCACAGATCGATGACCAGCGCGCGCGGCATCTCGCCGTGGGCCTGCAGATAAGCGCGGATCACCTCATCGGCGGCGCGGCCTCCAAGCTCCATGGCTGTCGGTGTCGGCAGGACGCGCGGGTCCGCGGTGAAGAGATTGCGGCCCGTGGGCAGCACGTCGCGACGCCCTCTCGACGGCGCGCCCGCCGGCCCGGGACCCACGCGCTTGCCGTCGAGCGCGGTCAGCAGCGCGTCATGCTCGGCTTGCGCGCAAGCGAGCCACGCCAGATCGTCGGTGTGCGGCGGTCGCCCATAGATGTGCAGCCCGTCTTTGATGGCGAGGTCCTTGAGGTCGCAGAGCCAAGCGTCGATCTTGCGCAGCGCGTCTTGCTCGCATTCGTCCGCGTCGATGCCAGCCTCGCGCGCGAGGCCCGACTCTTGCGCCTTGTCCACGATCAGCTTCGCCAACCGTTCGCGCCGGCGCCGGTCGAGTCCGTCGGCGATGGCGTATTCGTCGACGAGTTGTTCAAGTTCCAATGCTGCACCGGACATTTCGGTGCCGGTGAGCGGCGGCGGCAAATGGCCGATGGTCACGGCCGCCACCCGCCGTTTTGCTTGGGCCGCCTCGCCCGGATTGCTCACGATAAAGGGGTAGACCACCGGCAGCGCGCCTACGACTGCTTCCGGGAAGCACGACGCCGTCAGCGCCACCGCGTTGCCCGGCAACCATTCCAGCGTGCCGTGGGCGCCGAGATGCAGCAGCGCGTGCGCGCGCTTCTCGTGCTGGAGCCAAAGCCCGAAGGCGAGCAGGGCATGGCGCGGCGGCAAAGTCGGATCGTGATAGTCCGCGCGGCGGTCATGACTGTTGCCACGATCCGGCGGCAGCGCCACGACGACGTTGCCGAATTGCGCCGCGCGAAAGTGAAACGCGCCCTCGCGGAAATCGGGATCGCTCTCGGGCACGCCCCAGGCCGCCTCGATCGCATCGGCGATCACGCCCGGAAGTTGGCCCAGCAAGGCCCGGTAGTCGTCGAGCGAGAGCGCCGGCATCTCCGTGCCATTCTCGAGTTCTTCGAGCAGGGCAGGGGAGTCCGCAGGCTCATGATCGACCGTGTAGCCCGCGTCACGGAGATCGTCGAGCAGTGCCAAGACGCTTGCCGGCACATCGAGACCGACCGCATAGCCGGTGCGTCCGCCGGCGCCGGGATAGTCGGGCAGCACCACGGCGATGCGGCGTTCCTTGCGAGGTGTCCGCTGAAGACGTATGAGCGCGGCGATCTTGTCTGCGACCGCTTCGATGCGGTCCGGTTCCGGCCTGCTCGCGAACGCGGCGTAGCCAAGCGCTTCGTCCTTCGGCAATGCGTCCTTGAAGCCGAGCGCGCCGGCAAGCACGCGCCCGTCGAGTTCCGGCAGCACCACATGCATGGCGAGGTCCGCAGGCCCGAGCCCGCGCGGGTTCTGGGCCCAGGCCTCGCGCCGCGTGGTGGCGATCACGGCTTGCAGGACCGGGGCGTCTAGCAGATCGAACACCCCGTCGCCCGCGGCGAACGCGGTCGTAGTGACCACGACGGCGGGCGAGAGCGCATCGAACGCGTTCCGCACAAACGCAGCTGCTTCCTTATCCTTCAAGCTCGGGACGAAGAGCGGTGCCGGGGCCAGCCCGCGCGCGGCCAGCGCCGCGCACAAACCGTCGATAGGCCCCGTGTCGGCCGCAAGCACCGCCGCGCGATAGAAAAGAATAGGTACCACGGGCACGCCCGGCGTGAGCGCGGCGCACAGCGCATCGAAAGGCAAGGGGCTTTGGCCGGGCAGATAGCCCGCCATGCGCGGCACGCTCTTCGGCGCGGGCACGTCCAGGGAAGTCCCGGCATGAGCCGCAAGACATCGCAGCAGGCCTTGTAGGTTCGTGATGCCGCCTTCACGGAAATAAGCGAGCAAGATCCGCAAATCTTCGGGCGCAAGCGTCGAGGCCTCGAACAGCCGGGGATCGTCGCGGTCCTCACCGGGCAGCACCGCAAGCGCGATGCCGTGAGCGCGCGCCATCTCGGACAGCGACTCGACCCCATAGCGCCACCAATCGAGACCGCCGAGAAGCCGCACGACGATCACCTTGGCGTGCCGCGCCACACTGTCGATCCATAGATCGATTGACATGGGATGACGCAGATCGCGCAGATGCGCGAGCCGTACGCTCGGCAGCGCGCCGCGCTCTTGCCCGTAAGCCGCCGTAAGCCCGGCAAGATCGCTGTCGGCAAACGACAAGACCACGATGTCGCCCGGCGTCTGGCCGAGATCGACAGGCTCGACGATGTCGTCGAGGGTCGTGGCGCTTGTCTGCAACAGATGCATGAGCGTTACCCGGCGAGCGACTTGGTCACGGCGTCGCGATCGAGGCCTTTGAGGCCGATGACGACGACGCTGCCTTGCCGGTCTTCCGATGTGCCCCAAGGCCGGTCGTAATAATGGCTGACCCGCGGGCCCACGGCCTGAATGAGGAGCCGCATGGGCTTGCCCGTCACGGCGGCGAAGCCTTTCACGCGAAGGATGTTGTGCGCCTCGGCGAGTTCGGCGATGCGCTCGGCGATCGCGGCGGGGTCGTGGACCTCCGAAATTGGCACCAGGAAGCTGTCGAAGTCGTCGTGGTCGTGATCCTCTTCCGCGTCGTGATGGGTCATGCGGTTGTGGATGTCGTTCTCGGTGCCGACGCCAAGACCAAGCAGCGCGACGGGGTCCACCTTCCCGTCGGCCACGGTGACGATGCTCACCGCGCGCGGCAGCGCGCCGGTCACGGCCTTCATGGCCCGCTCAAGCCCGTCTTCGTCCAATAGGTCGCGCTTGTTCAGAACGACGAGATCGGCGCAGGCGATCTGATCCTCGAAGACTTCCTCGATGGGATCGTCATGGTCGAGCGCGTCGTCCGCGGCCCGTTGCGCGGAAAGCGCTTCGAGATCGGCGGAAACTTGCCCGTCAGCCAGCGCCGCACCGTCCACCACGGCCACGACTCCGTCTACGGTTACGCGGCTCTTGATCGCCGGCCAATGGAACGCCTGTACTAACGGCTTCGGTAACGCCAGACCGGAGGTCTCGATGACGATGTGATCAACTTGAGGATGCCGCGAAAGAATCTGGTCGAGCGCCGGCACGAACTCGTCCGCCACCGTGCAGCACAGGCAGCCATTGGCGAGCTCGACGATATTTTCTTCCGGGCAGGAGGCGTCGCCACAGCCTTTCAGGATCTCGCCATCGATGCCGACATCGCCGAACTCGTTGACGATCACGGCGAGCCGTCGTCCGTTGGCGTTGGCGAGCACATGGCGGATCAGCGTCGTTTTCCCCGAGCCGAGAAAGCCCGTGACGATGGTGCAGGGAACGCGGGCGAGCGACGTCATCTAGTCTCCTTCCGTGAAACCGCGTGGCGGGACGCGAGCGATGAGCCCCTTCTTCAGGATATCGGGGCGACCGCGCCAGGGCAGCACGCCGTCCCCGGCGCGGGCAAGAAGCCGGGCACCTTCGATCAAGGCTTCGGCGTCGCGGTCGGCCTCCAGCCCGCCGAAGATATAGGTCCAGGTGCCGTCGCAGCGCATTGCGGCGCTCAACGAACGGCTGCAATTGGCGAGGCACTCGACGCGGCACACGGCGACGCCGGTGCCCTCGGCTGCCTGGGCGGTGGCCTGCGCCAGCGCCAGGCCCGGTCGCGGGCCATCCTCAGGCTCGTCCGGCCTACGGCAGGTTACGCAGACATAGACCGTGGCTCCTGAGCGGGCTTCCACGTCCTCGTCGGCTTCGATGTCGGTGAGAGTCACCCCTGCCAAGCCGCTCCTCGGGCCTTCCGGAATCGGGGTGCTGTACGGCGGCGAACCGGCGAATCGGCCCTCGCCAAAGACCTAACCGCCACCGAGGCACCCCGCCCGGGCGAGCGACCAGATCGACGGCAGGTCTCCTGGCTCGCGGGTCTCAGCCCCTCACCGCCTTCCCGGGGGTTTCCCAGTGGCAAAGTGGTTTGGGCTCACCGCTTACAGTTGCGGGGGCAGCCGCGGATTTGGGCGATTCCGTACCGCGTTCCCTGTTCGCTCTCATTTCGAGAGACCGTCGATTTGGGCACTTAAGGGGGCGTAGGGCCGTCTTGTCAACGTGAGCCGGTCACGTTGGGGGGCGGAGGCAGTCTGTGTGGACGCCACGTGTCGCCAGTAGGGCTCCAACCGACTTTCATGAGTGGCGATTGACATCCACCTCCGGCCTGCTTGCGGTCGGGGCGAACCTAGCTATAGTCCTCGCGTCGTCGGTTCCCGCATGAGGCGGGACGCGAGAAGGGAACGCGGTGAGGGATTTCCCCGATTCCGCGGCTGCCCCCGCAACTGTAAGCGGCGAGCACCCCTCCACTGGCCACTGGACCGATTCTCCGGGAAGGCCGAGGGAAGGCGTCGACCCGCGAGCCAGGAGACCTGCCGGCGGCCTAACCTTGAACCGCGCCCTCGGGTGGAGGGCGCATGGGGGATCAAATGAACGTTTCTCTACGCCGCACCGCTTTCCTCGCAATTGCCGCGCTTCTGCTCATGATCGCGCCGGCCTCGGCTCATCATGCGATGGGCGGCGAAATGCCGTCTACCTTCAGCCAAGGCCTGCTTTCGGGTCTCGGCCATCCCGTCATCGGGCTCGACCATTTGGCTTTTCTGATCGCCGTCGGCGTTGCGGTCGGTGTCGGCGGGCTAAGCCTCGCGCTCCCAATAGCCTTCGTCGCGGCTTCCGCGCTCGGCGTCGCCTTTCACGTCTACGAGTTCAGTCTTCCGGGTGTCGAGCTTCTCGTCGCAGCCTCAGTCGTGCTGATCGGCGCCCTCGTGGCTTCCGGCAGGGCGTTGCCGCTTGCCGCTTGGGGCGCCCTGTTCGGTCTCGCCGGGATTCTCCACGGCTATGCCTACGGCGAGTCGATTGTCGGCGCCGAGGCTGCCCCGCTCTGGGCCTATCTGCTGGGTCTCGTCGTCATCCAGAGCGCGCTGTCCGTCGGCGTTGCCTTGATCACGCGTCGGGCCGGTGAAGGCGTCACAGCGGTCGCGCCGCGTCTCGCGGGTGCCGTGGTGGTGGGAGTCGGCTTGGCGGCCCTTCTCGGACAGCTCATCCCGGAAGCGTGATTTCCAATGCTATCTGACGCAACCGGGGGCGAAGGGATCACCTTCGTCCTCGGCGGCGCCCGTTCCGGCAAGAGCCGCTACGCCGAAAGCCTTGTCACAGCGCTGCCCCAGCCGTGGATCTATATCGCCACGGCCGAAGCGCGCGACGACGAGATGGCGGCGCGTATCGCCGAGCACAAGGCGCGCCGAAAGGCCGGCTGGCAAACCATCGAGGCGCCGCATGAAGTGCCGCAAGCGCTCGACGCCGCGCCACCGGAAGCCGCGGTTCTCGTGGATTGTCTCACGCTATGGCTCTCCAATGTGATGCATGGCGCGTTCGACGTCGACAAGATCACGCTCAGTCTGGAAGAAGCGCTGCTGCGCCGCAAGGGCACGACGGTTCTCGTCTCCAATGAGGTCGGTTTGGGGATCGTGCCGGACAACGCACTCAGCCGCGCTTTCCGCGACACCCAAGGCACGCTCAACCAGCGTCTCGCGGCCATTGCCAGCCGTGTTGTGCTCGTGGTCGCCGGCCAGGCGCTCATCGTGAAAGGAACGTCATGACCAAGTCCGTCGACGAGCAAAAAGCCGAACGCCATCGGGCCAAGATGGCGAAGCGGAAATCGGCGCAAGACGAGGAAGTCGCCGGCAAGACCGTCGAGAAGGGCTTGCTCATCGTCCACACCGGCACCGGCAAAGGCAAATCGACGGCCGCCTTCGGGCTGGCTCTGCGCATGATCGGCCGGGGAAAGCGCGTCGGCATCGTACAGTTCGTCAAGGGTGCTTGGCACACGGCCGAGCGCGACGCGCTCGCCAAGTTCGGCGATCAAGTTGCCTGGCACTCCATGGGCGAGGGCTTCACCTGGGAGACCCAGGATCTCGCCCGTGACGTCGCTGCGGCCGAGCGCGCTTGGGCGAAGGCGGTCGAGCTAATGGACGATCCGAGCTTCGCACTCGTCATTCTCGATGAGCTCAACATCGCGCTGCGCTACGACTATCTACCGCTCGAGTCCGTCGTCGCCACGCTGAAAGACCGGCGTCCCGATCTCCATGTCATTGTGACAGGTCGCAACGCCAAGGCGGAGCTGATCGAAGCGGCCGACCTCGTCACCGACATGACGCTGGTCAAGCATCACTTCGCCGCCGGCGTGAAGGCGCAAGCGGGCATCGAATTCTAGCCATGTCCGCCCGGGCGCTCATGTTCCAGGGCACGGGCTCCGATGTCGGCAAGTCGCTGATCGTCGCGGGCTTGGCGCGCGCGCTTCACCTGCGCGGGCTAAAAGTGCTGCCGTTCAAGCCGCAGAACATGTCGAACAATGCTGCCGTGACGGAAGACGGTGGCGAGATCGGCCGCGCGCAGGCCTTGCAGGCGCGTGCCGCGGGCGCGGTCCCGAGCGTGCATATGAACCCGGTGCTGCTGAAGCCGCAGAGCGAGGTCGGCGCGCAGATCGTGGTGCAGGGACGCGTCTACGGACAAGCCAAAGCCGCGGATTATCAGGCACTTAAGCCCGAACTGATGGGCTTCGTGCGGGACAGTTTCGCGCGGCTCAAAGCGCAGGCCGACATCATTCTGGTCGAAGGCGCGGGCAGTGCCTCCGAGGTGAATTTGCGGGAAAACGATATCGCTAATATGGGATTCTCGCGCGCTTTCGATGTGCCAATAGTGCTCATCGGCGACATCGACCGCGGCGGTGTGATCGCCAGTCTCGTCGGGACCAAGGCGGTGCTCGATGCGGACGACGCGGCAATGGTCGTCGGCTTTCTCGTGAACAAGTTCCGTGGCGATCCCGCGCTGTTCGTCGGCGGCATGACGAAAATCGCCGAGACCACGGGATGGCAGGCGCTGGGGCTTATCCCATTCTTCGCCGAGGCGCGGGCCCTTCCTGCCGAGGATGCGCTGGCGCTGGACGCCGCGCGCGCCGAGAAACGAGGCGCCTCGCTCAAGGTCGCCGTGCCGATCCTGCCGCATATCGCCAATTTCGACGATCTCGATCCGCTGGATGCGGAGCCGGCCATCGAGCTGGTGCGCGTGCGCCCGGGCCAGGCGCTGCCCGGCGACGCGGCGCTGGTGATCCTCCCAGGTTCCAAGGCAACGCTGTCCGACCTGAAAGCACTGCGCGAGGCCGGCTTCGACATCGACATCGCTGCCCATCTGCGCCGTGGCGGTATTCTGCTCGGGCTGTGCGGCGGGTATCAGATGCTCGGCCGCGTCCTTCACGATCCGGACGGCATCGAGGGGCGTGCGGGCACCGCGCAAGGTCTTGGCCTGCTCGATGTGGAGACAACCGTCTCCAGCGAGAAACGCCTGGAGCCCGCACGCGGCACCACATTCGATGCTGCGCCCTTCTCAGGGTACGAGATGCATATGGGTGTCACCCAAGGTCCCGATTGCGCGCGGGCCTTTGCAACTCTCGAGAACGGCACATCCGAAGGCGCCATGTCGGCCGATGGCCGCGTCATTGGCACCTATGTGCACGGACTCTTCGCCGACGACCGTCAGCGTGCCGTTTGGCTCGCGCGCTTCGCCGCCGGCGCCACGCAGATTGCCTATGAGGCGCAAGTCGACGAGATCCTCGACCGCCTCGCCGCACATTTGGAAGCGCATGTCGATATCGACACGATGCTCACGTTATCGCGGTAAGCGCTGCGAGCACGATCACGAGGGCGATCAGCAGCCCGTCGGCCCGGCCGTAGAGATTGAGCGCGGCTTGGACGTCGGCTGCTTTGGCCTCGCGGCGTCCGTCGCCAAGCCATGCGCCTTCGGTCTCGTTGCCCGCGTAGCGGCGCGGCCCGCCGAGCGCGAGGCCGAGCGCGCCGGCCATGGCCGCTTCCGGGTATCCGGCATTGGGGGAGGCATGCTTGGGGGCATCGCCGAGCATCGTGTGCCAGGCGCGGCCCGCCGATGCGCCGCCCGACAGCGCCGCCGCCCCGACGATCAGCAGGCCCGAGAGCCGCGCGCCCGGCAGGTTGACGAGATCGTCGAGCTGCGCCGCGGGCTTGCCGAAATTCTCGTACCGCTCGCTACGATGGCCGATCATGCTGTCGGCGGTGTTGATCGCCTTGTACACGGCGCCGCCGGTCATGCCGACGAGCCCGATCCAGAACACCGGCGACACCACGCCGTCGGAAAAATTCTCGGCCAAGCTCTCGATCGCCGCCCGTGCGACACCGGCTTCGTCGAGATCGGCCGTGTCGCGGCCGACAATATGCGCCACCTCCTCGCGGGCCTTGGCCAGATTGCCGCTCTCCAACGCTTCGCCGACATTGGCCACATGCGCATAGAGGCTGCGTTGGGCGATGAACGCGCTGCACGCGATGCCGGCGAGGATCAGACCGAACGGCAGGAGCAGCAGCGCGGTTTCGACCACAAAAGCGATGGCGCCGACGATCAGCAGCAGAAAGAACAGGGCCATGGCGCCCGCCCGGCGGCGCGACTCGGCATCGGCGCCCTCACGGTTGAAACGCTTATCGAGAAAGCCGATGAGACGGCCCATCCAAGTGACCGGATGGCCTATTGCCTTCATCAGCCCCTCCGGGTAGCCGACGATGAGCTCGGTCAGCAAAGCAAGAAGTGCTAGCGGTGCAGCCATGATCCCTCCCCACTCACTCGCGCCGCTCGTCCATGGCGGCGATCTCGACGCGGCCCGAAAGCTGTTCCCTGGCGCCCCTGAGCCATTCCTCGACCTGTCGACGGCGGTCAATCCCCATCCCTACCCCATCCCGGAGGTTTGGCCCGAACAATTTGCGCATCTCCCGGATGCCGAGAGCCTCAATCTGCTCACAGGCTACGCCGCGACAGCCTATGCCGCGCCGTCGGAGGCCAATGTGGTTCCCGCACCGGGCAGCCAAATTCTGATGACACTCCTCGCCGGTCTGGTCTCCCCCGGTCATGCGGCCATCCTGGGACCGACCTACGCGGAACATGCGCGGGTCGCGGCGCTCGCCGGACACGAGGTGACCACCGTGAAGGAACTCGCACCGTTGGGCGATGCCGATCTCGCCATCGTGGTGAACCCGAACAATCCCGACGGGCGCATCTGTGGAAAGCATGAGCTCCTTCGTATCGCCGAGCAGCAGCGCGCGCGGGGCGGCCTCTTGATCGTCGATGAGGCGTTCATGGACGCAGGGCCGCGTGGCGAAAGTCTGGGTCTCCATGTGGAAGACGCGCATGTCGTCGTGCTGCGCTCCTTCGGCAAGTTCTTCGGTCTCGCGGGCCTCAGGCTGAGCTTCGCCTTGGCCGCGACGGAGCTGGCGGCGCGCCTTCGCGCAAGCCTCGGGCCGTGGCCGATCTCCGGTCCGGCACTCACGATTGGCAAGGCCGCCCTGTGGGATTGGGATTGGATCGACGAGACGCGCATGTCCTTAGGTCATGCGGCGGTCCGACTCAAGAAACTGCTTGCGGATGCGGGGCTCGAAATCGTCGGCTACACGGAGCTGTTCCACCTGGTGCGCAGCCCCGATGCGCAACAGATCTTCGAGCGGCTCGGCCGCGCCGGCATCTTCGTGCGGCGCTTCGAACAAGAGCCCGAGTGGCTGCGCTTCGGCCTTCCCGGCGCCGAGGCGCAGTGGTTGCGTTTGGAGACGGCCCTGCGCGCCTAGTCTTCGGCTCGCGGCACCAAGACCTGAAGTCCCTCCGGCTCGATCTCGACATGCACTTGGCTTGGGAGTTCGGGTGCGTCGAAGACCTCGTCGTCCACGCGCAACGGGCCGTCCGTCCAGAGGAGAGTCACCTTTTGGGCCTTAATCTCATCCAGGGGGATTGGCGTCGCTTCCGGCGCCGACCGCAGCCAGTCGATCATCTCCTGCTTGCGCGCCGCCGGCAGGTAGACGATGTCGAGGAGCTGATCGCCGGGCATCGCCGAAGGGCTGATCAGCATGCGGGGCCCCGTCATCCCGATATTCAGGATCTCCACGAAGATGAAGTCGCCCTCGATCCGGCGTCCGTCCGCGTCGAGGCTGACATGGCTTGGCGTGGCTGCTTCCAATATCTCGGCGAACAGCTCGCGACCTTGGGCGATCTGCACCTCCCGGGAACTCTCCGGCACGCCGATATCGACGACCTTAGCAAGCGCGCCCCAGCCGACGGATTCCAGAAACTTCCAACTTCCCCACGGTCCGGTTGCGCAGCCGATGTCCAGTCGCTTCCGCGGCGCCTCTTGAAGCCTTGCGATGATCTCCAGAATCTCGCCTTCGATGGCCAGACTTCTGGCGACATTGTTCGCGGTACCACCGGGCACAATCGCCACAGGCACCGTTCGGTCGGGAACGTGGCGTGCGACTTTGCCGACAGTGCCGTCGCCGCCAACGATGACGATCAACTCTGCGTCTAGCTCTGCGAGCGCTTCCTTGTAGTCGTCGTCCTTGGAGGAGAAATAGCGCGTCGCAAAGCCGGCGCGCTCGAGATGGTTCAGGAGTTCCTCGCGCGTATGGCGCCCTGAGCCGGCCGACGGATTGTGCAACAGAAGCGCGCGCATGGCCCTAACAACGAGAAGGGCGACAGGCTTGTTCCGTCCTGCGCCGGGAAGCGGATACTAAAGCGGGATCTTACGGATCGCTAGTGAGCCCAGCGCCGATTGTAGTGCTCGGCCAGTTCGAGATTGCCTTGCGCTTCTTCAGGCAAGAGCCTGGCGATCACCCCCATGGCGAGTTCGACGGAAATCTCGCTGGCGCCGCATTCCTTGAGTTGCTCGCGAAGCCAGCCATAGACTTCCTCGTCGCCGGCTTTCAGCCCGACGGCAATCTCTTCAAGCATTTGCACCAATGATTCGGCTGCCATCGCGCCCTCCAATCGAACCAAGCCCAAAGGCTTATGGCTGAGGTCATGCTCTCCTGGTGCGATTCTCCCGTAGCGACCATACCGCCTCTGTCGCCGATGCGGCGTTGCCGAGGGGCCACAGTCGGGTCTTTTCTCCCCGAGATGCCGGTTCAGTCCGAGCCAGGAGGCCCGGTGAAGGGGATCGGCTTGATGGACGCCGTGGACAGCGGGTCGGCCTCGTCCGCTTTGGCGAACAGGCCGCGGCGGGGCTGGGGACGGCAGTAATGACGCCCCTTGGACACGTTGGTGACCAGCAGATCGAAATGGAAATGATTGTAATGGTAACGGTCGCTACCCGGACCGAGCACTGTGTAAAACTCAGCGCAGGCGCCCGCGAACACCTCCTTGAGGAAAGCTTTCTCGCGGGCGGAGCCGCGCCACCAGCCCTTGACCACGGTGATCTGCGTGCCGTCGGAAAGACGGAAGCCGGCGATGTCGATGGCGTTGCCGTAAGCATGCTCCGACAGCGGCCCGCTACCGCGGCCGTTCCGCCCGCGGCAGCTATACGAGGCGATCTGCCTGATCTCCACCACCGGCTTGCCGAATTGGCGATAGGCGGCTTTCTGCACCGAGTTTTGGATCCAACGGTCCAGGCTCGCCGTGAGGGGGCAGCCGATGGTCGCTGTTGGCGTGATGCTGACGCGGCCGCCGAGCGCGCCGGAGACCTTGAGCGGCGCCCGGATGCTGCAGGCGCTCGGGCCGCTCTTGGCGGAGACCTGCTGAACGTAGGACGACGCGCGCACGCGGCCCGAGGCCATGCATTGGGCCTCCGCCTTGTCGCGCCACTCGGCCCGGCTTTCGCGCGGAACGCCGCCGCCGCCGCACCCTTCGAGAAGGACAGCCGCCACCATCAGCGCGGCCAGATACGCAATACGTGCCCCCACCATGAGGCCGACAATGGCCCAAAGGGTCTGAAAAATTCTTCAATGCGAAAGCCGGCACGAAGCCCAGATTTTGGGCAAAAAAGAAGGGCCGCCCGCGAGGGGGCAGCCCTTCCATTGTCGGCCGCGGTCTCGAAGGACCGCTTATGGGCGATGATGCGCCCTAGACCTCACCAGAGGCGAGCATCCAGGCCGTATCACCCTCAGACCGCGGGCTATGACAATGAGACACTGGATCACCTCCTTTCGATTGTTGATGGGATGGGCCGAATATAGGGCGGTCGGCACAAAAAAGGAACGGCGTCACATGGGCACATTCAGGTGAGGCCGAGCGCTTTTTTCGCCTTGGCCGTGATCGACTGGCGGGTGATGAAAAAGTCCTCCCAGGGGTCGGTCTTGAGGCGCTTCAGCCGGGCGGGCAGGGTCTTGACGTCATAGGGCGCGCCGCTATCGAGGCGCTACAGCTCCTCCCAGCGGAGCGGCGTCGCGACCGGCGCTCCCGCCTTGGCGCGGGTGGAGAAGTTGCAGATCGACGAGCCGCCGCGCTGGTTGCGCAAATAGTCCACGAAGATCTTGCCGACACGGGTGCGCTTTAGCGGATTCGCCGTGTAGCGGTCCGGCCGCGCGGTGACCAGCGCATCGGCGACCGCCTTGGCGAATTCCTTCACCTCGTCCCAGCCGACTTTCGGCGTGAGCGGCGCCACCAAATGCAAGCCCTTGCCGCCGGTGGCCTTGAGGAAGCTCTTGAAGCCGAGCTCGGCGAGGAAGTCGCGCACTTCTTGCGCCGCGGCGCGCGAGATCGCGAAGTCTAGGTCCTCGTCCGGGTCGAGGTCGAACACCAGACGGTCGGGCTTGTCGATCTTCTTGAGTGACACGCCCCAGTCGTGAACCTCGAGCGTGCCGATCTGCGTCAGCGCGAACAGCCCGTCTTCGTTCTCGATATAGAGATACGGCTTCTTGGTCTCGCCGCCGGGAATGGCGATCTGCTTGATCGCCTTGCTCATGCCCTTCATGGCGTGGCGCTGAAAGAAGCGTTCGCCGTCGACGCCTTCGGGGCAGCGCACCAGGCTGATGGGCCGCTTCGCCACGTAAGGCAGCATGACCGACGCAACGCTCTCGTAATAGCGCGCGAGATCGAGCTTGGTGAACCCGATCTCCGGATAGAGCAGCTTGTCGGGGCTCGACAGCGTGACATCGCCGAAGCTGACGCCGCTCGCCTTCGCGGTCTTCGCCTTTGTGGTCTTCGCCTTTGTGGTCTTCGCCTTTGTGGTCTTGGCCTTTGTGGTCTTGACCTTTGTGGTCACGATCTTCGTCTTTGCGGCCATCGCGGCCTCCTCACTCTCGTTGCCCTCGCGGATCACCGCACGCGCCGGCTTGTCCTCGCGCAAACCTTGAAAGCTCGGATGGCGCAGGCGCCCGTCTCGCGTCCACTCCGTGAAGTTCACCGCGCAGACGAGTTCGGGCTTGAGCCACACCGCGCCTTTGCCCTCGGCCGCAGGCACGCTCTCGAACGGCGAAGTCTTGCGGATGAGCGGCTTGAAACGTGCGGCAAGCGCTTTCAGATCGCGCGCGTTGAAGCCGGTGCCGACCCTGCCGGCGAAGATGAGCCCGTCGCCGTCATAGACGCCGAGCAGGAGCGCGGAGAACGGCTTGCCGCGCACGTCAGATTTGGCGAAGCCGCCAATGACGAACTCCTGCGACTTCGTGCACTTGACCTTGAGCCAGCTCTTGCCGCGGCCAGAGCGATAGGGCGCATCGGCGCGCTTCGACATGATGCCTTCGAGCTGCGCGCCGCAGGCATTGTCGAAAAAGGCGGGACCGTCGCCCACGACATGGTCGGAATAGATCAGAAAGTCGGACACGCCCTTCGCCGCCATCAGCTTGCGCAACGTCTCCTTGCGTTTTGAGAGCGGCTCTTTGCGCAGATCCTTGCCGTCGAGAGACAGAAGATCGAACGCAAAGTAGCGGATCGCGGGATCGGGCTTGTCGATGTGTTCTTGCAGCGATTTGAAGTCTGTCACGCCGGACGGCAGCACATAGGCGGCTTCGCCGTCGATCAGCGCGCTTACGCATGGCAGCGTGAGGAGCGCCTTGGCGATCGCCGGAAAGCGCACGGTCCAGTCGAGCCCGCTGCGGCTGAACAGGGTGACCTCGTCGCCCGCCTTGCAGGCCTCAATGCGGTAGCCGTCATATTTCAGCTCATGCAGCCACTCGGTGCCCGTGGGTACGTGTGCTTCGAGCGTGGCGAGCTGCGGCTCGACGAAAGGCGGCGCGCTCACTTTACGCGTGCGCTTGCCTTTGCCGTTCGCTTTTTGGGCGCTGGAGTTTTTTTTTGAGCCTTGTTGGAGGACCACACGGCGGAGTCGGCGCCGGTCTCGATCTCGTCCATGGTGCGGCCGCTGACCACGCTGGTGTCGTGGACTTCGGTCGGCTCCTCGCCGTCGCCGGCATGGTCGTCACGCTTTTTGATGAGAAGCCAGTTCTCCCGCTTGCCGCCGGTGCGGTCCTTCTTCATGCGCACGAGCACGTAGTCGCCGTTGAGGCGCTTGCCGTGCAGCCGGAACTTGAGGTCGCCCTTGGCGAGACCCTCGTCCGGATCGCCGATCGGCTCCCAGGTGCCTTCATCCCAGATCATCACCGGGCCGCCGCCATATTCGCCCTTGGGGATCACGCCTTCGAAGCCGCCATATTCGAGCGGATGATCCTCGGTGCGCACCGCGAGCCGCTTCTGCGCGGGATCGAGGCTCGGGCCGCGTGTCACGGCCCAGCTCTTGAGCACGCCGTCATGCTCCAGGCGGAAATCGAAATGGGTGCGCCTTGCCGCGTGCTTCTGGATGACGAAGCTGTCGCCCTTCTTGCGCGCACGTTTCGCACCCGGTTCGGGCGTCTTGGCGAAGTCTCGCTTCGCCTTGTAAGTGGCAAGGGGGTCTTCGCCTGGCGCGCGCGCCATCGCTTAAGCCGACTTCCGCTTCGCGGTGCGGCCGGTCTTCTTTGTCGAACGCGATGAGGCGGTCTTCTTCGCGCTTGCCTTCGTACCGCGACCGCCGCTCTTGCCCTGCTGCACGCTCTTCTTCAGGGCGTCCATGATGTTGATGACCTTGGCGCCGCCAGGCTGCTCGGTGACGATTTCCGGAGCCCGGTCCTCGAGCTTGGCTTGGATCAGCTCCCACACGGCTTCACGGTATTCGTCCTTGAACTGATCGGGCTCGAACTTGCCGGCCTTGCGCTTAATGAGCTCC
>NZ_JBPPND010000166.1:0-9469 GCF_051306395.1 Methyloceanibacter sp.
GCCGAGGCATGCCCCAGCAGCGCCAGCGAATCGTCGAACACCTTTGGCGTGTCGACATCGAAGATCACGAGGACAAAGCCGGAGAACGGCAGCCACACCACGGGCTGCTTCAGGGACTCAGGATCTTGCCCGGCAGCGCATAGCTCATCACCATCCGATTGAGGGTGGGGACCTCTTTCTGCTCGAAGTCGTGATGGCGCGCGGCGATGTAGCCGAGCAGAATGGTGATGACCGCGGGAAGCAGCGCGCCTAGAATCTTTTCTAGCATTTCGGGATCCTTGAACGCGAGCGGAGGGTTTGCGGAAACGCGTCCGAAAGGACCATAGGAGACCTGATAAAGCTCATAGACGAGGAGACCTACCCTGCCATGAAGACCCTCTCAGCCGCCGATATCGAGCAAGCCAAGCTCGACCCCGCTACCGTCTTTCATACACCGGAGGACGTGCTTCAGGCATCTCTTGCCCCGGAGGACAAGAAATCGATCCTACTGCGCTGGGAGGAGGATGCGGATGCGCTGATTCGCGCCACGGACGAGGGCATGGAGCCTTCCGACAATCGGCGCACGCCGGCGGAGTTGCTGGCCGCGATCCAGGCGGCCCTCGAAACGCTCGAGGACAGCGCGTAGCCCCCGCGCGCCGTCAAAGCAGATCCTCTCCTCCATGCGGCATATGCGGGATTAGCGTGGAACCTTTGCGCAGTTTTGCGCGTTTCCCAAGCACCATCCGTACAATCTGACCACGAGAGGAGGACGTTCATGGCAACGACCAAGATCGATCGCGATGGCGAAGTACATACCGAGATGACCACCACCGAGGCCCGTCAGGGGGCAAATGCGGGGGTGATCTGGGTCCTCGGCATTTCCCTTGCGCTTACCGTTATCGCCGGTCTGGCGCTTGGTGTCGGCTGGATTACTCTGCCCTGGTAGTCGCGTGACCCCTTGATGTCCGGGCCGCGAGCACAAATCTGTATGGTTAAGCTGTTCCGCCAGGAGGGGATGAACCATGAGATCGTGTCTGGCCCGTTTGAGCGTGGCTCTCGTATCCGCGGCACTCCTACTCGCCGCCCTGCCCGTCTCCGCCAAGCCAGTGGAATCGCAGGATAATTCCTTTCACGCCGATCTTGATCGCTTCACCTCCACGTTGAAGGCGGAAGGCAAGCGGGCGCTGACAGCCGCCGCCAACGCGGTTTCGCACGCCGTCCAGGACGGTAGCGCCGCACTTGCCGAAGGCGAGACGGATGCCGCCAAGCGATTCCAAGAATTTCGCGCGGCGTTAAACGAGCGGAAAGCCAGACTCGGCATGATCGGCGAGGATGCGGCGGAACGGCTCGAGACTTGGAAGCAGACTTGGAAGCAGACTTGGAAGCAGGAGACCATCGCGGCTTGGTTGGACTCTTGGCCCGACAGCTGGACCGATACGATGAGCGCGATGCATCGCTCGGCAACCGGCGCACTCGACTGGTTCCGCGATTGGCTCAAAACACCGTCCGCTTCTGACAAACCGACACAGATTTTCGTTTGACCCCCATTGACCAAGATTGAGAGAGCAACATGACCAACGAGACCCAAAAACTGGAAAAGGCCGAGAAAGAGTGGGCCGATCTGCAACGTGACCTCGACACGCTCGGCGAGCAGCTGAATTCGCTCCGCGAGCATACAGCCGCCCTCGGCGGGACCGTCGTCGCGGATATGGAGAGCCGTTTCCAGGACGTCCGCGCCCACGCGCTCGGCTTCCGCTCGGCAACCGAGGAGCAGTTCGAAGCCCTCCGTAAGCTGGCCATGGAGCAGGCCGCGCACACGCAGAGCACGCTGACCGAAACCGGCATGAAGTCGGCCGAGATGGCCAAGGATACCGCGCGGCAGATGTGGGACCGCGCCGAGCCCCTGCGCCAGGGCGCGCAAGAGGTCGGACAGGGTTTCGTCCGCGCTTGGTCGGAAATCGCCGCGTCATTTGGCAAGGCGGCCGAAAAGGTTCAGTCCGAAGGGGACAAGGCGGCCACCGGCGAGGAGAACCACAAGGCGGGCTAACCGTTTAAAGAGCACACACCTAAAGAGAGTGCCCGGGTCTTCATGACCCGGGCATTTTCGTTTGTGCCTAGCCGGCGTGGGCCGGCACGCGCGATTGCGCATCCGCCGGCTGCATCAATTCGGCGCGCACAAGGCCGCGCACGGAGTTGCCGAGATAGATGCGATCGGCGCGCGCCAGATCGGCGGGCGTCAGTACCGCCTCGCTGGCCGCGGCCCGCGGCAGGTCGAGCAGCTCTTCCCGTAAGGTGCCGGGCAAAAGACCGCAGGCAAGCGCGGGCGTGAACAAGCGTCCGTCCTGCTCCACGAACAGTGTCGTGCGAGTCCCTTCCGTGAGCTCGCCGCGCGTGTTCAGGAACACCACCTCATCGCACCCGGTGAGCGCCTTCTGGCGCTCCATCTCGGCGTCATAGAACTGCCGGCGCGTGGTCTTGTGATAAAAGAGCGGGTCCTTCTCGTCGACGCGCTGATCGGAGATGACAAAGCGCCAGACCGTGTCCTTGGTCGGCAGCTCGATCTCCCGCGCGGAGACGGTGATGGCGCCTTCTTCCCCGAGCAGCAAGCGCACCAGCGCTACCTGCGCCGTGATGCGGCTCGCTTCCTCATTGAGCGCGGCGAGGACCGCCGCACGCGAGAACGGATAGCCGAAATGCTGCGCGGAGGCCTGAAGCCGCGCCAGATGCCGCTCCAGGAGGTGGTAGCCCTTTCCCTCCTCGTAGCGCAGCGTCTCGATCAGCTCGAATGACGCATCGACTTTCGTGAGGAAATGCGCCTTGAGGAGGCATTCCTCGTATTCGGAGTCTTCCTTGGAGTCGGCGACGATACCGCCGCCGATGCCCATCTCGCCGCTTTGCCCATCGAGCACCACGGTGCGAATCGCCACGTTGAATTGACAATCACCGGACGGCGCGATGTGGCCGATGGCGCCCGTATAGACGCCGCGCGGGCCGCCTTCGAGCTCGCGAATGATCTCCATGGCGCGGACCTTCGGTGCGCCGGTGACCGACCCGCAGGGGAACAGCGCATGCAGCATGTCCCCCAAGCCCATATCGGAGCGCAGCTCCGCGGTGATTCCGGAGGTCATCTGATGCACCGAACGGTAGGTCTCCACCGTGAAGAGGTCGGTGACCTCGACGGAGCCGATGCGCGACACGCGCGCGAGGTCGTTGCGCAGGAGATCGACGATCATCAGGTTCTCGGCGCGCTGCTTCTCGTCCATGGCGAGCCAAGTCTTGAGGCGGGCGTCCTCGCGCGGCGTGCGGCCCCTGGGCGCGGTGCCTTTCATCGGCCTCGTGGACATGTGCTGGCCTTCGCGGCGGAAGAACAGCTCAGGCGACAGCGACAACACGGAAAGCTCGGGCGTCGCGATCAGCGCGCCATAGGCGACACGCTGCTTTCTGCGGAGCGCGGCGTAGAGCGCAGCCGCATCGCCATCGAAATCGAAGAAGAATTTCTGGGTGAGATTGATCTGATAGACGTCGCCGGCGGTGATGTAGTCCTTCACGGACTTAAAGGCGGAGCCGTATTGCTCGCGCGTCCAGGACAGGCGAAGATTGGAGATCTTGGCGTGCTCCGCGCCGCCATGAGTCTCCAGCCAGCGTCGCGTCTCGTCGTCGTTGAGGGGCTGCGGTTCCTTGAACAGGCCGATCCAAAATAGTGGCGTATCGCGGCCTTCAGGGAGCAGACCCCTCAATTTTGGCTCCAGGCAATAGCCGAGCTCATAGGCGAAATAGCCCGCCGCATGGAGCCCGCGCGCCAAGCCGTCGGAGATTTTTTGGAGTGCGGCTTCGATCCCGCCCGGCTCGCTGACACAGACGATCTCTTGCGGCGCGGTGAACAGCAGGCTGCGGCCACCGGCGGTGAGGCTGTCGTCGAGAAGAACGTAAGGCAGATCGGTCATAAAGAAGCGCCGCCCAGAAATCGCTTACGCGTCAAGCATAGAGGATATGGGGCTTTCGTGGGTCGAGATCGAGGCTCGTAAGGCAAGCCTCCTTTAGTCTCAAGCGAGGATCAGCATCTCGCCTTTGCCGAGCACGGCCATGTCGCCCATGAGGCGGCGGGCCCGCGCGCCGAAGCGGATGCGCAAGCCCTGGTCGCGCAGCCAGTTTTCGAGCAGGCGCAGATAATCGAACTCCATCACACCGCAATCGCTGTAGGTCGGGAGGATGTTCCGGGGCTTCTCCAGGAGGATGAGACTGCCGCGGCGATTGCCGTAACCGGCATAGCGGCCGGCGCCTTGCTTCAAGAGCAATGTGCCGGCGATCATGCGCGCGCCGGCATAGTCGCCCGCCTTGCCGCCAACGACGATGAGCCCGCGGCGTAAGCGCTCGCCGAGCAGCGCCCCGGCATCGCCGCCGATGGAGATGAAGCCGCCCTTCATGCCCATGGTCTCGCCGAAGGCCGCGGCGCCCGCTTGGTCCCCCACGTTGCGGCGAACCGCAATCTCGCCGCCAGCCATACTCGCGCCTGTGAGCACGCCGGTGCTGCCCGTCACGCCGATCTTGCCGCGCCTCATCTTGGCGCCGAGCAGCATGCCCGCATCGCCTTCGACAACGATCGCGCCGCCGGCGAGCCCTGCCCCGATCCTGTCACAGCGCTCGTCGGTCCCTTCGAAGCGGATGTTCTGCGCGTCCTTGCCCCTGATCTTGAAGGCATCGCCCACGGTGAGCTTTGTGCGCGTGGTGTTGATGGCGAGCGCCTCGATCTCCTTACGGCTCAAGCCGTCAAGGCGCGCAGGCACCAGCGGCGACAAATCGAGCCGCTGATCGGGCGTTTGCTTCAATTCGAAGGTCAGCGCGCTCACCCGACGATCTCCTTGAGGTGGAAGTGGTGGGGCCCGAGATTGCCGCCGTAATTGCCGGCGGTGATGTGGGTAACGCCTTCCCGCGCGCCGCCCTTGGCGATGGCGTGGATGCCCGCATGCATCGCCTCGTGGATCGCGTCGGCCGAGAGCCCGTCGATGACGATCTCTAGCACCGCCTCGACGTTGAGCGGCAGAGCGGATTTCACGGCGCCCTTCAAACCCGGGCAATAGGCGTCGTTGGTCGAGGCGATCTGGCCTTTGTACTGGGAGCCGACCTTGGAGCCGGAGCGTACGATGCCGCCGGGGAACGGCGTGATGACATCGGGCATCTCGGACATGGCCTTCACCGCGCGGGTGCAGGCCGCGAGCACGGATGCGTGGGACTTGCCAAGCACAAGGAGATTGCCGCCGCCCACGGCTTTCTTTGTAAGACCGGTCGTGTCCTCGCAGACGAACTCGCCGCCCATGACGGGAATGCGCCAATAGCGCCGGCCGCCAATGACCTTGGAAACCTGCCAGCCGTCACCGAAGAAGCGCAAGGAGGCGCCGAGCTTCAGCTTCTTCTCGCCTTCGAGACCGGCGTAGCAGGCCGAGCCGGGGCTCGTGAGCACGCATTGACCGACACGGTTGCGCAACTGCTTCTGAAGCTTGTCGGCATCCATGGTGAAGAGCAGCACGGCGACGCCGGGACGGCCGTCGGGCGTCTCCTTCTTGGAGAGCGTGCGCTCGATGCCGGCTTCCGCGCCGCAGGCGATCACCGAGGTGGCGAAGCCGGTCATGGTGCGCGCGGAGATCATCGCCCATTCGAGCGTGGGGGCCGTGATGATGACCCGCGTGCCGACCATGGGAAAGGCCTCGGCAAACGTCTCAACAATCGTGACGCCTTTGACTTTCAGCTCTGGCATGTCAGCTCTTCGAGCAGGGGATCGTCGCGAAACGGTCGGGACGATGAATGGCATTGGAGACGTCGAACCAGGATGGGTCGGCGCCGAAATAGCGGTCGTAGAAGGCGCTCACGCGCTTTTCGATCTGCGAGTCGAAGCCGGGCTCCACGTGATAGCAGCGGCCCCAAGTGACGCGCACGACATTGCCCTTGCGCACCACGAGGTTGCCCGACTTGAACACGAGGTCGGCCGCCGAGAACATCTTCGTCTTGTTCTTCTGCTCCGTGTAGACGGCGATGTCGGCGACGGCGCCGGGCGCCAGATGGCCGCGGTCGGTCAGGCCCAGAAGCTTCGCCGGCGCGGCGCGCGTGATGACAGCCAGCTCCGACAAGGTCAGCTCGCGCGAGATGCCAGCAAGATTGGACACGGCACGTGAGGCCTCGGGCAGCCCGTCGAGCCAGCGGGCACGCTCGTCCTTGTCCATGAGCAGATGGAAGATCTCCGGATAGCGCACGAACAGCGCACCGTTCGGGTGGTCGGTCGAAAACAGCACCCGCCACGGGTCCTCAGCCAAGAGAAAGATCTCGAGCCCGATGGCCCATTGCAGTGCGTTGACGAAGCTTTTTTTCTTGTAGTTGTAGGGCACGACACCGGTGCCGTTGCCCTCGCCCTGGCTGATGATCCATTTCTTCGGGTTCGCGGCGCGGCGACCGTCGAACTGGCGGAGCACGTCGCCGGAGATGGTGACGGTCTGGCCGAACATGACCTGGCCCACATCGACCGTGGCGTTACGGTGCTTGTTGACCGCCTCCATGAGACGTGGCGCGCCGGAGGAGAAGCCCTTCTCCCCTTCGTCGCCATAGCCGTAGAACTGAACATGAGCGAAGTGGATCGGCCGGCCTTGCGTCGCCTCGAGCGTCGCGACCGCGGTCTCCACGTTGCCGGCGATGCCGAGATTGTTGCAGTGGACATGCGGCGGATGCGGCACGCCGAGGTCCTCGACCGCTTGCTGCATGGCCTCGACAATCCCGCGGGAGGTCACACCGTATTCCGGCACCTCGTCGTCGAGGCCGAACTTGCGCGCATTGAACTTGAAGGCTTCGGAGCCCCCTGCGTTGATGACCTTGAGGCCCAGCGCCTTGGAGTGGGATAGCGTCCAGGCGACATAGTCCTTGAGCTCGTCGCTCTTGGCGTTGCCGCCGCGCAAGAGGCCAAGCGAATAATCGTCGTTGCCGAGGATGACGAGCCCGGCCACGTCGATGATCGGGATCGCGGCGAGCTCCGCGTGCGCCTCGATGGCGTGGGTCGGGATCATCGCCGGCTCGATCACCGTGGTGTAGCCCATCTCGGCATAGCGAATGCCCGTGGCGTACGATCCCCATGCGGCCGGCGACGGCAAGATCGGCTGACCCCCTTCCGCCGCGAGCAGCGGCAGCTCCGGCATCAGCTGGCGGCCGAGGGTCACATTGGTGCCGGCAATGTGCGAATGCACATCGATGGCGCCGGCCATGACGATCTTGCCGGAGACGTCGTGCACCTCGTCGGGCTCGCGCCCTTCGGGCTTTTCGACGATGCGGCCATTCTCGACATAGAGATCGCCGACCGCGTCGCGATCGTTCGCGGGATCGATGATCCGGCCGCCTTTGAGCTGGATGAGCATCAGGCGGCCCTCTTGGCTTCGATCAGCTCGGCGATGCGGGCCAGCACCTCGGCCACCGAGGGCTTGTCTTTATTCGCCGCCCTCGCTTTGACGACACCGATGCCGGCGATGGGCGGAAGATAAAGCGCCGCGTCATGGTCGCTTGCGGCGGCTCCAACGTCGATGACGATATCGCCGCGCGACGATCTGGCAGACTTGGACGTGAGCACGATTGCCGGCGCGCCTTTGGGCCGGTCGGCGCCCTCGCCGTCCAGCGCATCGATCCACACGAGCGCGTCGGCCTCGCCGCTCTTCAACAGACGCTCGGTCTCGTAGGCCCACATATTGTTGTCTGGCACCTTGCCCGCGAAGCTCGTGCGCACGGGCAGACCGCAGGTCCAGGTCGAGCAAAGATTGACGCCCTCGCCGTTGCCGGGCGCGGCGAGCGACATGGTCGCGGCGCGCGTGGTCTTGACGAGGTGGCGGACCATTTCGAGCACGGTGTGCAGCACCGGCTCCTCAAGCTCGGCCGGGTCGTAGACGAACACGGCAAAGGCGGAGTCGCGCAGCCGCGCGGCCGCCTTTTCGATCTTGTCGCGAAGTGCCTTGTCGCGGAGGTCGAAGCGGCCCTCGCGCACGGACGCGGCGAGCAGCGCGACGAGTTCCGGCACGGACGTCTTGCCGTTGACGACACTGGCAGGCACGCCTTTCGGCGTCTTCGCTTTGTCGAGGCCGAGAAGAAACAGCTCGCGCTTGTTCTTGCCGGGTCGCGGCAGGCCGGGCTCGCCCGGAAAGAGCTTATCGAGGAGGTCCGGGTCGCGGGCGAGCGGCCCCTCGCCGATCACCACCACCGTATCGGCGCGGTTCCTGACCTCGCCGAAGCTTGCAGGGGCAACGCCCGTCTCGCGCATGACGCGGGCGGCGCGGGAAAGGCCCGTACTTGCCGCATGATCGATCACGCCGCCAAGCTTCTCAGCGAGCGATATCGCAGCGGTCGCACCCTCAATATCGGTGAATAGGCCGCCGAAGACTGGGAGACGCGCACGGGCAAGCAGCTCTGCGGCACGTTCGAGCGTGCTGTCCAACTCGTTCTCCTCCTCGGCACTTCCTTGGGCGCACAAATAAACAGGTGGCCCGGAGGGCGCAAGCGCGGCAATGCGCCTCTCCAGGCCTAATCGGCCCGCAGCGCCCTCAAGCTCCGATTCGATAGAGACTCAAACGATGCATGCCCGGCGAATGGGCATGGCACGCAATGGCTAGTCTTTGGGCTTGTCGTATTTGATGTAGGAAAAGCGCATGTCGTCGGCGGGGGTGCCTTCGAGCGCGCCGCCTTCGAGCCCGGGCTGCCAGTTCACCACGTCCTCGATCTTCTTGGCGAGTTCGAAGTCCTTGTCGGTGATGCCCTTCGCCGCGTGGTTCATCAGCCGCACCTCGACCCAGGCATAGGAGGCCGTGATATCCGGGTGATGCCAAGCCGCCTCGGAGAGATGGCCGACGGTATTGATGACCATCAGCGTGCCCTTCCAGCTATTGGTCTTGAACTTCCGCCGGATCCAGCCGCCTTCGAGATGCCAGTGCGGCAGCTCCTTCTTGAGCCGCTCCTCAACCTCGGCGTCGCTATACGTGCGCTCTTTCGTTGCCATAGCTTCCTTCTTTTGAAAAAGTGAGCCGCATTCCGCTATTCGCTTTTGGGAGCATATCGGGGGGCTTCGAACCGATCAATGGAGGCCTCGCGAGGGCTAGGCTCATGCCGGACCTGGAACGCAATAAGGAGACGGTCGTGGCCTTTTACGACATGGCCTTCAACCAGTCGCGGCCGAGCGAGGCCATGGCGCTATATGCAGGGCCTGTGTACATCCAGCACAATCCGGGCGTGAAGGACGGCAAGGACGGCTTCATCGCCTATTTCGAGGAAATGGAGCGGCGTTATCCAGGCAAGCGCGTTCATTTCAAACGCATCATCGCCGAGGGCAATTACGTGGCGCTGCAATTGCTTGCAGGAATGGCCCGGCGATCGTGACTGGATTGGCATCGACATTTTCCGGTTGGATGACGCAGGAAAGATTGTAGAGCACTGGGATGTGTTGCAGGTCGAGCCGGAAAACTCGGCGAACCTGAAC
>NZ_JBPPND010000167.1:0-3571 GCF_051306395.1 Methyloceanibacter sp.
TGGTCCATGTGGAACCACATCCGCACGGTCACCGCGCTTCTCGCTTGCGCGAGCTTGATCATGGCACTTGTCGAGATGGGCAACCCGTTCGCCCGCTGATCCTCACGGACAAACTGCACTCCGGCGCGCCGTCTGGTCCTTGATGTAATGCGGCTTGGTCGAGAAGGACCGCGAGAGGTTGTCAATCATCGTCCAACCGTCAAAGGCGCCGTCGTCGTCATAGTCGACGCGAACCAGAACGCCGTTATGCTCGCCGATGCGCGCCGTATTTGCGTAGCAGATCTGCGCCACGACACCTCGCGTCAGCCCCGGCTCGCAACGCGTGTATTGCCTGCCGCAATGGTCGGTGCTCGCTAGCGGTCCGGGCGGGAGTGCGCCCGTGGCCCGGATCAGCGCATGGCCGTTGCAGGCAAACCGCCGCTGATTGTAGATCGCCTCGGTCCGCGCCTTGGGCACCGCATACGGTCCCTCCCGCGTCCAGAAACCGATCGACTGGCCGGCGAAGGCTGCATTCTGAATGTCGGTATCGAGCGGCAGCCCGCCCCGGCATTTGCCGCCTGTTCTGCGCGCGAACCACGTGGTGTCGGTCCAGTTCTGGAAGAGATGCCACTGGCCCGAGTTGTGGAATTGCGTCGATCCGGCGAAGGACCGCGATGCGGAAAGCCAGGTGAAGTGGATCAGCCTTTGCCGCTGAAGCAACATGAGCGCATCCCCGCTTCCGTAAGCGCCGACCAGATAGCCGGCGCTGCGCAAGTTCCGGTTCACCACGGTGAAATACTCGACCATCTTCTTGGCCGTCGCCGTGTCGCTGCGATCGAAGTTGAAGTCGACGCCGAAATAAATCGCGGTGTTGGCGGGCTGACCGAGGGCGCGCGCTTGCGCCACCGCGGCGCGGGAATCGAGCTCCGCTTCGGTCTTGGTGGAATGCGGCGGGTTGGCCGGACTCGCGCAATTGGCGTCCTTGAGGATGAACAGCTTGCCCTTGCGGTCAAAGCTCTTGCCCTCGAACTTGTATTTGCTGCTTGAGAGATATTGGTAGATCGACAGCACCGCGAAGCCATGATCGAGGATCGCGTCGATCTCGCTCCCCGGTTGCCCGGCGCGGCCATTGTCGATAAGCCGCTTGCCCCTCCATTGCGCGCAGCGGCCGAGATAGCGGCCGATCACCTTGACGCCCGCGGCGCGCAGCTGCGGCAGATGGGGCGTCACGTTGTGGGACGTGTCGATGATGGCGATGCGGCCCAGATCCTCTCTGGCCGCGGCGCCGAAAGGCGCCAGCACAATCGTCATCAGCAAAACTGCAATTCCGTAGCGGGACAAAGAGATCGGCCCTCCTCGGCAAACGAATCTGCCTCGAACGGTTGGTTGAATCGTGGCAAAGCGTCAAGCGTGGGCAGCTAATCCCAATCGGGATGCTTCTCCTCCGCGGCGAGCGCGGCGATGCGCTCCTCGAAGGCCTTCATGAAGTCGTTGTAGCTGCCGGTGCCCTGGAGCGGTTCACCCGCATTGACCGTGCAGTTGAACGGCACGAGTAGCGACGAGCCCTTGGGCAACGCCTTGCCCAGACCGTGCATATAGACGGGGATGACGGGCACGTCCGGCCGGGCGCAGGCCAAATGCCCGATGCCCGTCTTGAGCCGCCCGAGCTTCTCCGGATCGCCGCGCGAGCCCTCCGGGAACAGCACCAGGATCTCCCCCCGGTCGAGCGCCTCTTCGCAGGCGACTAGCGGATTCACGCCTTTGCGCGCGCTGCCGCGCACCACAGGAATGATGCCGATGATATTGGTGACGAACCAGCCGCGCGCTTTGCTGGTGAAGAAATAGTCCACCGCCGCCACTGGCCGAAGCTTCGGCAGGAGCTTAAGCGGCATCAGCGACATCAGCGCCAGGGCATCGAGATTGGAATTGTGGTTGGCGGCCAGCACCGCGGGTCCGTCTTTCGGCAAACGCTCGCGGTGGCGCACGGTGAGGCCCAGCGCCACCAGGATCACCGCCCGCACCACGACCGCGAAGAACAGGAAGCGCATCAGCCTGATGACTGGGTTCTTGCTCATGGGGCGGGCCTCATGGCGTGAAGAAGTAGCGGAAGAAATGGAAGAAGGCGGGCGCCGCATAGGTGAGGCTGTCGACGCGATCGAGAATGCCGCCATGGCCGGGGATCAGCCCCCCGGTGTCCTTCACGCCGAGGTCGCGCTTCATCGCGGAAATGGTGATATCGCCGAAGAACCCGGCGACCCCGAGCACGAGGCCGGCCAGCGCCGACCACAGCCCATCCATGGGCGTGAGATACGGGCCGATGACCGCGGCCAGCGCCACCGTGGTCAGCACGCCGCCGATAAGCCCTTCCCATGTCTTGTTGGGGCTCACTTGCGGCGTCACCTTGTGGCGCCCCAGCAGCTTCCCCCACGTGTATTGCGCGACGTCGTTGAATTGCGTGAGCACCACCAGGAAGAACAAGAGCCCGACGCCCCCGGCCACCGGGTTATGCACCTCGCCGGAGACGAGCAGCATGGCCATGTGGCTCAAGCAGAACACGGTGAGCATCAGCCCCCAGGACAGCGTGCCCACCGCGCGCAGAAAGCCTTGCGTGTCCCCGCGCAACGCCATGAGCGCCGGGAAGAACAGGAACAGCCACACCGGCACGAACACGAGGAACATGTTGTACCAATCGGTGGCCGCCCAATAGTACTGGATGGGAATGGCGAGATAGGCGAACAGCAGAAGCGCGCGGTCGATGCGCCGCGTCGGAATCAGCGACAGATATTCCTTCAGCGCCAGATACGAAATGAACGCGAGGAAGACGATGGCCGCCGTCTTGCTGACGGCGATGGCGAAGGTGAACGCGCCGATCATCCACCACCAAGAGGCGGTGCGGCTCACCAGCTCGTCGTAATGGCCGGGCCGGCGCCAGCGCAACACCAGAACGAGCACCGTGGAGGCGATGAGCAACGCCCATACGCCGCCCGTGGCATAGACCACATGCTCGGGCAGGCCGAAGAGCCTGTTCATGGCTTTGCTTCCGCAACGATGCGCCGCGCGCGATTGACCACTGTGTAGGCCGATAGCGCCAGCAGAATGCCGAGATAGACGCCGGTCCACAGGCCGGGCGCGATCCCGAAGCCAAGCAGCACTGCCAGCAGACCGAATCCGAGCGCCCGGTCGCTCTTGCCGAACGGCCCATCATAGCGGCGCGATGCCTTGATCAGCGGTCCCAGCGCGCCGGTCATCTCGGCGACGATCCCCGTCACGACGACCAGCACGACAAGTGGCGCATTCACGCCGGGGATGAGCGCGAACGGCAGATAGAGCGCGGCGTCGGCAATCACGTCGGAAAGCTCGTTAAGCACCGCGCCTTGCGGCGTGATCATGCCGTGCTCCTTGGCCATCAGCCCGTCGACGGCATTGAGCGCCATGCGCACGAAGAGCGTCACCGGCAGAAGCAGCAAAGGCAAAGCGGCGCCAGGTTCAAACGCAAGCCACGCGCCTTGCGCGGCACTCAGCACCAGCGCGGCGATGGTTACCGCATTGGCGCTGACGCCCGCTTGCACCAGCCATGCCGCCACGGGGCGCA
>NZ_JBPPND010000168.1:0-7791 GCF_051306395.1 Methyloceanibacter sp.
GTGGTCCATTATCGCCGCATCGGGCTCATCACCTATGGGCCGGGCTCCTACAAGCAATGTAACGTGGAGCTCAAACTCCGGCCTCAGCCCAATGCGGCGCAGCGCATCCTGCACGATGTGAATGGATTGAACCCGTCGGGCAAGACGCCGTTGACGGCCGCGGTGGAGCAAGCGGCGGCGGTTCTCGACTACAGGGCCGAGCCCGGCGTCGTGGTCTTGCTGACCGACGGGGAGGAAACCTGCGACGGCGCGCCCTGTGCGCTGGGCAAGAGGCTGAAGGCGGAGGGCCTGCAGCTCACGGTTCACGTTATCGGGTTTCGCATGACGGCCTTCTGGACCGGGGCGCAGAGCGCGCTCGACGTCAGATGCCTCGCCGAGGAGACCGGCGGCCTCTACATCACCGCGGAGAACCAGGAGGAGCTGGTCGAGGCGTTCGAGAAGACGCTCGGCTGTCCCATGATGTCGAAATTGCCCCGGCCGCTGGCGAGCCTGATGCGCTAGCCCAAGTCCTGGCCTCTAGCCCCAAGGTCCGCGGCGGCGCTCCATCTGGAACGCGCGGTAGCGCGCGGGCTGAAACAGGCTCACATCGCGCTTCTTGAAGAGCGGCACGAGCGCCATGCCGGCAACGAAGCCGCCCACATGGGCCCAGAAGGCGACCCCGGGCTCACCCGAAGTGGAAAAGGCCGCACTCACCAGCTGAAGCAGGAACCACAGGCCGAGCACGATCACCGCCGGCAGGTGCATCATCGTGGCGAAGACGCCGAGAAAGATAATGGTGCGGACCGTGGCGCGAGGATGCAGCAGAAGGTAGGCGCCGAGCACGCCGGAGATGGCGCCGCTTGCGCCGACCATGGGGATGGTCGAGTCCGGATTGACGGCCGCTTGCGCCAAAGCCGCGGCCACACCGCAAAGCAGATAGAACGCCAGATAGCGGCCATGCCCCATGGAGTCCTCGACATTGTCGCCGAAGATCCAGAGAAACAGCATGTTGAAGCCGAGATGCATCCAGCCGCCATGCATGAACATGGACGTGAGCACGGTTGCCCAGGCAGGGACTTCGGCGATCGCAGGGTCGAGGGTGGCGGTGCCGAACAGCCGTGCCGGGATCATGCCGAACTGATAGACGGCGATCTCGCCGGCATTGGTGCCGAGCGAGAATTGCCAGAAGAAAACCAGCACGCATACGGCGATGATCGACCAAGTGACCATTGGCGTGTCGATGCGCGGATTGTCGTCGGCAATGGGAAACATGCGCCCTCGCGAGGTCCGGGCTTCGCCGGACTTTTAATACAGCAGGTATGGCTTCCGGACTTCCTCGAACGCCTTGAGCCCTGCGCGCCAGCTCGCGGCAATATCCTCGATAGGGACTTGCTGCTCGATCTGGTCTCTCAGCTGCGTGGAGCCGGCAAGAATGTCGATAGGCATCTTGTCGTGCTCGTACTCATAAGGCGGCTCGCGCCACTTGAATTGGTCTGGTGCGAGACCGTAGCACGCGCGCATCACGGCCACGCCCGCCTTGACCGGCTCGAAGTCCCAGCGCGAGGTCACGTGGATTTGGCACCCCTGGCAGGGGGTGTTCGCGTGCTTCTGAAACGTGGGCTCGAAACCCGCCTCGCGAAAGTGAACGCCGCTTAGCCCCAATAGGTTCAGGTGTGCGGCGAGCGCCGCGCCGTCGAGCCAGGGTGCGCCGATCAGTTCGAAAGGCCGCGTGGTGCCGCGGCCTTCCGAGACCATGGTGCCCTCGAACAGCACCGTGCCGGGATAGACGATGGCCGTGTCCAGCGTCGGCATGTTCGGCGACGGCATGATCCAGGGAATCTCGGTGTCGTCGGAATAGAGCTCCCGCGACCAGCCTTCCATGGGCACGATCCCGAGCTCCGCGCCGATCGCGAAATGCTCGTTGAAGAGCCTCGCCAGCTCGGCCACGGTCATGCCGTGACGCATGGGGATGGGAAACTGTCCCACGAAGGACTCAAAGCCCGGCTCTAGCATCGGACCCTCGACTTGCAGCCCGCCGATTGGGTTCGGCCGGTCGCAAACGATGACCGGGGTGCCGGTCTTCGCCGCCGCGCGCAGGCAATTCGCCATGGTGTAGATGAACGTGTAGATGCGCGCGCCGACGTCCTGGAGGTCGATGACCAGCACGTCGATAAGGTCAAGCATCTCCTTGGTCGGCTCGCGCGTCTCGCTATAGAGCGAGAAGATCGGCACGCCGCGCTTCGGATCGTCCGCGTGCGGCGTCTCGATCATGTTGTCCTGGAGGTCCGAGCGAAAGCCGTGTTGGGGTCCGAAGATCGCCGCGAGCGTGAAGCCGCCGGCGTTGCCGAGCCGGTCGACGATATGGCGGAACTCGTGATCGACGGAGGCCGGGTTGGCGAGAATACCGACCTTCAGGCCGTCGAGCCGCCCGGAGGCGATCAGCCGTTCTGAGCCGAGCAGCATGGGCTTACCTTGCCTGCGTGGTGGGGAGCCGGGGTCCCACTTTCGGCAGCAGTTGCGGCATTCGGTCTCTCCTTCGGCCAAGCGTGGCAAGGGATTACCTGGAGTCGCGGGCGGTTTCACGCCCCAATTTCCGCCTGCGACGCACCTTCGCGGCTTGAGGGCTGGCGGAGGCGCGGATTTTGCGACAAAAAGCCCGGCAAGAGGCGTTCAACGGGAAGGGCAATGGCAGAGCAGATTCGCACAGCCGTCGTGGGAGCCGGGTATTTCGGGCGCTTCCACGCCAATCACTATTCCAAGAATCCGGACGCGAAGCTCGTCGCCGTGGTCGATGCGGACGCGGCCCGGGCCAAAGCCGTCGCCGATGAGTTCGGCGCCGAAGCCGTGACCGATCACCGCCAAATCCTCGATCGCGTGGATGCGGTGAGTATCGCCGTGCCAACGCCGCTTCATTTCGATGTGGCGCGCGAGCTGATCGCGGCGGGACTTCACGTGCTCATCGAGAAGCCCATCACCGACACCGTGGAGAGCGCCAAGGCCATTACGGCGTTAGCCGAGGAGCGCGGCACCGTGCTCCAAGTGGGACACATCGAGCGTTATTCCGCCGCCTACCGCGTCATTTCGGAAAAGATCGACAGGCCCCTCTACCTGGAGGGCTATCGCATCGCTCCATGGAAGACCCGGGGCGTCGAGGTCGACGTGATCCTCGACCTGATGATCCACGACATCGACATGATCATCGGGCTCGTCGGCGCGCCGGTCACCAAGGTGGACGCCGTGGGTACGGGTGTCATGGGGCGCAAGATCGACATCGCCAATGCAAGGATCAATTTCGAGTCCGGCTGTGTCGCCAATGTTACGGCGAGCCGGGTCAGCTACAAGACGGAGCGTCGGCTTCGCGTCTTCGCCCAGAGCAACTATCTCAACTGCGATCTCGGTGAGCGAAAGATTTTCGGCTACGGCCTGCGCGGCGATCCGATGACGCAGGGCCTCGCGGCGATCACCACCGAGACGATCGACATTCCGCAAGAGGACAGTCTCGGCAACGAGATTGCGTCGTTCCTGGAATGCATCAGGACCGGCCGCAAACCGTTCGTCGATGGTCATGCGGGGTCGGAAGCGTTGCGCGTCGCGGGGCTGATCAACGAGAGCATCGACGCACAATTGCAGAAAGTTCAGAGCTGGCTGAAGCCTGGCGATGTTCTCGCCGCCGCGGCGAAAAGCTAGTCGCGTCAGCCTGCCGAGCGGGCACGCATGAGATCGAGCACAACCTCTGCCGCGCGCGTACTCGGCGCCGGAGTAGCCTTTCCGAGAATCTCGATGACTTGACGGAAGCCTTCGCGCTGCGCTTCGCGCGTTTTGTCCGAGGTGAACAGTGCCTCCATTTCGCGCGCGAGGGACTCGGGTGTGCAGTCATCTTGGATGAGTTCGGGTATGAAGCCGTGGCCGACGAGCAGGTTCGCCAGCGAGGCGTGCTCCACATTGATGCCGATGCGGCGGACGATGAAGGCCGTGACGGGATTGACCCGGTAGGAAACGACCATCGGGACTTCGGCGAGTGCGAGCTCGAGGGTCACCGTGCCCGACTTGGTCATGGCGGCGTCGCAGGCTGCGAATGCATCGAACCGCTCTTCCGCATTGGTCACGTGAACGACGGGGAAGGGCCAGTCCGCGGTCAAGGCCTCGACCTCTTGGGCGACCGCCGAGGCCACCGGAATGACGATGTGCAGATTAGGGTAGCGTTGCTTCAATATCGACAGCGCGCCGGAGAACACCGGCAGCATGCGCCGCACCTCGCCGACGCGGCTCCCCGGCACGACGCAAAGCACCGGAGCTTTTGCGGGCAGCCCGTGACGTTTGCGGAAAGCCTTGCCGTCGCCCCTTCCGGCCCCCGCTTCGATGGCCGAGTGACCGACATAGGTGCAAGGAACTCCATAATTGGCGAAGAAGGGAACCTCGAAGGGCAGAAGCGCCATGACATGGTCGACGCGCTTGGCGAGCTTCTTGGCCCGGCCCGGACGCCAGGCCCATAGCTGAGGCGCCACGTAATGCACCACGGGAATGCCCGTGCCGCGCAGGTTGTGTGCCAGCCTCAGGCAGAAGCTCGGCGCATCAACGGTCACGACGACATCGGGCTTGAGCTCGCGCACGGCGGCCGTCGTTTGCCTCAGCCGCTTGATGATGCGGGGCAGATGGGGAATGACCTCGGCCACGCCCATAAGAGAGAGCTCTTGCATGGGAAACAGGCTTTCGAGGCCTTGTGCCTCGCTTTGCGGGCCGCCGACGCCGGCAAAGCGCGCACGGCCGCCCGTCTGCTCCTTCAGCGCGCCAATCAGCTTGCCGGCCAGATTGTCGCCGGAGGCCTCGCCGGCGACGATGAAGATCAGCGGCTCTTGCCGGCTCATCAAAACTCCTTCTAGCCCCGTCTTTTCGCGGGGCTTTGCTCAAGCGATACCCCCCAGGACTTAGGCCAAGGGGCGTGTCGTGTACCAGGAAAATTCGCCCCTAGCCGATCCTGAACCGGAATTTGGCGCGGAACGTGTCGCCCGGTGGGACGAGACGCAAGCCGTCGCCGCTGGTGAGCGCATTGGCGGGCGCGGTCATCGGCTCGAAGGCGAGATAGTCCTTGTCATGGGGCGCATAGACTTGCGTGTAGGGATAGCCCTCGAGGAGGTCCACGGCGATGCGGTGACCGTCCGCCGCCACGGACAAGGTGGCCTTGTCTCCGAGCAAGGCGAACCCGTCATCGAAGTCGCGGGTGCCGAGCGGCGCGTCGAGGCCACCGAAAGGCTCAGCTCTGCCCGTCGGAATCTTGCGGTCGTCGAGCACCAAATGGCGCATCGGTGGCATGTGCACGTGCCATTCCTGGCGCGGCACGTCCGGCAATCCGAGATAGGGATGAAAGCCGAAGCTCACCGGCACCGGAATGTCGCTGGTGGCTGCGAGTTCGGTCTCGATCGTGAGGCTCGCAGGCTCTACCGTCGCCGTCATGGTCAGCCGGCAGGGATAGGGAAAGACCACAAGACATCGCGGATGGGACCAATCGAGGCTCGCGATCAAACTGTCCGCTTTCGCCTCGACGATGCTCCAGGCGAGATGCGGCCACATCATGCCGTGCATGGGGAGGCCGTTCTCGTCGTAGCGCAGAACGGACGAATGCGCGCTGAGTGTCACCCCGCGCCCCGCGACCTCATATTGGAAGCCCGCCAAGCGATTGGCCCAGGGAAAAAGAAATGGAATGCCCGCGGTCCTATTGTTCTCCGCAAAGATCGTCAGCTCTTCGTTGCGCCTCAGATACTCGATGCCCTGATGGCGCAGCGAGATGCCGAGCATGCCGTGCCCGGGCAGGAACACCGCCTCGGTCTCGGCTGCGGCGATTCGTGTCGCGGAAGGATCGTCGAGCGCGTTCGGAACAGCGGTCATAGGATGGCTTTTCCATAGAGGTCGGTGCGGCGGTCGCGGAAGAAGCCCCAGTCGGCGCGATAGGCGGCGAGCGCATCGAGGTCGAACTGCGCGACGATGACGCCTTCGGTCTCCTCACCGAGCTCGGCTGTGATCTCGCCGGTATGGTCGGCGATGAACGAGTGGCCGTAGTATTTCTGCTTCACGCCGTCATTGTCTTCGAGGCCGATGCGGTTCGCCGCGACAACCGGCACGGCATTGGCCACGGCATGGCCTTGCATGACGCGCTGCCAGCGCGCATGGGTGTCGAGGCTTTCGTCGTAAAGTTCGGAGCCGATGGCGCTCGGGTAGAGCAGCACTTCGGCGCCTTCGAGCACCATGGCGCGAGCGGCCTCCGGGTACCATTGATCCCAGCAAATGCCGGCGCCGATCACGCCGTACTTGGTCTTCCACGCCTTGAAGCCGGTGTCGCCGGGGCGGAAGTAGTACTTCTCCTGATAGCCTGGACCGTCGGGGATATGGCTCTTGCGGTAGACGCCCAGGATCTCGCCGTCGGCGTCGGCGATGGCCACGCTGTTGTAGTAGCGCGGGCCGTCCTTCTCGAAGAAGGAGATGGGGATGACCACGCCGAGCCTCTTGGCAAGCGTCTGGAGCGCCCGCACGCAAGGGTGATCGCCCACCCCATAGGCGGTCTCGAACCATTTCGGATCCTGGCGCGTGGGGAAGTAGATGCCTTGGAACAGCTCCGGCGGCAGGATCACTTGTGCGCCTTGCGCGGCGGCCTCGCAGATCAGCGCTTCGACCTTGTCGAGGTTCGCCTTCATGTCGGGTCCGAAGGCCGCTTGAAGACAGGCGACGGAGAGGCTGCGCGTCACAGGGAAGGCTCCTCGCGGGTGATGCAGTGGAACGCGCCACCGCCGGCGATGCCCGCGCCGAGAAGCCCGAACGCCGGAAGGCCAATGACTTTGCGATCGGGAAAGACGGCTTGCAACCCGGCGAGCGCGGCTTCTTCCGTCGCGGTGCCATAAACCGGAACGATCACCACGCCGTTGGCGATGACGAAGTTCAGGTGCGAGGCGGGTGCGATCTCGCCGTGGGCGTTCACGACGCGGCCCGGGCTCGGGATGCGCACGACGTCCAACCGCCGGCCCTTCGCGTCCACCGCGCCCTCGAGCCGCGTTGCGATGGCGTCGAGCGTTGCCGCGTTAGGATCGTCGTCGTCGGCAGGTGTTTGGCAGACGACTCTCCCCGGCGCCACGAAGCGGGCGATATTGTCGACATGGCCGTCGGTGTGATCGCCGGCGAGGCCTTCGTCGATCCAGAGGATGGCCTTGGCGTTAAGCGCGGTGCGCAGCGCGGTCTCCGCGTCTTCTTTGCTCCAGCCGTTGCGGTTCGCATTTAGAAGTGTCTGACGCGTGGTGAGGATCGTGCCGTCACCGTCGTGGTCGATGGCGCCGCCTTCGAGCACGAAGTCGAAGCTCGTCGTGGGCGTGCCGGAGAAGCGCGCGATGTCGCCGCCCACCGTGTCGTCGCCTTCGAGGTCGAATTTGCCGCCCCAGCCATTGGTCTTGAAGCGCAGCGCCACAACGCCTTCAGGTCCGCGAGCGAAGAGCGGGCCGGTGTCGCGCAGCCACACGTCTCCGTACTTCGCCGACAGGATCTCGGCGTCGTTTCCCAGGGCGGCGCGGGCCGAGGCCTCCGCCTTCGCGCCATTCACCAGCAGGCGCACGGTATTCGTAGGCGCCAGCGCGCGGACCATCGCCGCCACGTCGCGGCGCGGTGTCTCCAGGTCGCCGTTCCACTCGGCCGCGTCGGCGGGCCAGGCGGTCCAGATCGCTTTCTGCGGCGCCCATTCAGGCGGCAGGGCGAGGGTCTGCGCGGTCAAGGCTATCGTCATTGAGGCGCGCGGCCGTGATGAGCCGCTCCGTTGAAGGCGTTGACGGCTTGCTC
>NZ_JBPPND010000169.1:0-3953 GCF_051306395.1 Methyloceanibacter sp.
AACGGTGATCTCGGACGATCTCGGCCTCAAACTCGAGACCGTGTCGCTCGACATGCTTGGCCGCACGAGGAAGGCGACGGTCGACAAGGAGAACACCACCATCGTTGGCGGGGCCGCAAATAAATCCGACAGCGAGGCTCGCGTGGTCGAGATCAAGGCCCGGATCAAGGACGCCAACTCCGACTACGATCGCGAGAAGCACCAGGAGCGGTTGGCCAGACTTACAGGCGGCGTTGCCGTCATCCGTGTCGGGGGTGCCACCGAGATCGAGGTGCGGGAGAAAAAGGATCGCATCCGCAACGCGATGAACGCGACCAAAGCCGCCGTCGAGGAGGGCATTCTACCAGGCGGCGGTGTCGCCTTGCTGCGTGCCAGTCGGGCGCTGGTAAGACTCGACGACGACAACGACAACGACGACCAGAAGGCGGGTATCGAGATCGTGAGGAAGGCAATCACTTGGCCAGCCCGGCAGATCGCAATGAATGCCGGACTCGACGGCTCTGTCGTCGTTTCCAAGATCCTCGAGGAGGCAGACAGCGCCTATGGCTACGACGTCCAAGCGGGCGAGTACGGGAATCTCTTTTCGAAGGGCATAATCGACCCTGCGAAGGTGGTGCGCGCGGCACTCCAAAGCGCGGCCTCGATAGCGGGCCTCCTCATCACCACCGAAGCCATGGTGGTCGAAGTGCCGGGCCCGCCGCCGCCAGAGCTTCCCGGTCATGACCATGACCATCATCACGAGATGGATTTCGATTAGACACGAGGACCTGCCGTGCCCCGCGGTGCAAACGACCGCGACTCTTCGGCCTTGTTCGCCGTAGACGTGCGCTCAGGCCTCGGGGTTGATCGGCACGTCGCGCAACGCAACTTCACCTTTTTCGGCTCATGACGGGCTGCGCCCGTGCCCTAAACTTGCAGACGTCGCTTAAGGGCTTCCGTGTACGTCGGCACAATGGTATCGTTCACGTCGATCCCCGTCATCTGAGTAATGTCGGGATAGATAGCAGAGCGGCGACCGGCCATTGGTCCAAGGGAAAGTTGGGCATGGACTACGAGGATCGCTTTCGCCAGCACCTGGATACGCTGCATGCGGAAGGCCGCTATCGCTTCTTCGCCGATTTGAAGCGCCGCTGTGGGGCTTACCCGTCGGCCGATCATTTCGGCGCAGAGGGCACCCGTGATGTGACCGTGTGGTGCTCCAACGACTATCTCGGCATGAGCCAGCACCTTGTGGTGCGGGCTGCCATGCATGAGGCGATCGAAGAGGTCGGCGGGGGCTCAGGCGGTACGCGCAATATCTCTGGCACCACGCATTATCACGTCGAGCTCGAGGCCGAGCTCGCCGATTTGCACGGCAAGGAAGCGGCGCTCCTCTTCACGAGCGCCTATATCGCCAACGATTCGACGCTTGCCACGCTGCAGCGGCTGATGCCCGGGCTCGTGATCTTCTCCGACGAGACGAACCACGCCTCGATGATCGAGGGCATCAGGCGCGGCGGCGGCGAAAAGCACATCTTCCGCCATAACGACGTCGAGCATCTCGAGGAGCTGCTTAAGAAGGGCCCGGCGTCGGCGCTCAAGATCATCGCGTTCGAGAGCGTCTATTCCATGGACGGCCATATCGCCCCGATCGCGGCGATCTGCGACCTCGCCGAGAAATACGGTGCGCTCACTTATCTCGACGAGGTCCATGCCGTCGGCCTTTACGGGCCGCGCGGCGGCGGCATCGCCGAACGCGACGGGGTGATGGACCGCATCGACATCGTAAACGGCACGCTGGCCAAGGGCTTCGGCGTGATGGGCGGCTATATCGCCGCGAGCGCCGCCTGCTGCGACGCCATCCGCTCTTATGCGCCTGGCTTCATCTTCACCACTTCGCTGGCGCCGGCCATCGCCGCCGGCGCGCTCGCCTCGATCCGGCATCTGAAGCGGAGCGAGATCGAGCGCGCGCGCCTCAAAGAGCGGGTCGGCAAGGTGAAAGGTCTGATGGCAGAGGCCCGCCTGCCCGTGATGGAAAATCCGAGCCACATCGTGCCGGTGATGGTCGGCGATCCCGTGCACTGCAAGGCGGTGACCGACACGCTCCTCACCCATTACCGGATCTACGTCCAGCCGATCAACTATCCGACCGTGAAGCGCGGCACCGAGCGTATGCGCTTTACCCCCTCCCCGGTGCATACCGACGCCGAGATCGCCACGTTGATCGGGGCGCTGCAAGAGCTGTGGGCCGCCTGCCCTGTCGGCAAAGGCGAGTATGTGAGGCTCGCCGCCGAGTAGCGGCCTCTCACCTCAGACTTTTTCCCCATCCCGTCTGCCACCTCTCCAATTAGGAGGGGGATAGCTGGCGGCACCTCAACGCCGCTCTGGCGAAGGTCCGAGCTTGCCAATGCCACTCCACAGAGGCAATCTCACCCCAACGGTTATCGGGTGCATGTCTCTCCCCCCTGATAACTCAACTGGGCCTCTTTTGTGCAACTCGTAACGCAACAGTCCGACGGTCACGACCGTCACCAGGAGGAGCCCCCCGCGCAAGACGCGGAACAGGAGGGAGAACGGCCCGCCTCGCTTCGCCCGCTCCTGGCGCTCACGCCATATCTTCTTCGCCACAAGGGGATGCTGGCCGCAGCACTCCTTGCGCTGATCGTCTCGGCCGGGGCCACGCTGGCCGTGCCGCTTGCCGTCAGGCGCATGATCGATCTCGGCTTTTCCAGCACCGAGCCGGATCTCATCGACAAATATTTCGCCACCCTGGCCGGCATCGGCTTGGTGCTGGCGCTGGCCAGCGCGGCGCGGTTCTACGCGGTGAATTGGCTCGGCGAGCGGGTGGTGGCCGACATCCGCAGCGACGTGTTCAAGCATCTGACCGGCTTGAGCCCTGCTTTCTACGAGGTGTCGCATTCGGGCGAGGTGATGTCGCGGCTCACCGCCGACACGACGCAGGTGAAGGCGGCGGCCAGCACGGCGATCTCGCAGGCGCTGCGGAATATCCTGCTGCTGATCGGCGCCACGGTGATGATGGTGGTGACCAGCCCCAAATTGTCGCTTGCGGTGCTGATCGCCATTCCGGTCATCATGCTGCCGCTGGTGGCCTATGGTCGCTCGGTCCGGGCGCTATCTCGCCAAGCGCAAGACACTCTGGCGCAAGCGTCGGCCTATGCCAGCGAGAGCCTGACCCAGGTGAGGGTGATGCAGGCCTTCACCCATGAGCAGGCGGCGGCGGCGCGGTTCGGCGCTGCGGTCGAGCGCTCCTTCGCCGCGGCCAATGCGCGGGCCAAGGCGCGGGCCGGGCTGACCGCCATCGCCATCTTCCTCATCTTTGCCAGCGTGATCGGCGTGTTGTGGTACGGCGCTCAGGATGTGTTGTCGGGGGCGATGACCGGCGGCAGGTTGTCGCAATTCGTGCTCTATGCCGTCCTTGCCGCCACCGCCGTGGGCGGGCTCAGCGAAGTGTGGGGCGAGCTCGCCCAATGCATGGGCGCGGCCGAGCGCTTGGGCGAATTGCTCGAGGCGGAGTCCAACATCAAATCACCGCGCCATCCAAAGCCATTGCCGGTGCCGCCGCGCGGCGAGGTCGCCTTCCGCGACGTGTCCTTCTCTTATCCACTGCGCCCCAAGACGAATGCGCTAGATCGCGTGAGCTTTCATGCCGCGCCGGGCGAGCGGGTGGCGCTGGTCGGGCCATCGGGCGCGGGCAAGACCACGATCTTCGCATTGCTGCTGCGCTTCTACGATTCCCACCGCGGCAAGGTCGAGATCGACGGCCTACCGGTGAACGAGGTGGCGCTTGAGGAGCTGCGCGCCCGGTTTGCGCTGGTGCCGCAAGAGCCGGCGTTGTTCGCCGACACCGTGGCCGCCAATATATCTTATGGCGCAACCGATGCCACGCGCAGCGAGATCGAAGCCGCCGCCACGACGGCGTTTGCTCACGACTTCATCGTCGGCCTGCCGCAAGG
>NZ_JBPPND010000170.1:0-4075 GCF_051306395.1 Methyloceanibacter sp.
CTCGCGCGCATCGGCCGGGAAATCCGGCGATGGGCGCTGCACCACCGCAGCGACAAATCCCTGGACGAATTGGCCCGGATGTACAATCCCGTCATCCGCGGTTGGCTCACCTACTACAGCCATGTCTACACGACCCAGCTCAGACCGACGCTGAAGCGCATCGACGCCTATGTCATCAGGTGGGCGCGCCGCAAGTACAAGCGGATGGTTCATCAGACCATAGGCGGCAGGGACTGGTTCGACCGGCTGCGCCTGAAGACACCGAGGCTCTTCGCCCATTGGCCTCTATGTCATGGCAACGGCCGAACATCGGGAGCCGTGTGACTCGAGAGGGTCATGCACGGTTCTGGGAGCAGCCGGAGGTGAAAGTCCTCCGGCTGACTCGACAATCATGTCGAATGGCGCGCTGCGGTACTTGCATGCTTCACCCTCAGCAGCGGACGACCAGTAGGGCAATGTCAGATTCTGTTCAGGGCCAATAGTGACCTAACGCATTTTCTCGGACGGTGCGCCGCACAATGTCGCGACATCCCTTGCTGACATCCAGGGTCTGAGCAGTTCGGCACGCAGCCGCGAGCTGGCGTATGCCCGGCTACACGCGCGAACCGTCTTCCTCCGGTGAGCCTTTCGATTACCCACAAATTCCAACTGGCGACTTGAATGCAGTGACTCACGTGTGATTCCTTTCAGAGCACCTGATTCGGGACCGAGGGGGTGCACTGATGCAGACGGCAACGCCGGCGAGGGATGAGGCGTGCGCGTTTGGTGGCAAGATCGAGACGTGGGTTGAGGACGAGTGCACCGCGTGCGTGTTCAAGGATTTGCGGCTGAAGCGGCGCTTTGTTGCGCTCCTGAGCAGCATCGCACGCACCATCGGCGGCAGCATTCCCTTCGTCTGTCAGGATTGGGCAAATACCAAGGCGGCATACCGCTTCTTGTCCAATGGGCGCGTCAGCGAAGCAGACATTCTGGCAGGGCATTTCAATGCGACACGCGATCGTTTTGCTGCGACCGACGGCCTTGCCCTGATCCTGCACGACACGACGGAGTTCTCTTATCAGCGCGAGAATACCGACGCCATCGGCGTGACGAAAGCGATCAACAGCGGTCGAGACAAGGCCGGTCGCCTGCGCGAACATACGGTGTGCGGGATATTGATGCATTCGAGCCTGGTCGTCACGTTGTCGGGCTTGCCGCTCGGATTGGCCGCGATCAAATTCTGGACGCGCAAGAAGTTCAAAGGCACACGGGCTCTCAAACGTAAGGTCAATCCGACCCGCGTTCCGATCGAGGAGAAGGAAAGCTACCGCTGGCTCGAGAATGTGAGGCAATCGACAGACCTTCTGGCCGACCCAGAAAGATGCGTTCACATCGGTGATCGCGAGAGCGACATCTACGAGCTGTTTTGTGCGGCCCAGGATGCCGGCACGCATTTCCTGGTGCGCACATGTGTCGACCGCCTTGCCGATGATGGCACGCGCACAGTCTCCGCCGCGATGAAGGAGGTGAGACTGAAGGGCATCCATCGCATCGAGGTGCGTGACGACAAGGGCGAGCTGGACGTTGCCGATCTTGAGATCAGGTACGCTCGCATCCGCGTGTTGCCGCCGATCGGCAAGCAGAAGCGCTACCCCGCCCTGGACCTCGTCGTGATCCATGCCTGTGAACGCAGCGAGCCAAAGAACAGGAGGGCGATCAACTGGAAACTGCTGACCAACATGCCGGTGTCGTCGCGCAAGGAGGCCATCGAAAAGCTCGACTGGTATGCCATGCGCTGGAAGATCGAGACATTCCACAAGATCCTGAAATCCGGGTGCCGAGCCGAGGACGCAAGGCTGAGAACGGCGGAACGCCTCACCAACCTGATCGCCCTCTACAGCATCGTGAGCTGGCGTGTGTTCTGGATAACGATGCTCGCGCGCGTGGCACCGCAAGCCCCGGCGACCGCTGCGCTAAGCGAACTGGAAATCCAGCTGCTCGAGACGATGGTCAAGGATGCCGGCAGGCCGCTACGTCGCAAGACCCTCGGGAGCTACTTGATCAAACTTGCCCGGCTTGGCGGCTATCTGGCGCGCGCAAGCGACCCACCTCCAGGCAACATGGTCATATGGCGCGGATTGTCACGGCTGGCAGACATCCAGCTCGGCGCCGCCATCGCTGCTCAGAATTGTGGGTAATAGAAAGTCGGTGAGCAACGCAGGGCCGGTGCTTTTCAAGCGGCTCGACTGAGGGCTGCGTTTGCCGGTCGCCAGTTCCACGGCAGCAACTCGTCGAGCCGGGAGGCTGGATGCTCGGCGATGCGGGCGAGGACGTCGGCGAGCCATGCCTGTGGGTCGATATCGTTCATCTTGGCCGAGACGATCAGGCTGTACATGGCGGCGGCGCGGTGGCCTCCGCGATCGGAGCCGGCGAAGAGCCATGACTTGCGTCCGAGGGCTATGCCGCGCAGGCCGCGCTCGGCCGCATTGTTGCTCATGCAGATGCGGCCGTCGTCGAGGAATCGGGTAAACGCGGGCCAGCGCTTGAGCATGTAGTCCATGGCTTTCGCGAGATCGCTGCCGCGCGAGAGCTTCGGCCGCTCGGCGCGCATGCGGGCTTCCAGCTCGTCGACGAGAGGCCGGCTCAGGGCCTGCCGAACGGCACGACGCTCGTCGGCGCTCTTGCCGTTGATGCCACGCTCGATCTCGAATAGCCGATCCATGCGCTGCACGATCTCCAGCGCCAAAGGTGAGATCGGTGCTGGTGCTTTGCCCTCGGCTTTGCGGCGGGCACTGGCCTCGATATCGGCGAGCGCAAAGAATGGCCGGCGCGCGTGCGCCCAGCACGCTGCCTCCAGGATTGGCCCGGGGCTTCGATCGCCGTCGTAGAGCTTCGTGTAGCCGCCATAGGCATCAGCCTGCAGCAGGCCGGACCACTTAGCCAGATGCGCTTGGGGATGCTCGCCGCCGCGATCGCGCGAGTAGTAGAATATGGCCGCCGGTGGTGCGCCGCCTCCGAACGGCCGATCGTCGCGCACGTAGACCCAACAACGGCCGGTAATTGTCTTGGCCTTGGCGAGCACCGGAACCGTGGTGTCATCACCGTGCAACCGCACGGCGGCGAAGACGTGTGCCTCGATGCGTCTGAGAAGCGGCTCCAGCACGGCACAACCGGCGCCGACCTGATCGGCGAGCGTCGACAGGCTCAACGGCACGCCCTCGCGGCCATAGCGCTCGGCCTGGCGGTTCAGCGGCTGGTGCTGGACGAACTTCTCGAACAGAAGCATGGCGAGCAGGTTCGGGCCGGCCCAGCCACGCGGCGTGACATGGAACGGCGCCGGCGGCTCGCTGATCCTCTCACAGTCCCGGCACGTCATCTTCTCGCGGACGTGCTGGATGACCTTCCACTGGCGCGGGATCACCTCCAGCGTCTCGGTGACGGTCTCGCCGAGCTTGCGCAGCCGCGTGCCGCCGCAGCAGTCGCAGGTCGTCGGCGCCGGAACGACGATGCGCTCGCGCGGCAAATGCTCGGGGAACGGCTGGCGGGACGGGCGTTTGCGCGTGAACGGCGCGACGTTCGTTGTCCTCGCGGCGGCACGCTCGGCGGCGATCTCGTCCTCGGAGGCGGTGACTTCCAGCTCTTCGAGCTCCAGCTCCATCTGGTCGAGAAGGCGCGCGGTGCGCTCCGAGCGGGGACCGTAGATCTGCCGCTTGAGCTTGGCGATCTCCAGGTTCTGACGTGCGATCGTCGCCGCGTCGTCGGCGTTCCGGGCGAGCGCCGCTGCCGCAACGGCCCTGAGCGCATCGATGTCGTCCGGAAGATCGGGGGGCTGCGAATCCATGCCACGATGGAATCACAGGTCGCCGTCTGCCGCTCGCAGAAAGTGCAGCTACCCCGCGCGTTCCGGCCGGAATGTGTGAACCGGATTACGCCAGTCGATCCCGTCGAGCATGTAGGCGAGCTGTGCGGCCGAGATCGCGACGCTGCCATTGCTCGTCGACGGCCAAACGAACCTGCCCCGCTCCAGGCGCTTGGCGTAGAGCGACAGCCCGAGACCGTCGTGCCAGAGGACCTTGATCAGGTCGCCCCGGGCGCC
>NZ_JBPPND010000171.1:0-4140 GCF_051306395.1 Methyloceanibacter sp.
CGCGAGTATCAGCCCGCCAAGATCGCCGCGGTCGAGGCCCATTGGGAGACGCGCCGTGGCGCGCCACTCGTGCTGTTTGCCTGGCCGGACACCAAGACCGAGAGCAACCTCTACGAGATCGCCATTCCGAAACTCGGCAGCCTCGTCCTCACTCACGAATGGGACGGCGAGGTGCGCGGCTTGAAATCCTTTCCGCCAGAGGACAGGCCGAACCCCATCATCCCGTTCTTCTCCTTCCGCATCATGGTGGGCATCGGCTTCATCATGATCGCGCTCGGTTTCACCGGCGCTGTGCTCTGGCTGATGGGCCGGCTCTACACCACGCGCTGGTACTTACGCGCAATGGCCTGGTCCTTCCCCATCGGCTTCATCGCCGTCCTCGCCGGCTGGTTCGTAGCCGAGGTCGGCCGCCAACCTTGGGTCGTGTACAATGTGCTGCGCACGGCGGACGCCGTATCGCCGGTGCCGGGCGGCAGCGTCATGACCACGCTTATGCTGTTCGTCATCGTCTACGGCATCATCTTCGGCGCCGGCATCTACTATATTGCGCAGCTCGTGCGCCGCGGACCGGGAGAGACACCGCCGGTGCCTGACGAAGGCGAAGGCGATCCTTCACGGCGGCCCATGGCCGCAGGAGGTGCCCCATGATCGCCTCCAACCTGGATATGGCGCAGCTTCTGCCGATCTTCTTGCCTCTCGTGTGGGCCTCGATCCTGGCGCTCGCCGTGTTTCTATACGTGCTGCTCGGCGGCTACGACCTCGGTCTCGGTGTGCTGTTTCCCATCGCCCCGTCGGACCGCGACCGCGACGCCATGATGGCGTCCGTGGCGCCGTTCTGGGACGGCAACGAGACCTGGCTGGTGCTCGGCGGCGGCGGCCTGCTCGCCGCCTTCCCCCTCGCCTACGCCACCATGTTGCCGGCACTCTACATCCCAATCTTTCTCATGCTGATGGGGCTGATCCTGCGCGGCGTTGCCTTCGAGTTCCGTTTCAAGTCGAGCACCTATCGCTGGGGTTGGGATCTCGCCTTTGCCGGCGGCTCGATCGTCGCGGCCTTGATGCAAGGCGTGATCATCGGCGCCTTCGTACGAGGCTTCACCGTCGAAAATAATCAGTTCGCGGGCGGTCCGTTCGACTGGCTGACTCCGTTCTCCGTCGTCACCGCCGTGGCCGTGCTGTCCGGCTACGTCCTGCTCTCGGCGGGCTGGTTGATCATGAAGGCCGACGAGGCCTTGCGCGAATGGGCTTATGGCATCGCGCGCTATGCGCTGATCGCGGTGACCGTCTTTATCGTGGTGTTCAGCCTGTGGACGCCGCTGCTGCATCCAGAAATCGCCGACCGCTGGTTCTCGCCTGGCAACATGGTGATGTTCTCTCCCGTGCCGCTGCTCACCGCCGCCGCCGTCATCGGCCTATGGCGCGGCATCGCCAAGCGCCAGCGCTATGCGCCCTTCCTTTGGGGTATTCTGATTTTCATGCTCTGCTACACGGGGCTCGCGATCAGCCTATTCCCCTACATCATTCCGCCGGACATCACGATCTGGGAGGCGGCCGCGGCGCCCAAGTCACAGCTTTTCATGCTTTACGGTGCGGTCCCGCTCCTGCCCATCATTCTGGGCTACACGGCCTATTCTTATTATGTGCTGTGGGACGCGCCCTCGAGCGACACGTATCACTGACGTTCACCACGTCCCGGCCAGTTCTTTTCGCTCCAGGCGCTGCTTGAGTTTCATGATCCGATCATAGGCGTCGGTGATGCGGCTGCGCGAGAGTCGTCCGTCGCACACCGCCTTCACCAGCGCACGATGAATCCGCACGCCGAGCTGCGGCTCCTCTGCCTGCACGTTGGAAAACACGACGATGTCGGTGCCGGCCTTGACAGCCTTCACCGCCAGCTGCTCCGGCGTGAACTCGTCGCGCACCGCCCCCATCTCCATGTCGTCGCTCATGATGACGCCGTCGAAGTCGAGCCAGTTCGTGTTGCGCAGCGCGCGCGGCGCCTTGGCGGAAAGCGACGCGGGCAGTTCTTCCAGATCGCTGAAGCGCGGATGATAAAGGTGCCCGATCATCACCGCATCGAGCAGTCCGTCCTCGGCGAGACGGCGATAGGGCTTGAGCTCCACCTCGTGCCAAGTCTTAGCGACATCCGCCAGGCGCTTGTGACTGTCCACCGCGCTCGACCCGTGCCCCGGGAAATGTTTGGCCACGGTGACGATGTTCGCCGCGCGATGCGCCTTGATGAAGGATGCGGCGAGCGAAGTAACGACGTCGGGGTCCGCGCCGAAGCTCCGGCCGCGCGCGCCGATCACCGGATTGCGCGGATTGGTGTTGAGATCGACCACGGGGCCGAGATTCATGTTGAAGCCTGCATCGGCGAGCTCCGCCGCCATCTCGCCGTAGAGCCGCTCGGCCGCCGCCGGTGAGGCATAGCTCGGGTCGCGGGCCACTTTCGCGGCCGACGGAAACCATTTGAAGCCGTTCCATGGATTGAGCCGCTGAACCTTGCCGCCTTCCTGATCCACGGCGATGAACGGCCGCGGATTGGAGTGCGCGTTGCGCAGGAAGGCGATGAGGTGCTTCAGCTGCTTGCGCCGGTGGATGTTTTCGGGAAACAGCACCACGCCGCCGATCGTGCCCTTGTTCAGCTGTGCGCGGACGGCCTTCACCCCGGCGTCGTTCTCGTCGTCGCCGGGGAACCCGACCAGGATCATCTGCCCGATCATGCGGTCGAGACGCTTGCTGCCGCAGCCTGCCGGGATGGGCGCGGCGTAAGGCGCGGGCACGGCCACGCAGACCGCGAGGGACAGCGTGAGCAGCGCCTTGAGCGCGAATGCAGGAGAGAATCGGGAAGACATTGACCGGGACATGGGGGCCGGGTTTAGGGACGAATTTTGCCGCGATTGTGAATAGACTTAGGCACGCGGGACGGACAACCGGGTCGAGGGATGAGCCCATGTACAATACCATTTTGAAGTCCTTGTCGGTGGCTTGCCTCACCGGCCTGCTCGTCACTGGCCCGACACGCGCCGAGCCGGAGGCCCCGGTCGAGGAGGAGGCCGTGGCGGAGGTTGAGAACCCCGACGAGAGCCTCGCCAAGAGCCTGCTGGGCAAGTCCTATTCGGGCGAGCTCGAGATCGACGGATGGACCAATTTCGGCGGCGGCCTCGTCTCGCCGCCTGTTTATGTGAGCCTCTATCAGCGCGAGGACGGCACCTCCCTGGTGGTGACCAGCACGTTGTTGAACAAGAACTACGTGGTCACCGACGCCTTGATCATTTCCAAGCCGTGGAAGGGCTACGAGATCTCCACCTCCTGCATGCAGGGCGAGGACTTCACTTTGCGCTTCGTGGGCGAGGCGCGCGGGCCGGAGGACAAGGAATGGTGGACCGAGGTGCGCCGCGCCTGGGAGATCGAAGTTCCGCCCAAACCCAACCCCGAGGCGGAAACCGTAATCCAGACCGAAACCGAACCTCCCAAGCCTGAGTCTGAGACTGAGAGCGAGGCCAAGCCCGAGCCCATGCCCGGAAAGATCACGAAGGCCAACTCCAAGGGGATCAAGTGCACAAGCCCCGCGTGGTAGTGTTGAAGGAATAGGGGGACGCGGGGGATGGACGAGTTCGTTTTCGTGCTCGCGATGCTCGCGGCGCTGGGCACGGCGCTGCTCGCAGGCAGCTACTTCGCCTTCTCCGCCTTCCTGATGAGAGCGCTTCGAGGGCTGTCGGCGGAGCGCGGCATCGTCGCCATGCAGGCCATCACCCTGGCCATCAGGAAGCGCGTGTTTTTGATCGTGTTTTTCGGCACCGCGACGCTGTGCGCTATTCTTTCGGTCATCGCGCTGTTGCATTGGGGCGCGCCGGGATCCTGCTATCTGCTCGCCGGTGCGCTGCTCTTCCTCATGGGCGCGTTCGCGGTGACCATGATGCGCAACGTGCCGCTCAACAGTCAGCTTGCCGCCGCAGCGCCCGATACGAAAGAAGCCCGCGATCTGTGGAAACAGGTCCAGGCGTCGTGGTCCATGTGGAACCACATCCGCACGGTCACCGCGCTTCTCGCTTGCGCGAGCTTGATCATGGCACTTGTCGAGATGGGCAACCCGTTCGCCCGCTGATCCTCACGGACAAACTGCACTCCGGCGCGCCG
>NZ_JBPPND010000172.1:0-2789 GCF_051306395.1 Methyloceanibacter sp.
TGAGGCGTTCAGAGCTTACGTCGAACAGGTGCTCGTTCCCGAACTCGCCGCCGGCGATGTCGTGGTGATGGATAATCTGCCGGCGCACAAGGTCGGCGGCATTCGCGAGGCCATCGAACAAGCCGGCGCCACCCTTCTATACCTCCCGCCATACTCCCCCGACTTCAACCCGATCGAGATGGCGTTCGCCAAGCTCAAGGCCCTGCTACGCGCCGCTGCCACGCGGACAATCCCGGACCTCTGGGACGCCATCGCTCACGCCATCCAACAGTTCACCACAAATGAATGCCGAAATTACTTCGCTACCGCCGGATACGATGCCTTCTGATCGGAAAACGCTCTAGTTTTCGCTGAGATGGCGGCCCTTGCGAGATGCGGGGCCGCCATTTTGGTTTCTGAGACCAGGCTTCACCTTCCCCGAAAACCTCCCCCCGGCGGGGTGACAACGCGCGCCCCGCGACACTAAGGTCCACCCGACAGTCCAGCCCGATTTGCGGCCGGCAGCGCTTTGGCGCGCCGCCCTGGCGCCAGCGGGCACTACCATTGTCGGCAGCCTCGTCTATAAGGAGCCGGCCACGGCGCTGCGGCTGTTCTTCATCGTCACGCTGATCGGCTCCCTCATCGGCCTCAAATTCGCAAGACCGACACAATGACCAACACAGACAAGATCGACCGGACCGTCACCGGCAACTATTTTGAGGACTTCACGCTCGGCCAGAAGATCGTGCATGCGACCCCGCGCACGGTCACCGTCGGCGATACGAGCGTCTACACCGCGCTCTATGGCGGACGCTTCGCCGTGCAGTCGTCGGATGCGTTCGCGCAAAGCATCGGCTATCCGCGCTCGCCCATCGACGACATGCTGGTGTTTCACTTCGTTATCGGCAAGACCGTGCCGGACATCTCGCGCAACGCGATCGCCAACCTAGGCTACGCCGAGTTCCGCTTCGAAAAGCCCGTCTATCCCGGCGACACCATCGCTTCGGTGTCCGAGGTCATTGGCGTCAAGCAGAACTCGAGCGGCAAGAACGGCACCGTCTATGTGCGCACCACCGGGCGCAACCAGAACGGCGACGTGGTGCTGGCCTTCAAGCGCTGGGTGATGGTCACCAAGCGCGATCTCGACGCGCCGGCGCCGGAGACCGTCATCCCGGAGAACGACAAGAGCGTCGAGCCGGAGACCCTCGGCAAGGCGCTCCCCTCGCTCAAGCTCACCGTGTACGACTACGCGCTCGCAGGCTCACCGCGCCGCTGGGAGGACTATTCCGTCGGGGACAAGATCGACCACGTGGACGGCCAGACCATCGAGGAGGCCGAGCACCAGATGGCGACGCGCCTCTACCAGAACACCGCGCGCGTGCATTTCAACCAGCACCGTGAAAGTCAGGAGCGCTTCGGCCGCCGCCTCGTTTATGGCGGCCACATTATCTCCATCGCCCGCTCGCTGAGCTTCAACGGCCTTGCCAACGCCTTCCATGTGCTCGGGTTGAACGGCGCACGCCACGCCGCACCGTCCTTCGCCGGCGACACCATCTATGCCTGGAGCGAGGTGCTCGCCAAAGCCGAGCTCCCGGGCCGTTCGGACATGGGCGCGCTGCGCTTGCGCACCTTCGCCGTGAAGGACCGCGCTTGCGCCGATTTCCCAGGCGTTAAGGCTGACGGCAGTCTCGAAGAGGGTGTCGTCCTCGACATGGATTACTGGGTAGCCCTCCCGCGCTAGATGCAACTCCGCTAGGATGTGTGCGTTGGGTTGGCGAGAGGAAACACGGACCAGGAGGCGGACTATGACTCCCAGGACTTTTTGGCGCGCAAGCGTCCTTACTGCTGGACTGACCTTTGCCATCCCGGCGTTCGCCGCCGATCAGGCAACCGCGGTTCTGATGGACCCCGACGGCAAGGAGGTCGGCAAGGTGACGCTCACCGCCGTGCCCACCGGCGTGCTGCTTGACGCCGACCTGACGGCGCTGCCGCCGGGCGACCACGCCTTCCACATCCACGAGTTCGGCAAGTGCGAGGCGCCCGACTTCAAATCGGCGGGTGGCCACTTCAACCCCGAGGAAGACGAGCATGGTCTCATGAACAAGGCCGGCCCGCATGCCGGCGACATGCCCAACATCCACGTCCCCGAGAACGGCAAGCTCCATATCGAGGTGCTGAATCAAATGGTGAATTTGAGCCGGGGCTTGCTGGACAAGGACGGCTCGGCCATCGTCATCCACGAAGGCGCCGACGACTACAAGTCGGACCCCGCCGGCGACGCTGGCCCGCGGATCGCCTGCGGCGTCATCACGAAGTAGGCGCAAGACCGCCGGAAAGCCGCCCTTCCGGCCGAAATAAACCTTCTGTCAAAGGTTTGAGACCCATCCTAACCCCCACGATTCGGACGCTGTGGGGAGTAGCCGATGGCTTGGGAAGGCCCTTTTGAAGGCATGATGGGCGGCGTGGCCTATATCGTCGGCTCGCATATCTGGGAGTCCGTGGACGGCGGCCACACCTGGATCATGTCCAAATTCGCCGACGACGTCGAAGCCTGCTACGAGATCGCCGCCCCGGCTTAAGCCGCCCCATCTTGACCTCGCAGAGCGCGCCTGCGGCCCAAAAGGGCCCGGACCAAAGGAAGCAGGCGGCCCGATTGCCCCTGCCCGGCGACTGGGCTATGAGAAAGCTCGTCTGGGCAACACTGCAAATTACCAATGATAAATAAGCTAGAGGCAGAGCGTCCGCTCTCCCCGCATCTGCAAATCTATCGGCCGATGCTGACGATGATGATGTCGATCGCGCATCGCATC
>NZ_JBPPND010000173.1:0-3207 GCF_051306395.1 Methyloceanibacter sp.
GCCTTCCACTCTTCAGGGCGTTCGCTCAGCACGTATAGCCGGGCACGGGCATCCTCGCCGCGCTTGGTGTCATGGGTGGAGGTGGGGAGCAGGCCGAAAGGCTGGTGGATGCGCCGCGCGGCCATGTCTTCGTGAAAGCTCGCGGGCGCCGCGCCGAACTCGTCGGGTGACCCGCCCACCTCGTTTAGCGCGATCAGGCGGTTATAGCGATAGAACAGCGTGTCCTCGACCGCCTTGGCCATGAGTGGACCGGTGGTCTGCTGGAGGCGCGTCACGAACGTAAGCGCTTCGGCGCGTGCGGCGGGGTCGGGCAGGTCCAGCCGCCAGATTCGCGCGATGAAGTCGATGGCGCCGTCATCCTCCACCTCGCGCGTGCTCTTGGCTGCGGTCTCGGCGCGCGCGATCAACGCCTCGTCCTCGGGGCGCGGGCCGTCGACGTCCACATAGGTGCGATAGACTGGCAGCGACGCGCCGAGTTCGATGATGGCGCGGCGCAGCGTGTCGCGCCCATAATCGCGGGTGGCAAGCTCGGCTTGGGCAAGCTGATGCGCGAGCCCGGTGAGCACGTCGAGCTCGCCGGCGAGGTTGCGGACAAAGATGTGCCGCTTGGTGGCCGCGACCAGCGTTTCATAGTCCGCGGTCTCGCCGGCAAAACTTTCATACGCCGCGGTCAACGGCGCTTCGCCTTCCGGGTCGGTCATCACGCCGCCGAGTGCACGGATGAACTCATAGCCGGTGGTGCCTTGCACCGGCCAATCGGAGCGTAGCGTTTCCGACCCTTCGAGGATCTTCTCCACCAGAACGATGAAGGGGCGCTCTTCGCCGATCGCCTCGCGCAGCTTGCGGAAATAGGCGAGGGGGTCGGCGAGACCGTCCACATGGTCGAGGCGCAAGCCGTCGATGACGCCGTCCGCCGCCAGCCCCAGCATCAGCCGGTGGGTCTCCTCGAACACGCTTGGCTGCTCCATGCGCACGCCGACGAGATCGGCGACCTCGAAGAAGCGGCGATAGGTGAGCGTCTCGCGCGCGGCGCGCCAATAGGCGAGGCGCCACACTTGTGCTTCGTGCAGCGCATGCATGGCTTCGTGATCCGCCGCCATGTCTCGAAGCGCGGCGCTCAAGGTATCGACCTGGTCCGCCTCGCGCGCGCGCGCAGCAAGTTCCGCCTTGAGCTCCTGGGCGGTCTCGGGCGTGGCGATGGCGAAGCGGTTGGTGAGGTCCTCGAAGTCGTCGCCGACGCGGGCCAGCACGTTGGCGTAGGTCGGCGGGCTCAAGGGCAGCTTCATGCCGCCGGCGGTGAAATTCAGGCCGCCATCCCCGGTGTCGAAGTGAAGCCCGAAGCGGCCTTTGTCGAGCGCGAGCCCGTATGGCTCCGGCAGCACCGGGATCAGGAGCTTCGATGCCGTCCAGTCGATGTCGAAATAGCTGGCGTGGGGGCTGTCGGCGCCCCATTCGAGAACGTCGCGCCACCACGGATTGAAGGGGCTCGCGCCCATATGGTTGGGCACGAAATCGGCGATGAGGCCCAGACCTTCGACGCGGAACGCGTTTGCCAGCTCACGAAAGCCGTCCTCGCCGCCGAGCGCGGGCTCGATCTCGTCGTAGCTGGCGCCGTCATAGCCATGCGCCGAGCCGGGGAGGGCGCGCAAGATCGGCGACATATAAAGATGAGAGATGCCGAGCTTTGCGAGATAGGGCGCAAGCGTCTCAGCGCGCGCAAAGTCCATGCCGTCGCGGAATTGCAAACGATAAGTGGCACGCTCGCTCATTGCCGCGGTCGTTCGGCGGCGACGGCGCCGGTGACCGCGCGGAACAGCTTCTGATCGCCCAGAGCCTCGATGGTGAGCGGCATCTTGCGCCGCCAGTTCGGATGCTCGTCCACGGTGCCCGGCAGGTTCGCCTGTTCGACGATCCCAAGCGCGTCATCGAGCTGCACGGCGAAGAGCCGGCAGGGCGTCGCCGCCAGGAAGCGGTGGATCGCCACAAGCACGTCGTCCGGCATGTTCGTCGACTGGACATAAGCCGAATCGGCGGCGAGCGCCTGCGCGCCCATCAAGGCATCGAGCAGGCGTTTGCGGTCGAGCATGCGCTCCTGTCGTTGGATCACGGCTTCGGTCTCCGTGGCGCGGCCCGCCTTGATGCGCCAGTTGATGTCATTGCTGACCCACCAGCCTTTCAAGGTCGGCAGGTCGTGCGTCGAGGCGCAGACCATGGCCTCGCGCCGGTAGGCGTGCGGCGGCATCCAGACGCCCTCACGCTCGCTGAAATAGAAGACCTGGTAGCTCAGAAGGCCAGCGCGGACCATCGTATCGGTAAATCCCGGAGGAACCGTACCAAGATCCTCGCCGATGACGATCGTCTGGGAGATCCAGGATTCCTCGGCGACACCTTCGAGGAGCTCGCGGAAAGGATAGGCCACGTAGGCGCCGTCCTTGGCGGTGTTGCCATCGGGAATCCAATAAAGCCGTTGCAGTCCCATGGCGTGGTCGATGCGAAGCGCGCCGGCATGGCGCATGTTGGCGCGCAGCACAGAGCGGAAAGGCTCCAAGCGCTCCTCGGCGAGGCCCACGGGCGAGAAGGGCACGAGCCCCCAGTCTTGGCCCATCGCGCTGAACGGGTCGGGCGGACAGCCGATCCGCGCTTGGTGGGCGATGGCCGAACCGGCCAGCCAGCTGCGCGAGCCGTCCGGCGAGATGCCGACGGCGAGGTCGAGATAGAGTCCGATGCGCATACCGGCGGCGCGGGCGCGGGCTTGGGCGTCGGCGAGCTGCGTGTCGGCGATCCATTGCAGCCAAGCGTGGAAAGCAATGCGGGTCTTGGCGGCCCGGGCGAAGTCGCGCACCGCGATATTGTCGGGGCTCTGGAACTCCTCGGGCCAAGTGCCCCAGGCCGCATTGCCGCCATTGGCCACGATGTGCTCGGACAGAGCTTCGTACAGCGCATGGATCTCCAGGGCCTTGCCTTGCTCGTAACAGTAATGCTCGAACACATCCTTGGCTTCCACATCGTCCGTCTTGAGGAATTGCGCGAACAGTTCTTCCAGTATGGGGAGCTTCGCGCGATGCGCGCCTGCGTAGTCGATGAGCTCCGTTTGGCGTAAGTCCTGAAGTTCCGCTTCCAGTGTGGCGGGCAGGGAAAGATCGGCGAAACGCTGGACCCGGTCCGGCGCGATCAGGAGCGGGTTGAGGAAGTTGCGCGAGGAAGGGC
>NZ_JBPPND010000174.1:0-22011 GCF_051306395.1 Methyloceanibacter sp.
GCCTCGGGTCGCTCAGCTTTGACCTTCAACGCCGCAATGAGCGCGTCCTCAGCGTCAACGACAATTCGGTCCGCGTTCCTTTTGACTCTAACTCCGACAGTGAATTGCCAGGACATTGCTTGGCCTTCCTCAGGCTAGATTACAAACGAGCGTTCACCGGCATGGACACAAGCCTTGCGTGATTTGTAGGCGACGGTCCCTGCCACGGCTTTGACCCCATTTTCGACTGATGACCGCTCCCTTGCAGCCAATTATCAGCGGGACCAGCAAGAACCGCAAGTTGCGGGCCCGACTAATCGGAAGCACTTTCGGCGCTTATCGATGCCCGGGTCGCGGCCATGGCTCGCACGCTATCCCATCATTGTCCGATCATGACTTGTCCGGTATCCAGGCTCCTCGGGCGCCCTGTACGGGCCGGAGGTTCTGTTGCGCTATTCCAAGAGCGTGTACCTCTCCCAAAGAGCGTCAATGAACACCTCCTCGACTGCGCCCGTAGGAACATAGGCGAATCCAAGTTCACCTACTCGGTCCCTTGTCGGATCAAGCAAGTGAAAATCGTTACCCCATAGTTCGCATGTGAGAAGGAGTTCAGATGCGTCCAACGCAATATCGGGCGCCTTTCGTGCACTCCCAAAATACGATCGCCCCTGTGCGATGCCTTCCAACGCCATGCCCTCGTTGATGTCATGGACGGAGACGTTTATTGCCATCGAAGTGGTCTTCCGGATTGATGAGCGAGTACCATTCCGACGACAGGCGCCCCTGCTCGAAGACCGCCGCGCCAACCGCACAGATCGACGCCATGTCGGCATTGGCGGTCTCGACATCGATGGCAACGAGCGCATCGGCTCCCCCAAGCGGCTGCGTCTTGCCTTCCCTCCCTGTTAGGCTACGTGCAGTTCGCTGTTCGGTCAGTGAAATTCGCTGTTCCGATTTCTAGGGAATTGGAGAGCAAGACGTTGAATTTGCTGGAGTATGGGAAGGCAAAATCGCCGTCACGGCCCTAAAAACCCAAAAGTTCCCTGTATTTTCCCGTGGAACAGGGAACTGGAGCGCGGAGACAGGTTCGCCGATGACTGCCTCCACCGCCAGCTTCCGCATCTGCGACAACGCATGAGCTGCCCAAGGTCAGCGTGGCGGCGCGCGCCGACGTCGTCTTGCACATGCTGGAGGAATAGAGCCGCCGTGTCTCTTCGACGGCTATTGGGCTACGGTCTGCCCTGCCCGTTATAGGACGGTTCGTCTCGATCGCGGCGGCCGAGCCCACGCGGACCACCGACCAGCCAAGAGACACGCTCGCCGCCTTGCGGCTGCTCTTCGGTGCGCGTCTCTTCGCTACGCCGCGGCGCGGTTCGCGAGACCATCGGCTGACTGTCCATCTCTTGCGAGACCGTCCAGATCATCGGCCGCTCTACATTCGCCGGCAGCACCGTGGCGGCGTCGCCTTCAGCCTCGTGCAATTGCGCGGTGGTCAGGTTTCGCGCACCGGCCAGGCTCGCACCGCACAGATTGGCGCCGGCCAGGCTGGCATCGGCCAAATCCACCCCGTCGAGCTGGGCATCGCTCAGATCGGCCCCAGAGAGATCGGCGCGTTCAAGGCGAGCCTCGCGCAAATCGGCGTCGGCCAGATCGGCGCCGCGCAAATCCGCCCCGGTCAGGGTGGCGAAGCGCAGGAAGGCGTGCCGCAACCGCGCATGGGCGAGGTTGATGGGTCCGCCGTTGATGGGGCCCATCTGACGGTCGCCTATGCTGAGAGCAATGCCGACGAGATTGGGAACGATGGATGGGTTCTCTGCCCGCCACTCATTCCAGGGTCTCGGGCCACGACGCAGAAGTTCGATATGTTCGGAATCAGCGGTCACAACGCAATGCCTACAACGCTCAACGCAACACACTCAACGCGACAAATGATACGCACGAACTCTACACAACGAGATGCGGCGAGCGTAATGCAGCGTCGATCTCGTCCACAAGAGTTCTGTGACAATCCGTGGCGGACGGCCGCAGGCTTGGTGTTGCCTATGACGCGCAAAAGAAAAGAGCCGCCTCAAAGGCGGCTCTGTCCGATGTCTTTGGTCTTGACTGTGACCGTCGCGGCGCTGTTTGGGGTTAGCCGCCGATCCGTGCGGTCCCGGAGCGGCCGTCATTGCGAACCCAACGCACGTTGGCGCCCTGACGGGTGAGCTTGTAGCAATACTGCTTGCCGTTCATCCAGCTCGTCCACTTCTGACAAAGCTGATCCTCGGCGACCCACCACTTGCCGGAGTCGCTAGAGCCGTCGCCGCGGGAAAAGCTCGCCGCCACCGTGCCCATCTTGCCGGTCATCCGGCCATTGGCCGAATATTGGATCGGAAGCTCGAAGCCCGAGACGTTGAGATAAACGGTCTTGCCGATGATCGCGCCGCGCAGCGCATCGCCGGCGAGTTGCTCGGCGCTGAGGGCGGCTGTTGCCGGGAGGGCGAGGCCCACGGCCAGGAGGAGTGTTCCAGTCTTCATTGCTACCCCGTATTGTCTTGGAACTGACATGGAGGGGATAGCGCCCTGTAAACTTGGTCAATTTGGGGCTAAGCAATGGGCATTGCGTGACAAAGTTAAGGGGCTTTGCCGGCTGGCGTTTCGCCCTCCCTTAACCCTTGGTGGCGTGCTTCGCCTGCTCCTTCGCGCTGCGCCGCCTGCGCATGGCCAGCACGTTGATGATCTCCACGACCGCCGAGAAGGCCATGGCGAAGTAGATATAACCGCGAGGGATATGGAAGTGGAAGGCGTCGGCCACCAAGGCGGCGCCGATCAGCAGCAGGAAGGACAGAGCCAGCATCTTGGTCGTCGGGTGGCGTTCGATGAACGCCGATACGGGCCCCGAGGCGAAATACATGACGGCGATGGCGACCATGACAGCGGCGATCATGACCTCCACGTGCTCGGCCATGCCGACAGCGGTGATGATCGAGTCGACCGAGAACACGAGGTCGATGATGGCGATTTGCACGATGGCCGCCGCCAGCGACTGCACCACGACGTTGCCCCCGTTCTCCCCATTCTCGCCTTCAATGCCCACGTGGATCTCGCGCGTGCCCTTCACCAAGAGGAACAGCCCGCCGGCCAGCAGGATCAGGTCGCGCCACGAGAAAGCATAGTCGCCGACGCTGAAGATCGGCGTCGTCATGCGGATGAACCAGGCGATGAAGCCCAGCATGATCACCCGGAAGATAAGCGCCAAGGACAGGCCGATCCGCCGGGCCATCAGCTGCTGGTCCTTCGGGAGGCGCTGCACCATCACCGAGATGAAGACAACGTTGTCGATGCCGAGCACGATTTCCATCGCGCTCAGGGCCAGGAAGCTCGCCCAGACGGCGGGGTCGGTTAGGAATTCGACGAATGGCATGGGTGTGGAATCTGCGTGGTGGTGGAACTTATGCCCCGAGCTAATAGCTCAAGATGCCGGGCCCGGTCCATCGCCTGCTGCGTCATGAAAACGGCGGAGCCCTCGTCCCAGCCCGACGCTGGCGAAATAAGCCGCGGCGGCGAGAAGCGCCATTTTGACCCAAAACGCGGAGGGAAACGGGTTGGCGACGGCGACGGCCGCCGCGACCGCCCACACAAGCGCCACGAGGCCTGAGAGGATGCGCAGGCGCACGACGCGGAACGGATGCACGAAGAGGATCGGCACGAAGGTGAGGAGCACGAGCCCGACCACCACGGCAAACGCGCCATAGGGCGGCAGGCCGAGCACGAACAGATACAGGAGGACGATGTTCCAGATGGCCGGGAAGCCGACGAAGTACCCCTCCTCCGTCTTGCTATCCACGTCGGAGACGTGGAACAGGCCGGACAGCAGAACGGCGATGGCCGCCGGCAGCCTGGACCATTCCGGCAAGAGCGCCGTCTCGGTCAGCACGAAGGCAGGAATCGCCACATAGGTAAGATAGTCGACGATGAGATCGAGGCGTTCGCCGCTGAAGCGCGGCAGCACGGCCTTGACCTCGAAAAGCCGCGCCAGGGGGCCATCGATCGCATCGACGAAGAGCGCGATGCCGAGCCAGACGAATAGCATCTGCCAGTCGGCTTGATGCACAGCGCGCAGCGCCAGAAGGGCAAGCACGGCGCCGATGGCGGTGAGCACGTGGACCGAAGCGGCCCTGAGCCGCCGGCTCATGGGTGATCTCCTATCACGCGTTCCCCTCATCTCGAAAAATAGAGCACCGCGAGTGGTGTTGAAAGTCAACGGATTGTCAGAGAGTTAGCGGCGCTAGCCGTGGCTGGCCCATAGGATCGACAGGGCCCCAAGGACGGTCGGACGGCCTGTAATCGTCCGGTCATGCCCCGTCCCTAGCATCTCCCGTTTTTCGTTACTCACAGAGGAATTTGGGAGATGAAAAAGACCTACGCCTTAGGTGCTGCTGTCGCCGTCCTTATGCTTGCTGCAAGTCCAAGTCTCGCCGAATATATCAACCCGGTCGACTTTCCGCAGAAGGGCGACCCCACCGACGTGCAGGTGGTGATCGAGATCCCCGCCGGCACATTCACCAAATACGAGATCGACGGCAAGACCGGCCATCTCTTCGTCGACCGCTTCCAGTCGATGCCTGTGGTCTACCCGACGAATTACGGCTCGATTCCAAGCACGGTCGGGCCAGACGGCGACCCGCTCGACGCCCTCGTCATCACGCGCCAGCCGATCCATCCCGGCGCCTTCATCCGCGTGCGGCCGATCGGAATCCTGAAGATGATCGACGGCGGCGAAGTGGACGACAAGATCGTCGCCGTCCCGATCTCCAAGGTCGATCCGACCTACGACGAGATCAAGACCGTGGACGATCTGCCGGCGATCGAGCGCGCCCGCATCGAGCAGTTTTTTGCTGTCTACAAGAAGCTGCCCGACGGCCGAAAGATCGTTGAAATGAAGGGCTATGACGGTGTGAATGCCGCCGTGGACATGCTGAACACCGGGCTCGAAAAGGCCAAGACGACCGACGTCTCGACGTCCGCGCAATAGCTCTCGCAGCAAGAACCACAAGCGGCTCATCGCGCCCCCCTTGGCCTCGATGAGCCTTTTCCTTGTGCGGACCTCGCCGAAAAAAAAGCCGCCGCCCTGGACGGGGCGGCGGCAGTTTAGGCGAAAAGGGGACTATTCTATTTTTTCTGGACGTTTCGTTTCGGCTTACCAGTCGATCTGGGCGCGCATGCCGAAGCCCGTGATGTCGGCGCCGTTGTTCGCACCGCCCTCGATCTCGGACTGCGTGACGTTGAACTTCAGCGCCGTGTAGTCGGTCATCCACCAGTTGAGGCCGATGAGCCAGGTCTTCTGCTCGCCGCATTCTGCACACGTCACGGCGTTGGGAGCTCCCGAGGCGTTGATGGCGGCCGCGCCATCGCTGAGGTCGATGACGTCATACTTGCCCGCGAGCTGCCAAGCGCCCCAGCCACCGCTGCCGCCGAAGAAGGGATTCTTCGGCTTGACGCGGCCGAACGCACCTTCGTCAGCCTCGTAGTTCCGCATATCGTCGGTCAGGAACACGCTACCTTCGATATACCAGCCGTTGTAGGTGGGGTTCACGCCAGGGGCAATGCCCGGCGCAACGTTCGTCTCGAGCTGTGCGTACTCGCCTTGTACCGAAAAGCGCTTATACACGGCGGCGCCTTCGAGGACGAACATGTCGTCGTTCTCGCCAATGAACGGTGTCTGCACGAACCGGTCGGCGAGATGGAGATCCGCAGCCCGGGCCCGATAGCGGAAGAGCTCCGCAAAGCCAGTCTCGTCGGACGTACCGGCGTCGCGATGACGATAGTTGGCGCCCAAGTGGACAACGGTCGTGTCGTTGTTGATCGGGGCCACGGTACCACGGACCGAGAAAGTTGATTCGCTGTCGAACCAAGTTTCCTGGTTTCCGGTGTTGCCGCCGAAGTAGCCGGTCTGGAACGACCAATGCTCGTCGCCGGCCCATACGCCGGCACCGATCTGGCGGTCGATGCCGAACGCCTCGATGAACGCCGAACGCTCCATGAAGGTGATGAACCGCGAGCTGGTCATATCCTCCAGCGAGTTGGCCGTCTTGAACTGACCAATGAGGATTTCCGACTTCTCCCAATCGGCCCAGTTGGCGTACGCGAGATAGGCGTCCTTGACCTCTGAGTCGTCGCCCGCGAAGTCCATCTCGAACTTGTACTTCCAGTCGTAGTAGACGACACCCTCGACACCGATACGCGCCCGGCGCAGTTCGACGGCGTTGACGTCCTGTTCGCCGGTGATCGCCTCATCCTGATCGATGGAATTGAAGTCGCCCATCAAGCGGCCGCGAACCTTGAACTTGAACTTGCCGTCGGTGCTGGACAATTCCGGCGCGCCCTTCCACTTGACCTTGAGATCAAGGTCACTGCCGCCGGAGCCAGACGATGCCTTGGCGGAAGCCGCCTCGGATTTGGCCTGGTTCACCTGACGTTGTAGCTCTTGCATCTGAGCCTGCATGGCGCGCATCTGCGCCTGAAGTTCCTCCATGCTCGCTGCCTTCGCGGCCGGGCTGCCCGACACGAGAAGACCGAACGCGCTGGCGCCGGCGAGCAAATAGAGACTAGTTTTCTGAAGTCCCCCGATCATGACCCCTCTCCACTCTGTTGAAGTGTTGCGTGTTTTGTTAATCAGTTCAGTTGTTTAGGAGAATTCTTCGTCTCCCGTTGAAAGCCGTTCCGCCGCGTTTCCGCGACCGAGCCATACCGTTCTATTTCCTGGGCAATGACGCGCTTGTGACAGTCCGACGACGTTGGGGATTTCGTGGTCCACTGTTGCGGATCGGCCACGGCTCGCATCGCTTGCGGATTGCACGTGAACAGGAACCCAGCGGTCGGAACCTCAGTCTAGGCTTCTGAGAAAGCAGCAGAATGCTGTTTCGGACGGTCGTCCCCGGGATTCTCGCCGGGAATGCCGGAAGAGGGTTTCCGGGCGCGAGCACGAGGCCCCTATGGCGTGGCCGGCGGGACGACCGAGAAGCCGTGCGCCTCGAATCGCGACGCCGCGTCGGGCCCGCGCAGATATGTCAGGAAGACGCCGGTGCTTGACGATGTCGCCGCCTTGAGCTTGGCGGCCGGGTAAACGATGGGCGGATGACTGCTTTCGGGGAAAGTGCCGAGGATCTTGACGTTCGGATCCGCCTTGGCGTCGCTTGCATAGACGATGCCGAGCGGCGCCTCGCCGCGCGAGACGAGCCGCAGGGCCGCGCGAACGTTCTCCGCTTGCGCCAGCTGGTCTTTGACCTCCCCCCACACGCCTAGGCTCTCGAGCGCCGCCTTGGCGTATTTGCCGGCAGGCACGGCATCCACGCCGGAAATCGCCAGCCGTCCATCGCCAAGGAGGCGCGAGAGCGGAAGGCCCGGCCCGATCTTGGCTGTAAGCGCCGACTCTCTTGGGGCGATCAGGACGAGCTGGTTCGACAGGAGATCGAAGCGGCTCGCGGGCTCGATCAGATTGCGCTCGGCCAGATAGTCCATCCAGGCTTGGTCGGCCGAAATGAACACGTCCGCCTCCGCCCCCTGCTCGATTTGCTTTGCCAGGGCGGAGGTCGCCGCATAGGAGATCACAGGCTTCTTGCCTGCCTCCGCCTGCCAGTCTGACGCCACGGCATCGAGAGCGTTTTTCAGGCTCGCGGCCGCGAACACGGTCGGACCTCCGTCGGAGGCCGTGAGATGCTGCGGGCTGGCCACCAAGGACACGGCCAGAAGAGCCGCGCCGCCACACCAAAGCTTGAGAGTTTTGAGCATTTCTCCGCCCCCGGCAGACATGGCCGTGCTTTCCGAAGCTGGCTACGCTATGACCCGCCGCAAGATAAAGACCGCAGGACGACGCATGGGCAAGCCCACCTCCCCTGGAGACGACTTCGATGTGGCCGTGGTCGGCGCCGGTCCGGCAGGGACCGCCGCGGCGCTCGCGCTTGCGCATGTGGGGGCCAAGGTCGCGCTGATCGGGCCGCCACCGCCGAATGCGCAGGCCGCACGCCCGGAGACGCGCACGGCGGCGCTGCTGACAAGCTCCGTCGATTTCCTCAAGCGCCTGAACGTGTGGGAGGCTCTTGCGCCCCACGCCGCGCCCCTGAAGGCCATCCGCATCGTCGATGCCTCGCGCAGCCTCTTGCGCTCCCCGGACATCGCGTTCGAGGCGCGGGAGCTTGGTCTCGAAGCCTTCGGCTACAACGTCGCCAACACGACGCTAAACGAGGCGCTCTATGCGCGCGCGCTAGATGCGGTTGCTCAAGTCATTCCCGAAAGCGTCGCGGCCATCGCGATCGGCGACCGCACGGCGGAACTCACCTTGAGCGGGGGCAGCACACTTACGGCAAGACTTGTCGCCGGCGCGGACGGACGCCAGTCCGTTTGCCGCGACGCGGCGGGCATCGAGAGCAGCGTGTGGCGCTACGACCAGGCCGCCATCGCCACGAGCTTTCGCCACACAATTTCGCATGACGGGGTGTCGACAGAGCTCCACAGAGAGCTCGGCTCGGTCACCACGGTGCCCACGCCCGACCCGCACACCTCGAGTCTGATCTGGGTCGGCGCCACGGCGGAGATCGATGATCTCATGTCGTGCGACGACACGGACTTTGCCGCGCATCTCCAGGACCGGCTCGGCGACACGCTGGGCGCCGTCTCCGACGCCGGGCCGCGCGCGTCGTTTCCGGTGGCAGGCCTGACCGCGAAACAGCTTGCCGCCAAGCGCACCGCTTTGATCGGCGAGGCCGCGCACATCCTGCCGCCGATCGGCGCGCAAGGGCTCAATCTCGGCTTGCGGGACGCAGCGGCCCTTGCCGATTGCGTGGCCGGGGCGCTCCGCCAAGGCCACGATCCGGGCGGGCTCGCCGTGCTAGCGGCCTATATCCGCGCGCGCCAGCTCGACGTGATGTCGCGCGCAATCGGCGTCGATTTACTGAACAGATCTCTCCTGACGGGCCTGCTGCCGGTCCAGGCCGCACGCGGGATGGCGCTCGCCGGGCTGAACGCGTTCGCGCCCCTGCGCCGTCTCGTCATGCGGGCCGGGCTCGCCCCGCCGGCCCGGCTTCCGAGCCTGATGCGCCCCGTAACGGCGCCGCCGCGTCTGCGCGCTTGACGCCTCACCCCAGTTTGGCCATGAGGTTGCGCTTCAAAGCGCGCGCCCGCCCGAAAAACTCAATGCAAGGAAGCCTCTGTGGCCAACCGCTACGACCTGCCTTTCACCCTCGACCTGCGCTACCGCCTCGAATATGCGGGCTTGCGTTTTCTGATCGGGATCGTGCGCGCCTTCCCGCTCGATATGGCCGGCAATATCTCTGCCTTCTTCTGGCGGGTGCTCGGCAAGCGCAACCGGCGGCATAAGCGGGCCCTGGTCAATCTGGAGCGGGCTTTCCCGGAAAAAACGCCCGAGGAACGCGAGCGTATCGCGATTGCCGCGTGGGACAATCTCGGCCGCGTCATGGTCGAGACCATGAATATCGACCGGATTCTCGCCGACCCCGGGCGTCTGCATGTCACCAACGGCCACTGGATCGGCCGCTACAAGGGCAAGATGGGCCCGGCGCTGATCGTCACCATGCATATGGGAAATTGGGAGATCGGCATGTGGCCGGTGATGCTCGCGGGGGTGAAACCTGCCGGCGTTTATCGCCAAGTGAAGAACCCTTATGTCGATCAGTATCTCCGCGCCCAGCGGCAGGCTCTCTATCCGGGAGGTCTGTTCGGAAGAGGCCGCACCGCGGGAGAGGACGAAACGCAAAAAACCGCGCGCCTCATTATGGATTATGTGCGCCAGGGCGGACGGTTGGGGTTCATCTCCGACCTCTACGACCGCAACGGCATCGAGGTGCCGTTCTTCGGGCATCTCGCCAAGAGCATGCCCATCGCCGCGATGATCGCGCGGCGGGTCGGCGCGCGCATTTGGATCGGCCGGTGCGTGCGCGTCGGCAACCGCGCGGTGTTCGACGTCAACGTCAACGAGCTCAGGATTCCGCGCACCAGCAATCAGGCGGAAGACATCCGCTCGATCACCGCGGCGATCCAGCGCTACTTCGAAGTGTGGATTCGCGAGAACCCGGAACAGTTCATGTGGTCGAACCGCCGGTGGTCGTAACCACGCCCTTAACTGCGTTGACAGCCTCGTTGGGTCGCGATCTTATCGACAAAAGACTCGGGGATAGGGTGATGTTGTAATGTCGACAGTCCGCAACGCTAGATTTCAGATCGGGCAGGTGGTGCGCCACCGGCTCTATCCCTTTCGCGGCGTGATTTTCGACGTGGACCCGAGTTTCTCGAACACCGAAGAGTGGTACGCGTCCATTCCGCAGGACGTGCGGCCGGCGAGGGATCAGCCGTTCTATCACCTCCTCGCCGAGAACGCCGACACGGAGTATGTTGCTTACGTGTCCGAGCAGAACCTCTTACCCGACGCTTCCGATGAGCCGTTGCGGCATCCTCAAGTCCCGGAGCTGTTCGAGGACTTGCGGGACGGCGTGTTCCGCTTTCGCTTCTTGCAGGAGCACTAAGCCGCGCGGTCCGGCGCCCGCATCGCCCAAGATGTCGAGATAAAGGAAAGGCCGCCCCGGATCCCGGCGCGGCCTTTAGTTCTCTAGTGCTTGGCGTCAGTTCGCCGACGATTACTGCCCGGCTGCGGCGGCGGGCGCGGGCGCCTGCTGCTGTTGCGGCGCGCCCTCCCCCTGCTTCGCCTTGGCGGCGAGCTCGGCCTGACGCTTGCGGAACATCTCCATCAGCTGACGGCGCTGCTCCTCGTATTTCTTGTTGTCGACCGGCGGGCCGTCATAGGCCTTGCTGAACCCGGTCAGCGGCACGGGAAAGCCCATGGTCTTCTGCTGGATGTTCATGGCGGCTACGACCATCTGCTTGCCAGAGCGCATCTTCTGATACAGCTCGTCGGTGAGCTCCATCTGCACCTGGCAGCTGGTCGGGAAGCAAATCGAATATTGCAGTTGGATGGGCTGCTCCTCGTCGATCCGGATCTGCACGCCGGCGGGCATGACGAGCGCATAGGCGGTCGGCACCCGGATGAGAAGCTGCTGCTTATCCTCGCCTTCGGCTTTTCGCACGGCGGCGGCGATGAGGACCATGCCGGTGTTCGGCTCGAGCCCCTCGTGGTTGATCAAGCAGATCTCTTTCTCGTTGGTCTGCTGGTTGCTCATGCAGAGCTTGACCCAGGCGTCCTGAGCCGCGCCGGCTGGCGCTGCGGCAGTGGCCGGCGCGCTGCTTTTCGGAGCCGCCGAGGACTTGGGCTGGGCTTGCTGGGCCATGGCTGCGGGCACAATCAGCGCCAGCGCCAGCGCGCCTGCGCTCCCGGCCAGCACGAAACGACCCGCGCAGCGGCTAAAGCGGTTCCATCGATCCTTGGACCAGATCATCAATCGACCTTTCCTCATACTTGCGGGCTGGCTCAGGCCTGCCAGACGGTCCCCGTGCCCGCTCCCTACGCCTAGGGTCAATACCCGAAATGCGGCGTAGGCGTGGCTGTTCTCCCCCGTCTCCGGGACTTTCTTGGCCACCGTTGCAGACTTCCAACCATTTTCAATGGCATGGAAATAGGGTGCGGCGTCGGATTGCGTTGGCAGGGATGTTACCCTTAACCTTATGGTGTAATGCGTGGGCATCTATAGCCATGCAGGGTCTTCGTTGAAAGCCCCAATTTTCTTACTCATCGTGGGGCTCATGCTGCACCCCGCCGGTGCCTGGGCGGAGCCTCGGGCCGGGCTTGCCATGCACGGCGATCCCAACGAACAGGCGGATTTCAGCCATTTCCCCTACGCGAATCCCGACGCTCCCAAGGGCGGACGGGCGCGTTTTGCCAAACAAGGTTCATTCGACAGCCTGAACCCACTGATTGTCAAAGGCGTTTCCGCCGACGGTGTCCGCGAGTATCTCTACGAGAGCTTGATGGCGCGGGCCTATGACGAGCCCTTCACGCTTTACGGGCTGATCGCCGAAGCGGTCGAGACCCCGGCGGACCGGTCGTGGGTCGAGTTCACGCTGAACCCCAAAGCCAAGTTCTCCGACGGCAAAACGATCACCGTGGACGATGTGATCTTCTCGCATGCGGTGCTGCGCGACCGCGGCCGGCCGAACCACCGCTCCTACTACAAGAAGGTCAAGACCGTGGAGAAGACCGGGGAGCGCAAGGTGCGCTTCACCTTCGACGGCCCCGGCGACCGGGAGATGCCGCTGATCATGGGGCTGATGCCCGTGCTGCCGAGCCATCTGTTCACGCCGGAGACGTTCGAAACGACGACGCTGGAGCCGCCGGTCGGCAGCGGCCCTTACGTGGTCGAGAAGGTCGATCCGGGAAAGAGCATCACCTATCGGCGCGACGCCGATTATTGGGGCCGCGACCTACCCGTCAATCGGGGGCTCTACAATTTCGACGAGATCCGCATCGACTACTACCGGGACGCCGGCTCCATGTTCGAGGCCTTCAAGTCGGGGCTCGTGGAACTGCGCAACGAGGATGACCCGACGCGCTGGGCCCAAGGCTACAATTTTCCGGCGCTGCGCCAGGGCCGTGTGCTCAAGGAGGCGCTGCCGGTCGAGACGCCGGCCGGCATGTCGGGGCTGGTGTTCAACACGCGGCGTCCTCTCTTCGCCGACCCGCGCGTGCGCCAAGCGCTCATCCGGATGTTCGACTTCGAGTGGGTGAACCGCACGCTCTATCACGGGCAGTATGCACGGACCGAAAGCTACTTCGCGCGCTCCGAGCTGTCCTCACATAACCGGCCCGCGGATGCCACGGAACGCGCGCTGCTCGCGCCCTACGCGGACGCGGTGAAGCCCGCGATCATGGACGGCACGTTCTCCTTCCCCGTCAGCGACGGCACGGGCCAGAATCGCGAAGGCCGAGTCGAAGCGCTGAAACTTCTCGAAGAGGCGGGTTACGCGCTGAAAGACGGCGCGCTCGTCAATGTGGAGACCGGTGAGCCCTTCGAGTTCGAGATTATCGCCGCCACGCGCGCGCAGGAGCGGCTGCTGCTCACCTATGCGCGGGCCTTGAAACAGGTGGGAATCGAGGCTCGAATCCGGCAGGTTGACTCCGCTCAGTACCAGCGGCGCAAGCAGACCTACGATTTCGACATGATCCAATATTTTTGGCCGGCATCGCTGTCGCCGGGGAACGAGCAATCGTTCCGTTGGGGAAGCGATGCTGCCAAGACGGAAGGCTCATATAACTTTTCCGGTGTCGAGAGCGAGGCGGTGGACGCCATGATCGAGGCCGTGCTCGCGGCGAAGGACCGCGAGGATTTCGTGTCCGCCGTGCGTGCACTCGACCGCGTGTTGCTCTCCGGCGATTATGTGGTGCCGCTGTTCTACCTGCCCCGGCAGTGGGTCGCGTATTGGCGTGCCCTGAAGCGCCCCGACGACACGCCGCTCTATGGCTATCAAATCGATACTTGGTGGGACGCTAACACCGAAACCGGCGGGCACGCGGTCGAACCATGATCCCTTCGCCGATGAGCGCTTTCCCATGAGCACGCTTCCCGTCCCGGACGCGGAGACGCTCAAGGACAGCGGCCCAATCACCGCCGAGGGGCTGTTGCGCCGGCGCGCACGCCAAAAGGCCGATGCGATCACACTGATCGACCCGCCCAACCGGCGGACGCTCGGACACAGCGCTGCGCGCCAATTGACCTATGGCGAGACCGACGAGGCCGTCGATGCCTTGGCCGCGTTTTTCGCCGCGCTTGGGCTTCAGCCCGGCGACCGGGTCGTCATGCAGCTTCCCAATTTCATCGAGGCGCCACTCGCGCTGCTCGGCGCTTGGCGCGCCGGGCTGACGGTCGCCGCCATCCCCATGCTGTGGCGGGCGACGGAGATCGCGCGGGTATGCGATGCGCTGGAACCCAAGGCGCTGATCGGCTGTTCGCGCTTCGCCGAGGATGCGCCAGCCGAAATGTTGCGCGACGTCGCCGCCACGCGGCTGTCGGTCCGTTTCGTGCTCGGCTTCGGCGACGGCCTGCCCGACGGCGTCGGTTCCCTCGACGACGCTATTGGCGCCGGACATGCCGGGGACTTCACCCCGCGCCTGCCAACGGGGCCTTCGCTGATCACCTTCACGGCGCGCGCGGGACACCCGCTCGTGCCGCTGTTCCGCTACGAGGACGAAATCCTGGCGCAAGGCGCCATGGCGGTGCTCTCGCTGTCGCTCGACCGCAGCGACGTGATCCTGAACGCCTACCCCTTCACCGGCACCGTTGGACTCGGGCTTGGGCTCGCGCCGTGGCTCATCGGCGGTGCCAAGCTGGTGCAACATCACCCTTTCGAGTACGGCGTGTTCGTGCGGCAGCTGGTCGAGTCAGGCGCAACCGTGACCGCCATGCCTTCGGCCATTCTCGCCGAGCTTGGCGCGAACCGCGTGCTGAAGGACCCGCGCTGCAAGCTCCGGCGGGTGGGCCGGGTCTGGTCGCCTGCGGAACTTGCGGATCTGACCGCGCCGCTGAACCACATGGCCGCGGAAAACTTGAGCCTGCCCGTGTTCGACCTCTACCCGCTCGGCGATCTCGCCAGTCTCTTGCTGCGGCCGGCTCCGATAGCGGACCGCGCCGCACTGCCCCTTGGGCCGGTGCATCTCGGCGAGGATGGCGGCGGCCCCGTATTCGCGGAGACGAAGCTTGCCGAAGAGAGCGGCGCGCTCCTCCTGCGAGGCCCCGTGGTGCCGCAAGGCCGCTCGAATGGTCCCGTGGCGCGCGACGACAACGGCTTCGTCGCCACGGGTCTGCGCGGCCAAGCGGAGGGCGTTGCACGTCTACGGGTCAAGCGCGACGCCGAGCTGATCCATCATGGCGGCTTTACCATCGCGGCTTCCGAGCTCGACGGGCTCTATCAGGCGTTTCCCGGCTTTCTCGATGCGGCCTGCTTCGTGCTGCCGGACCCGATCGTCGGCGACCGCATTTTCGGGGCCGTGGCGCCCTCGCCCAACGCGCCGGTGTCGTTGGAAGCGCTGCACCGCTTCCTCATGGAGCGCGGCGTGGCGCCTTACAAATTCCCGGACAAGCTGTTGGTGGTGCGCGATATCCCGCGTGACGCTAAAGGCAATATCATCCGCGCGGAGATTCTGGCGCAGGTCTAGGCGGCTTCTTTCACCGCACCCGCGATCTTGGCGAGCCGTTTCAGGAGATCGCGCGCGCCGGCGAGCCTGTCTTCCGCGTTCGGCCAGTTGGCATAGAAGATGAGCTTGTGATCGGGCTGGAGCTTCACCTGCTTGCCGGCATTGCTGATGAAGCGAATGAGCCCTTCCGGATTGGCGAAAGTGTTGCTGCGGAAGGCGATGACCGCGCCTTTCGGCCCGGCGTCGATCTGCTCGATGCCCGCCTGACGGCACAGGGCCTTGATCTCAACCACGTCGAGCAGATGCCGCACCTCCTCGGGCAATTCGCCGAAGCGGTCGATGAGCTCGGCGGCGAAGGCCTCGATGGCCTCTGCGGTCTCGACCCCCGACAGACGGCGATAGAGCCCGAGCCGCACTTGCAGGTCGGGCACGTAGTCCTCGGGGATGAGGACCGAGGTGCCGAGATTGATGCGCGGGCTCCACTGATCCTCGATCACGCCCTCCCCGCCCTTCAAGGCCGCCACCGCCTCCTCCAGCATGGACTGGTAGAGCTCGAAGCCGACTTCGCGAATATGCCCCGACTGCTCCTCGCCCAAGAGATTGCCGGCGCCGCGGATGTCGAGATCGTGGCTGGCCAGGATGAAACCGGCGCCGAGCGTATCGAGAGACTGAAGCACCTTCAGGCGCTTCTCGGCCGCGGGCGTGATGCGCGCATCGGCCGGAATGGTGAAATAGGCATAGGCGCGAATTTTCGAGCGGCCGACCCGGCCCCGCAACTGGTAGAGCTGCGCCAAGCCGAAGCGGTCGGCGCGGTAGACAATGAGCGTGTTCGCCGACGGAATATCGAGCCCGCTTTCGACGATCGTGGTCGACAGCAGCACGTCGTATTGCCGGTCGTAGAATGCGTTCATGACCTGATCGAGCTCGCTCGACGGCATCTGTCCGTGGGCGCGGGCGACCTTCAGCTCCGGCGCGTGCTCTTGCAGAAACGCGGCCGCCTCGTCGAGATCGGAGATGCGCGGGACCACAAAGAATGTCTGGCCGCCGCGGAAGCGCTCGCGCAACAGCGCCTCGCGCAAGGTCATGGGATCGAACGGCGCCACATAGGTCCGCACCGCCAAGCGGTCGACCGGCGGCGTGGCGATCAGCGACATCTCGCGCACGCCGGACAGCGCCAATTGCAGCGTGCGCGGGATCGGTGTGGCGGTGAGCGTCAGCACATGCACGTCTTCGCGGAGCTCCTTCAGCCGCTCCTTGTGCTTCACGCCGAAATGCTGCTCCTCGTCCACGATCAGGAGCCCGAGATCGGTGAAGCCGATGGCCTTGCCCAGCAGCGCGTGGGTGCCGATGACAATGTCGATCTCGCCGTCCTTCAGCCCCGTCTTCACCGCGGAGAGTTCCTTGCCGGTGACGAGGCGCGAGGCTTGCGCGATCTTCACGGGGAAGCCGCGGAACCGCTCCGTGAAGGTGTGAAAGTGCTGGCGCGCCAGCAGCGTGGTGGGCACCACCACGGCAACCTGCTTGCCGGCAAGCACGGCGATGAGGCTCGCGCGCAAGGCGACCTCCGTCTTGCCGAAGCCCACATCGCCGCAAATGAGCCGGTCCATGGGACGGCCGCTCGCCAGATCTTCGAGCACCGCGTCGATGCTGGTGACCTGGTCCTCGGTCTCCTCGTAAGGAAAGCGCGCCGAGAACTCGTCATAGGTGCCTTCGGGCGGATTGAGGATCGGCGCGGTGCGCAGCTCGCGCATGGCGGCCACCTTGATCAGCTTCTCGGCCATGTCGCGGATGCGCTGCTTGAGCTTGGCCTTGCGGGATTGCCAGGCCACGCCACCAAGCTTGTCCAGGATCACGCCGGACTCATCGGAGCCGTAACGGCTCAGCAGCTCGATATTTTCCACCGGCAGATAGAGTTTGTCGCCGCCTTGGTAGTGAAGCTCCAAGCAGTCATGCGGCTCGCCCGCCGCTTCGATGGTGGTCAGCCCCACGAAACGGCCGATGCCGTGATCCGCATGAACCACCAGGTCGCCGACCGCGAGGCTCGCCGCCTCGGTCAGCGCGTCGCTGCCCTTCTTGACGCGCGCTTTGCGGACCAGCCGGTCGCCGAGAATGTCCTGCTCGCCGATCACCGCGATGCCCGGCGCTTCGAAGCCTGTCTCCAGCGGCAGCACGGCCACGGCCGCCGCTTCGGGTGGCGCCGCGACGGCGTCCGGGAAGGTCTCGACTCGCACCGTGTCGCTCAAGCCATGTTCGGTAAGGAGCGTCGCCAGGCGCTCGCGCGCGCCTATACTCCAGCAAGCGACGATCACGATCCTCTTATCGGCGATCAGCTTCTTGGCATGCGCCACCACGGCATCGAAGACATTGCTGCCCTCCGTCTGACGCTCCGGCGCGAAAGAGCGGCCTTGCCGTCCGCCAAACGAGACGACACGGACCCCCTCACCTTCCGGGCGCTCGAACGTGTCGAGCGCGACGACGTGCGGTGCCGCGTCGAGGAGCCGTTTCCACTCGGCCTCGTCCAGGAACATGCTGTCCGCCGGCACGGGATGATAAGGCGGCGCGCCAAAGGCTTTGCGTTCCAGCGCCGCAGCGCGCGCATCGTAATGATCGGCGACCTGCTCGAGCCGGCTCTGCCGGGCGTCCTCCGAAAGCGGATCGAGCGTCACCACGGCATTCGGCACGTAATCGAACAGCGTCGCCAGCTCGTCGTGGAACAGCGGCAGCCAATGCTCCATGCCTTGATGCTGGTGCCCGGCCGAGATCGCCTCGTAGAGCGGGTCGTCCCCTGTCACGGGGCCGAACAGCTCGACATAGCGCTGGCGGAACTGGCTGCGCACCTCCGGTGTCAGCGCCACCTCGCTCATGGGCAAAAAGTGCACCGCATCGAGCCGCGCTTCCGTGCGCTGGGTCTCCGGGTCGAAGGCGCGAAGGGATTCGAGCTGATCGCCGAAAAAGTCGAGGCGCACCGGTTGTCCGCCCGGCGGATAAAGATCGAGAATGCCGCCGCGCACCGCATATTGGCCAGGATCGGTGACGGTGCCCGCGCGGGCATAGCCGGAGGACTCCAAGCGCTCTATCAGCGCCTGCATGCTCATGACGTTGCCGGACTGAAGCTTGAGATCGGCGCCGGCGATGAAGCTCCGTGGCGGCACGCGCTGCACCACGGCGTTGACCGAGGTCAACAGAACCAGCGGCGCCGTGTCGTCGGGGGCCCGCGCCGCCAAGGCGGCGAGCGTCTCGATACGGTCGGCTATAATTTCCGCGTTCGGCGCCACCCGGTCATACGGCACGCTGTCCCAGGCCGGAAAGCACAGCACCCGCACATCCGGGGCAAAGAAGGCGATCGCCTCTTCCAGCGTGGCGAGGCGGTTGCCGTCGCGGGCCACATGCAGAATCGGCGCGTCCGCATGCCGCGCCAACTCGCCCAAGAGCAAGGCATCGAAGCCCTCAGGCACGCCGCCGGCGATGGCGCGCTTGTCCTTCAGCAGACGATCAACTTGCAGAGCGGGGAGCTTGGACGCAAAACTCATGGGCACTTGTGTTGTTTAGCCGGCTTTGGGCAGGCCGTGGAACTGCCGGACGCGCGCGATCAGCGCGTCCAGGTCGCGCTCGCCAAGCGAGTAGCCCTCGTAAACCGACAACTCGATTTGCGGGTCCGGCATCTCGATCAGGCGCTCGAGCACGGCGATATCGTCGCCATTCATGCTGTCGATGGCTTGCTCGGCGAAGCGCCCAAGCAGATAGTCCATCTCCTTAGAGCCTCGATGAGTCGCCCGCCATACCGCCCTGCGGCGGCGCATTCCAAGATCACTCGACATGATCCAAGCTTCCAATCCTAAGCCGTGGGTTAGACCGAGCGGCCCTGGCGATGTCAAGGGCGCGGCCCTTAGGCGCTAGACTAGGCTGATGCGCCCACCCCGGTTAGCTCCCCTGTTCGCCACGGTCCGCGCCCTGAAGGGCGTCGGCCCGCGAATCGAAGGCCTGCTCAACAAGCTGGTCGCCCCCCGGCAGCAAGGGGCCCATGCCCGGGCCATCGACCTTCTTTGGCACCTTCCCGTGAGCATCGTCGACCGCGCGCGAATGCCTTCGATCAGCCAAGCCCTGATGGGCGAGCTCGCCACGCTCGAGGTGAGAGTGGCCGAGCATCGGCCCGGCGGCGGGCGGCGGGGCGCGCGTGCGCCCTATCGCATCCTTGTGGAGGACGACACCGGGGCGCTTGAGCTCGTCTATTTCAAGGCCGACCCAAACTATCTGAAGCGGCTCCTCCCAATCGGCGAGACGCGGCTGATCTCGGGGAAGATCGAGGCCTATGACGGCTGGCTGCAAATGCCCCATCCCGATCATGTGGCGGCCGTGGACAAGGACGGCGCGCTGCCCCTGATCGAGCCGGTCTATCCGCTGACCGCCGGGCTCTCCAACACGACGCTCCGCAAGGCCATCGATGGGGCGCTGCGTCAGCTTCCCAAGCTGCCGGAGTGGATCGACGCCGCATATCTTGCCAAGCTGGCCTGGCCGTCTTTCGCCGATGCCATCCGGGGTCTGCACGCGCCGGACGGCGAAGCCGATCTTCTCCCCTCGGCCGCGGCGCGCGCGCGGCTCGCCTATGACGAGCTTCTCGCCAATCAGCTCGCGCTCGCCATCATCCGCCAGCGCTTGAAGAAGCGCGCGGGCAAGAGTCTCGCCGCCTCGGGAGACTTGCGCCGCGCCATCGTAGGTGCCCTGCCCTTCGCGCTCACCGGCGCGCAACAACGCGCGCTCGGCGAGATCGACGCGGACATGGCAAGCGACAGCCGCATGCTGCGGCTTCTGCAAGGCGACGTGGGCAGCGGCAAGACCGTGGTCGCGCTGCTGGCCATGGCGACGGCGGTCGAGGCCGGCACCCAAGCCGCATTCATGGCGCCGACGGAGCTTCTCGCCCGCCAGCATCTCGCCACGATCAGCGGTTTCGCCGAGCCTGCAAATCTGCGCGTGGCCTTGCTCACCGGACGCGAACGCGGCAAGGAGCGCGACGGCATCCTCGACGCCCTGAAGGCCGGGGATATCGATATTCTGATCGGCACCCATGCCCTGTTCCAGGAGACTGTCGCGTTCCGTAATCTCGGCCTCGTGGTCATCGACGAGCAGCACCGCTTCGGCGTGCATCAGCGTCTGGCACTGCAGAGAAAGGGCACGGGAACGGGCGCGGAGCTTCTGGTGATGACGGCGACGCCGATCCCGCGCACGCTACTGCTGACGAGCTACGGCGACATGGACGTCTCCCGGCTCGACGAGAAGCCGCCCGGCCGCAAGCCCATCGTCACCCGCACGGTCCCGCTCGAGCGTTTGGACGAGGTGACCGACGGGGTTGCCCGGGCCCTCGAGAGCGGCGCGCAGATTTATTGGGTATGCCCCCTCGTCGCGGAATCCGAGGTGCTGGACGTGGCGGCGGCGGAAGAGCGCTTCGCCGAGTTGCGGGCCCGCTTCGGCGACAGGGTCGGCCTGGTGCATGGCAAGCTCACCGGCAAGGAGAAGGACGCGGTGATGGCGCGCTTTGCTTCCGGAGAGCTTTCCATCCTCGTCTCGACCACGGTGATCGAGGTCGGCGTGGACGTGCCCAACGCCTCCATCATGATCATCGAGCACGCCGAACGCTTCGGCCTCGCCCAACTCCATCAGTTGCGGGGCCGTGTCGGGCGCGGCGCGGCGGAGTCGTCGTGCATCCTGCTCTACAAGCAGCCGCTGGGAGAGACGGCGCGCGAGCGGCTCAACGTGATGCGCCGCACAGAAGACGGCTTTGTCATCGCGGAAGAAGATTTGCGGTTGCGCGGCGGCGGCGAGGTGCTGGGCACGCGGCAGAGCGGCTTGCCTGCCTTCCGCATCGCCATCCTCCCCGAGCATCAAGAGTTACTCGAAGCCGCGCGCGACGCGGCACGTCTGACGCTGTCCCGCAACCCGACGTTAGAAGGGGATGACGGCGAGCGCTTGCGGCTCCTGCTTTATTTGTTCGAGCGCGACGACGCGGTGAAGCTGATGCGCGCGGGCTAGACGCGCTTAGCGTAGTCGCGCGGCGCCATGCCGGTCCACCGCCGAAACGCACGGGTGAAGTGGGCTTGGTCCGAATAGCCGAGCATGAAGGCAATCTCGATCGCCGATCCGTCGCGCGTTAGCACTCTGCGAAGGGCTTCGACGCCGCACGTCGTCGACAATCTCCTCGAAAGAGAAACCGAAATCCCGCAGGCGCCGTTGCAGCGTGCGCGTACTCATGCGCAAAAGTACGGCAGGCTTTCCAGGGTCACATGACCGTAGGGAAGCATGTCCTTGGCGAGCGTGCAGAGCGCGGACGCAGTCTCCACGGGGTCGACGCCGTTCGTCGAGCCCCGATTAGCCGGCAAGTGGCCCGTCTAGACGACGGGCTCTTCCTCGGGCAACGGCTTCTTACGCTTGGCGTTGTCGGCCAGCTCTTTGAGCTTGTCCTGGGGCGGCGCCACCAGTCCAGCCGAGATGACGAGCTTGGCGGCGTCGTCGATCGCCATGTCGAGCTGAATGACGTCCTTAGCCGGCATGAACAGGACGAAGCCGGTCGTCGGGTTCGGCGCGTTCGGCATGAATACGGTCAAGAGCTCGCCGTTGCCGAGCTTGTCCTTCACTTCGTGGGGCGGGTCGCCGGAGACGAAGACAACGGCGTAGAGGCCGCGGCGGGGAAACTCGATCAGTCCCACGCGCTTGAACCCTGTTCCCTGTTTCGAGAACACCGTGGTGAAGATCTGCTTGAGGAGCCGGTAGACGCCGCGCACCACGGGCATGCGATCCAGCATCATCTCGACGTAGCTGACGATGGTGCGGCCGAAAAGGTTGGCGGCGAGCGCGCCGATCAGCATCAAGGCGAGGATGCCGATGATCAGCCCAACGCCCGGCACATTGAACGGCAGGAAGTTGTCCGGCAGGTAGCGCTGCGGAATGAGCGGCTTCACCCAGCCGTC
>NZ_JBPPND010000175.1:0-9316 GCF_051306395.1 Methyloceanibacter sp.
ACCCGCGATGCGCCGCATATCCTCATCCTCGACGAGCCGACCAACCATCTCGACGTGGATGCGCGCGAGGCGCTGGTGCAGGCGCTGGCGGCCTTCGGCGGCGCCGTCGTCGTCGTCAGCCATGACCGGCATCTCTTAGGCTTGATCGCCGACCGGCTGCTGCTCGTGGCCGACGGCACGGCGCGGGAGTTCGACGGCAGTATCGAGGACTATCGCGATCAGGTCCTGAGCGCGGGCTCGGGCAAGGGCGGCAATGGCGCGGACCCGTCCCAGAAGATCAGCCGCAAGGATAAGCGCAAGGCGGCGGCGGACGCGCGGGAACGCGCGAAAGCGCTGCGCAAGACCGCGACCTCGGCGGAAGCGGAAATGAAGACGCTGTGGCGGAAGCGCGACGAGATCGATGCGCTGCTGACCTCGCCCGACGCCGCGGCCGGCGAGCTGATGAAGCAGCGCGGCGCGGTGGAGCGCGATCTGGCGGCGGCGGAAGCGCGCTGGCTCGAGGCGAGCGAGGCCTTCGAAGACGCGAAACAGGGCGGCGAAGCCGACGCTTAAAACGCGAAACGGGCGGCCGCTTCCGACCGCCCGCCAGAATCGCATCTACGGCGAAGCGCTATTTGTTCGGCGCTTGCGCGTACATCTGCTCGACATGCTCCCAGTTGATGAGATTGTCGAACCAGGCTTCGAGATATTTCGGCCGCGCGTTGCGGTAGTCGATGTAATAGGAGTGCTCCCAGACATCGCAGCCGAGCAGCGGCCAGCCGCCATGCACCAGCGGGTTCTCGCCGTTCAGCGTCTTGGTCACTTCGAGCTTGCCGTCCTTGTTCAGGGTGAGCCAGCACCAGCCCGAGCCGAACTGGGTCTTGCCGGCCTCGATAAAGGCCTCGCGGAACTTGTCGAAGCCGCCGAGATCGCGGTCCATCAGCGCCAGGATCGCGCCCGGCACCTTCTTGCCGCCGCCGTCCTTCTTCATCCACGGCCAGAACTGGATGTGGTTGAAGTCCTGGGCGGCGTTGTTGAAGACGCCGGCGTTCTTGCCGAAGCTCTTCTTGACGATGGTCTCGAGGTCCTTGCTCTCGTAGTCGGTGCCTTCGATCAGCTTGTTGAGGTTGTCCACGTAAGCCTTGTGATGCTTGTCGTGGTGATATTCGAGCGTCTCGGCCGACATATAGGGCTGAAGCGCGTCGTATGCGTAGGGTAGGGGTGGGAGTTCGAATGCCACGATGGGTCTCCGGGGGATTTTGAGTGGGTGAAAGTAGGAAAGACCGCTGAAAGCTAAAGGTTCCCGGAAACCGAAGCAAGGCGGCACGCCGCGGTCGCGAAGTCCTTGCGAAAGCGGCGGAATTGGTTGTCTTGGAATCGGGGTGGGCGTGGAGCCCCTGAACTCCACGCCCGGTGCCGAGGAAGGTTCGCTACATCAGTTACAGGGATCTGACACCGTGGAGAGTGCGTCTTTCCACCTGAACGCAGCATGAACCGAAAGTGCAGGATCCGTTCAGGAAGCGAGGCTTTGTCATCGTCCGCTTTCGCAAGGTATGACGGGACAAGGGGCGGTCAGGGGGCGCAGTTCTTATTTTATCAGCGCCTGGAGCTGCTTGAACTCGGGCGTGCCAGCACGCTCCATCCACTCGAACAGCACCATCTCGCTGTCCACGACGTCCACGCTCGATTTCTGTAAGCGCGCGAGGCCGAGCTTGCGGCTCGCCTTGGCGCGCGAGCCCACGGCGTCTGCCACCACGAAAGCCTCGAAGCCTTGGGACTCCAGATCGATCGCCGTCTGCAAGACGCAGACATGAGCCTCGATGCCGCCGATCACGACTTGCGAGCGCCCATGGCGGCGCAGCTCGTGCAGCCGGTCCTTCAGCATCTCGTTGCGCATGCAGGAGAACTCGGTCTTGTCGGCGATGAAGCCGTCATTGGCGAAGGCGTCGCGAATAGAATCGTGGGTCGGGCCCAAGCCTTGCGGATATTGCTCCGACACGGTGATGGGAATGTCGAGCTTGCGGGCGGCCTGCACGAGCCGGACGCAGCGGTCGACCACCCGGTCCTTGCCGGAAATCGCGTTCAGGAGCTTGTCCTGGACGTCGACGATGAGGACTTGGGACTTATCGCGGGAAAGCAGCATTGCCGGCACTTTTGCATAGATGGCGCGGGTCCGCCTAGGCGTGCCGCGCGACACGGAGCCTTTCTAGCTGAACGGAAGCCGCCGAACGCGCATGCGAGTCGGCTCCAACACGACCACGCTACCTTGCTGTAAGAGCGGTTCCATGGCCGACATATTGGCCATCAGGAGTGCGAGTTGTCGCTCGGGCCGACGTTCTCCGCCTCGCCGAAAGAGAACGATGGATGGTTTGGATGTCTGACGTGATGCGAGTAGGGCGCTGAAATCGGTGTCTGCGGACACTAGCACGCGATCTTCTTCCGCAGCGTGGTCGAAGACGGCCTGATCACTTGCTGCCTGCATGCCATAGTCAATTACGTGTACCGCGTCGTGGCCTTGCTGCCGCAACCCTTCTGCAACCGACGGTGAGAGTGCGTTATCCACGAGAAACTTCACGGAATGGCGAGCGGCAACTCACGTTCGCCAACGGCCTCAGCGGCGAATTGCAGGGCCTCGCGAATGTCCTGGCGTTCAAGGTCGGGATAGGCCCCAAGAATCTCTGCCTCGGTCATTCCTTCGGCTACTAGGCCCACCACCGTCGCGACGGGAATACGCTGGCCGCGAATGCATGGCACACCACCCATTTGGGCCGGGTCAACGGTTATGCGGGCAAACTTCGTCATGCTTATTTCCTAGCACATATTTAGTCCCTCGGCACTGGCGAGTCCGAGGATGCGTCCAGGCCTGCAACCTTCAACGCAAAAGCGTAAGAGACCGCCACTTCCTTCAGCCGCTCGAAACGGCCCGATGCGCCCGCATGGCCCGCCTCCATATTGGTGCGGAGCAAAATGAGATTGCCGCCGGTGTCGGCCTCTCGCAGCTTCGCCACCCATTTGGCCGGCTCCCAATAGGTCACGCGCGGGTCCGTCAGCCCCGCCAGCGCGATGATGTTGGGATAGGTCTGTCCCCGCACATTGTCGTAGGGCGAGTAGGCGGCGATGGTGCGGTAGTCTTGCGCGCTCTGGAGAGGGTTGCCCCATTCGGGCCATTCGGGCGGGGTCAGCGGCAAGGTCGCATCCAGCATGGTGGTGAGCACATCCACGAACGGCACTTCGGCGATGATGCCGAGAAACAGGTTCGGCGCCATGTTGGCGACGGCGCCCATCAGCATGCCGCCGGCACTTCCCCCGTGTGCAATGATGCGGCCGCGCGAGGTGAATTTCTGCTCGGCGAGATACTCGCCCGCGGCGATGAAATCGGTGAAGGTGTTCACCTTCCTTTCGCGCTTGCCGTCCTTGTACCAGCGATAGCCCTTCTCCTTGCCGCCGCGAATATGGGCGATGGCGTAGACGAAGCCGCGGTCGACCAGCGACAGCGCGTTGGTGTTGAAGCCGGCCGGCATGGTCATGCCGTAGGCCCCGTAGCCGTAGAGCAGGAGCGGCGCGGTGCCGTCGAGCGCCGTCTCCTTGCGGTAGAGCAGCGAGATGGGAACCGTCTCGCCGTCTTTCGCGGGCGCCATGACGCGGCGCGTGACGAAGAGCGACGGGTCGTGACCGCTCGGGACCTCTTGAGTCTTTCGGAGCGTCCGCTCGCGCGTCTCCATGTCGTAGTCGAAGACTTGCGCCGGCGTGGTCATGGACGAGTAGGTGAAGCGCAGTGTGCGCGTGTCGTATTCGTAGCCGTGTGAAAGCCCGAGCGCGTAGGCCTCCTCATCGAAGGCGATCTCGTGCTCCTCGCCGTCGGCGAAGCGGCGGATGACGATGCGCGGCAGGCCGTCCTCGCGCTCCAGCCGCACGAGAAAGTCCTTGTAGGCGACGACATCGAGGATGAGCCGGCCCGGCCGGTGCGGCTCGATCTCGCGCCAGTTTTCGGGCGAAGGGCTGTCGGCGGGCGCCTCGACGATACGGTAGTCCTCGGCGCCGCCGGAATTGGTGAGAATAATGAGGCGGGCGCCATGGTGCTCGACGGAATAGTCGTGCTCCGCCTCGCGGGCCGCGACAAGCCGCGGCGCGGCGCCCGGATCGGCCGCGTCGATCAGGCTGACCTCCGCCGTCTCGTGATCGTGCACGCCGAACAGCAAATATTTGTGGTCCTGGGTGGCACCGATGTCCAGGAAGTAGCCGGGGTCGGTCTGCTCGTGGATCAGGCGATCCTTGCCTTGCGCGCCGGCCCTGTGGGCGAACAGCTTGCGGGGCCGGTGCTCCTCGTCGAGCCACACATAAAGAAGCGTCTTGCTGTCGGCGGCCCATTGGAAGCCGCCATTGTTGTCGGTGATCTGCGCATCGACCAGTCTGCCGGTTTCCGCCTCGACGATGGTGACGGTGTAGAACTCCGAGCCCTTGGTATCGACGGCATAGGCGACGAGCGTGTGGTCGGGGCTGTGGGCGACATTGGCGATGCGGAAATAGGCATGGGGCGCGGCGAGCGCGTTGCCGTCGATCAGGATCTCTTCCGTGCCGCCGCCGCGTGGACGCCGGCAGAACAGCGGGTGCTGTCCGCCCACCACGTAGCGCGTGTAGTAGTCGAAGGCGCCGTCCGGGGCGGGCACGCTCGAATCGTCCTCCTTGATGCGGCCCTTCATCTCGGCGAACAGCGTCTCTTGCAGCGGCTCGGTGTCCGCCATGACCGCGCCCGTATAAGCGTTCTCCGCTTCGAGATGCGCCCGGATGTCCGCCGGCAGCACGGCGGGGTCGCGCATCACCGCCTGCCAGTTGTCGGCGCGCAGCCAGGCGTAATCGTCCTCGCGGGCGATGCCGTGATGGTTCGAGGTCGAAGGACGGCGGGCGGCCAGCGGCGCTCGCGCGGGAAGATGCTGTTCGTTCATGCCTTGGATTGACGTGCGGCTAGAGACTAACCGGAGGTCTTGCCGCTCCCGGCATCGGTGTCAAGTTCGAGGGCGCAGCCATTGATGCAATAGCGCAGGCCGTTTTCCCCGGGACCGTCCGGGAACACATGCCCCAGATGCGCATCGCAGTTAGCGCAGCGGACCTCGACACGCCGCATGCCGAAGGCGTTGTCCTCATGGGTCGTCACCGTGTCCGCGGCGGCGACGTCGGTGAAGCTCGGCCACCCGGTGCCGGAGTCGAACTTCGTGTCCGAGCTGAACAGGGGCGCGCCGCAGCACACGCAGCGATACATGCCCTCGCTCTTCTCCGCATGATAGGGGTGGCTGAAGGCGCGCTCGGTGCCCTGCTCGCGGGTGACGTGGAATTGCTCCGGCGTCAGCTTGGTGCGCCAGTCCTCGTTCGATGTGGTCTTCTCGTTGTTCTCGGTTTTGCTCATGGTGACCGCACTCTCGGTTTCGTCTGTTCTGGTTCGCAAAGAATATAGGTGACCTGAAGTTTCCCTCTAAGAGGTGTCTCCTTGCTTTCACGCAGGCTTGATGGAGAAACGCGCCGCCTCAGACTTGTGTGTGGTGGCTGGCTGCAAGTTTCGATCACTTCATGCGCCCAAGGAACGGTGCAGGCTAAAGAAAACGCGTCACACCCTCAAATTCCACCGGTTAGCGTACAGTCTTCGCGAGAAGAGGTCCGTTGCAGTTTTGTCGAAAGATGATATAGAGGCAAATCAGCAAAGCATCATTGCGCTGCATGCTCATTAGTTGCGTAACATTGTAGTTTTCGGCCACAAAAACGGCGTATTCTGGTGACTTTAAGAAGTCACTTGAACCTGGGAGACGCGCAGGCTGCCACGGATTCGTGGTCTGCTTCGCTCAAACGGGTATTGGGCAGGATCAAGGAGCCACTTCATGGACGCGAATCTGGAAAAAAACGAACTCGTTGAACTGACCGCCGAGATTGTCTCGGCTTATGTCAGCAACAACACCGTTGTGGCCACGGACCTGCCCGGCGTCATCCACAATGTGTACGATGCCTTGAGCAAAGCCTCCAGCGCGGGCGGCCAGCCGGCCAAGGAAGAGCTGAAGCCCGCCGTCCCGGTCAAGAAGTCCGTGACGCCGGAGTTCATTATCTGCCTCGAGGACGGGAAGAAGTTCAAGTCGCTGAAGCGGCACTTGCGGACTCATTACGATCTGTCCCCGGAAGAGTACCGCGAGAAGTGGGGTCTGCCCCACGACTACCCGATGGTCGCGCCGAACTACGCCGCCGCGCGCTCCGATCTCGCCAAGCGCATGGGGCTCGGTCAGCGGCGGCGCTAAAAGCGCATAATCGGCGCTTCGGGAACGCATGATCGGGCGACGATTCGCCCACGATAACGCCACGGACACATCCTGCCGCCCGCCTCCCGCAAGATCGGGGGGCTGCTGCTGCGCGCGGCACAAGCTATTGCGATTCCTAGAGAATTTTAGACCTCTCCTTGCATGTGACAGGCGAACGCCACATAGTCAGTAACGGGCGATTCGCGGGGATAAGGGGGGGATGAAATGCTGTCCGATTGCGCCTTTCGGGCTCAGTTGGCGATCCAGGGACAGCGTGATCTCTTCGACTATTGGCTGCACTCCGCCGGCGAGCGGCCCATCCCGGCACGCGCCGATCTCGACCCTCTTAAAGTCCCGCGACTGCTTCCGTATTTGGGTCTGATCGATCTCCGCGAGGGGTTCGACCGGGGTCTGTTCCGGCTGGCGGGCACGCGGCTGCGGGACATCTACGGCAAGGAAATCACGGGAAAGCGCCTCGGTGAGGTGTTCTCCGGCACGTGCGCGGCCTATTGGCGCCGCATCCACGACCGCGTCGCCAAGGAAGGTCTGCCCGCCCATGGCGTGGTCCGCGGGCCGGCCGAGGGGCGGGATCATGTGCTCTTGTTTTGGTTGCGCTTGCCCCTGTCGGACGACGGGGTCCGGGTGGACAGGATTCTTTGTCACGACACGACGGGCCCGGGCGATAGGGCGCACGTGCCGGCGGAATTCACGCTCTACCGTTATCCTCCGGCCCTGCCTCCGGCCGTTCAGGCGCGTCAGACCCAGTACGGGTAGGACGCGCAACGGCCGGCGCGAGATTGGCCAACTCGCCCTTGTAAGCGCTGAGCAGACCGAGATGCCGGTTCAGGTCGTAGCTCCAGTGATTGGCGCGGGCGCGGCGCCGTTCCGCACGCAAGGCGCGTCGCAGCTTCGCCAGCAGATGAAGCCGTCCGGCTTCCATCCGGTCCTCGATCTCGTGGGGCCATGGGGCGAGCAACCGGGGCAGATCGCGCGACCTGCCATAGACCGCGGCGCTTGCGGTGATCGACCTGCCGAAAATGCGCTTTGCCGCGGAGCCGGTGCGGCCCAGTCGCGATGCCGTATGGCGTCGTTTGTCTCCAGACATTGGCTTTGGGTCCTGATGCTTGAGGGGTGCTCAGCATGCACCCGGCAGCGGGGTCCGAGACTTTGGCGGGGATTGCGGATCTTATCCCCGCCCTCGAAACCTGCCGTACAATGCGATCACCTCGTCCTTTCGAAGGGGCGTTCTCATGAGGCGTTCGTGATGGCGGGACGGGGTGCGGCGCCTGCGGGTCTCTTCCGCAATGAGACCTCCGGGCGGCGCCGGAGCCACCCCCCGGGGCTACTACGAGCCCCCGCGAGAAGCTCGCTGGGATTTGCTCTCGCGCAACTCGCCGCTCGGCCCGAAGCGCACATAGCGCTCAAGTAGGCCGGAGGCCGGTAGCGTAGAGAACAATGAGAAGCGGGGCCCGGTGCCGACCAACGCCGCAAATGAGCATGCGCGAGGGTTCGCGGCTTGGGCGCATTTTTGATGCGCTACCGCTTCGCTGCTTGAGCGCGTGTGGCGCGCCCCCGAGATCTCCGGCGTGCTTGTCGATATTTGCTGCGAGTTGAAAGGGCTCGAAGAGGCCGAGAAGGCGAATGGCTGGCCGCAGCGCGCCGGCAAGGTCGTGCTGCAGATCGCGCTCACCCGGCTTGCCAAGCACTACGGTCTGATCGCGGAGGCGCGTCATCGCCAGCGGGGATTGCGTCACTGGGGTGAGGCCGACTACCGGCCGCGCATCGACGGGGTGTGCGAGGAAGACCGGTCCTGAGAGACCGAAACCTAGTTCGCCGCCGCCTTGGCCGCATCATTTTGAATGCGCTTGACCATCGCCATGAGACCATTGGAGCGCTGCGGTGTCAGATGCTCTTTGAGATGAAGCTCGCCCAGCGTCTTGGTCGCGTCGATGTCCAAGATCTCATCGGCGGTTCGGCCGGAATAGATCGCGAAGAGGATGGCGATCAGGCCGCGCACGATGTGGGCGTCGCTGTCGCCGATGAAGGAAAGGCGCGGGCTGCCGTCGCGATGCACGGTGGTCGAGAGCCAGACCTGGCTTACGCAGCCTTCCACCTTGTTCTGGGCATTTCGCTCCGCATCCGGCAACGGCTTCAGCTTCCGGCCGAGCTCGATGACATATCGGTAGCGGTCTTCCCAGTCGTCGAGAAGTTCGAAGTCGGCGAGAAGCTCGTCGAAGGCCGGGATCTGGGTGTCCGTCGCTATATCCATAGGTTCAATATAGTCCGCGATGCGGCGACCTGCGACTGGCCTTCGTTAAAAAGAAAGGGCGCGCAGGTTGGGAGGGAAAGGGCAGGAACCTTCCCAACTGCGCGCCCCGATTGGCAGGCGGGGGGCTGCCAAGCAGTTTTCTTTTTCAGCCGGGCGCACGGATACGCCCGCGGCAGTCGCTGGGAGCCGGGCGGCTTAGACGCCGGGTCCGCCCCAAGCCGCTTCGCGGTCCTCGGGGCTGAGTGTGTCTTGAGTTGCGGTCGGGCCCCAGGTCGCGGGCTCCATCGGCACGGCCGAGGGGACCGGCATCACGGAGCCGTCGCCCGGCATGGCCACAGGCTCGGAGAAGCTGCCGCCAAGAGAATCGGTCTGACCTTCGACCAGAGCCATCATCATCTGAGCGCCATACTGGGCCTTCTGGACCAGGACGGTGAAGGCGTCTTGACCCGTGGCGCAGGTCTGCGGATTGCGGTCGCAGAAGCTCACCACGTCATTCACGGCGGCTTGCGCGGTGCCGTAGATCTGGTTCTGCTGGCCTTGATCGGTTGGGACCAGCAAGACGAGGATCAGCAGCCAAAAGGCTGACCTAAGCAGGAACATCATTGGTTTGCCCTCTCTGTTGACTGCGGTTTGTATTCCGCATTTTTTCTGCATTCCCCTGCAGATCGGAGCACTATAGCTCAAATGAAATAAAGGACCTTCACTGCAATCAATAAAGTTTGAAACGAAAATTCCACTCGATTCTAATATTCACACGATTTGGACTTTGGTAATACTTGTTTCAAATTCATCG
>NZ_JBPPND010000176.1:0-2207 GCF_051306395.1 Methyloceanibacter sp.
TTGAGCCGGCGCCCGGGGGATAGGCCTCGCCGGGTCCCGGCAATGGGGCGGGGGTGGAGAGCGCGAAATCAGGCGCGGTCAGCCCCGGCACGGCGCCGCCTTTGCAGCCTGCAAGGCCGGCCATGAGACCAGCGAGCAGGAGCAGGAGGCCGATTCTGGCCAGATGGACGCGTTCGATCCCCGACATGGATCGAAGCTAAGCCTTGCATGGTTAACGAATGCTGAGCGTGCGTGCCGAAGCGGCGCGGCATTTAAGGCTTTGGTTACGGCTCTGGCGCCTAATGGCTCAAGGTCCCAAGTGAGTCCAAAAAACAAGAGTGAGTCCCAAAAGTGAGAGAAGTGAGTCCCGAGCAGTGAGTCCGAACCCGTGAGCCCATCCCGCAAGACCTATACGGCCGACGACGATATCGACCTGGCGACGCTGGGGGGCGCGCTGTGGCGGGCCAAGGGCTGGATCCTGGGGCTCGTCATCGGGGCGGGGCTGATCACCTTTATCGGCCTGTCGATGATGCGGCCGCTCTATACGTCGGAAGCGCGCATTCTGATCCAGAACGAGGACTCCGTGTTCACCCGGCCGACCGGGGATCAGGGCCGGAGCGAGCCGCGCAGCAGCCTGGACGAGCAGGCGGTGCAAAGCCAGGTGCAGGTGCTGACCTCCCGCGATCTGATCCTGCAAGTGGTCAAGGACCTCGATCTCGTCAACAACGAAGCCTTCGCCAAGGATGCGGGCGAGACGCTGCTGGGGCGTCTGATGAAGCGCATGGGGCTCGGGCAGGGCACCCCCGACTCGCAAGAAGAGCGCGCGGCGAACGCGCTCGCCGGTCATCTCGACGTGTTCCAGCTGTCGAAATCCTCGGTGATCGCGGTGGAATACACCTCCGGCGACCCGCGGCTCGCCGCCGAGATCGCCAACAAGCTGGCGGACGTCTATATCGGCTGGCAGCGCACCGCCAAGATCGAGCAGACCAAGGACGCCACCGTCTGGCTCGACGATCAGATCAAGGCCTTGCGCAAGGCCACCGCCTCCTCCGAAGAGGCGGTGGAGGCCTTCAAGGCCTCGGAAGGCCTTTATGCGGGCTCGAACAACGTCACCTTGAACGCGCAACAGCTCTCCGAGCTCAACAGCCAGCTGATCCTGGCCGAAGCGCAAGAATCCGAAGCCCGGGCCCGCGCCAAGCTGATCAAGCAGATGCTGGCGGACAATGGCGACATCAACGCCACGCCCGAAGTGCTCAAGTCGCAGCTGATCATTAATCTCATCGAGCAGCGGGTCACGGTGCAGCGCTCCCTCGCGGAGCTGTCGGCAACGCTGCTGCCGTCCCATCCGCGCATCCAGCAATTGCGCTCGGAGCTCGCCGACGTGCGCGCCCAGATCCGCGACGAGGCGCAAAAGGTGGTCAAGAGCCTCGAGAACGAAGCCCAAATCGCCGCGGCGCGCGAAGCGAGCTTGCGGGCCAGCCTCAATGCGGCCAAGAGCCAATCCGCAGGCCTCGGCGACTCGGAGATCAAGCTCCGGGCCCTCGAAAGGGAGGCCAAGGCCAACCGCGACCTGCTCGAATCCTATCTGGCGCGCTACCGCGATGCGTCCGCCCGCCACGACATCGGCGCCGTGCCGTCCCAAGCGGCCATCGTCAGCCGCGCGCACGCCTCCGTCCTGCCGTCCTTCCCCAAGCGCGGGCCGCTGACCCTCCTGGTCATGACCGCAACCGCGCTGCTCGCCCTCGCATACACACTCGCACGCGAACTCATCGGCACCGCAAGCCCCCAGACCCGCCGAGAAACCCGCGAGCCGCGGCTCAAGCAGCGTACCCGCCGCGAATCGCCGAAACCGGCTTATACACCGGAGCCGCCGCCCTTAAAGACTCCGATGGCGGCGCCCAAGATGGGGCCGGCCACGGCGGTGAGGCCTGCCAATGTGCGGCCCGTAACGCCAAGGCCAGCCGCCGAGGTCGCGCCCGGACGCAAGCTACCCGTGGTGCTTCCCGCGACGAAGGGACCAGCCGCGCCGCCGCCCGCCGAAGCGAAGACGGGCCCGGCGACCAAGCTCGAACAACAAAGCGATAGCGACGCCGCGACCAAGCCGTCGGTCTGGCGCGCGCAGAAGCCCGCGAAACGTCCGAGCTGGCTCCAAGTCAACGAGCCGCGGCGTCCGCGCCCGGCACCGGAACCCGAAGCGCCGATGCAAGAGACTGCGCAGGACTCTATGG
>NZ_JBPPND010000177.1:0-8521 GCF_051306395.1 Methyloceanibacter sp.
ATCCTGTATTAGCGAAGGGCCTGATCCCCAGCAATCAATCGCTTGGAGTCCCGTGTCAGAAACCTTGGAAAGCGTGAATCCTGTCAATCGCCAGGCCGCCCGCGCGGAGAGCCGGCGTGAGCAAAATGGCATCCTTGGTACCCGCCACGATTGGCAGACCATCGAGATCGTGTGCCTGCTAAGGGCGCCGCTACTCGACCTCCTTGACGAGGCGCGGGCGGTGCACCAGCGCTACCACGCGGACGGCCAAGTGCAGCTCGCCAGCCTGCTGTCCATCAAGACCGGGGCCTGCCCGGAGGACTGTAAGTACTGCCCGCAGTCGGCGCACTACACCAAGAAGACGGGGCTCGAGCGCGAGGCCCTGCTCGACGTGAACGACGTGCTGTCCAAGGCGCGACTCGCCAAGGAGGCCGGCGCCACACGCTTCTGCATGGGCGCCGCCTGGCGCTCGGTGAAGGACGGCCCGGCCTTCGACAGCGTTCTGGAGATGGTGCGCGGCGTCCGCGACCTCGACATGGAGGCGTGCGTCACGCTCGGCATGCTGACGGAGACCCAAGCCAAGCGGCTCGCCGAGGCCGGGCTCACCGCCTACAACCACAATCTCGATACATCGCCCGAGTTCTACCGGGAGATCATCACAACAAGGACCTACGAGGACCGGCTCGAGACGCTGGCCCATGTGCGCGGCGCGGGCCTGCAAGTCTGCTGCGGCGGCATTATCGGTATGGGCGAGACCATCGAGGATCGGGCGCGCCTCCTGCAAGAGCTGGCCACGCTCGACCCGCACCCCGAAAGCGTGCCGATCAACGCTCTGGTCCCCGTGCCGGGCACGCCGCTCGAGCATCAGCCGCCGGTCGAGCCGCTCGACTTGGTGCGCATGGTGGCGACCGCGCGCATTCTTATGCCCAATTCCTTCGTGCGGCTGTCGGCGGGGCGCTCGGCGCTGACCCGCGAGGCGCAGATCCTGTGCTTCCTCGCGGGCGCCAATTCCATCTTCTATGGCGACAAGCTGCTAACCACGGCCAATAACGACGTGGACGACGATCTCGCCCTCATCGAGGAGGCCGGCTTGCGGATCAAACCGGCCTGCGCTCTGTAATCAGTGCTTTTGCCGGAGTTTCGGCGGCTGGCCGGGATTGGTGTGATAGGTGATCATCAGCATCGCCAGCAGCACCGCGGAGAATAAGCCCGCCAAAGCGCCGACGCCGACCGGCGCGGTGAGCTCGCTGAAATCGAGGACCTCCTTCGCCGCCAGGCTGCCGGCTAGCGAAGCAATGATCGCGTAGATCGCCACCAATGCGGGCGTCTTCGAATCGTCGGGTCCGACCCCCGCCCCTTTGGCAATGATGAGATTGCGGATGATGACCCCGGCAACGGCGCCAAGGAAGCCGGCGAGAATTGCCAGATAAACGGCGCCGAAGCTGCCTCCCACCACCAGGCCGGTCACCGCTCCCACAACGGTTCCGACGAAGAGCACGATCAAAAGACTAGCTGATGTCATTTCTGCCCCCCTTAGGCCCTGACCCACTTGAGGAATCAGTTCTTATTCGTGCGAGAGTTGAGCATGTGGAACCAATTTGGGCAAGAATCCGCGGCGCTCGGCCAACTTGCCTTCGGACCTAGCGAACGCTAGGCAAGCGCAACTTTCTCAGTCGCCCGGCAGCCCATGTCCCGCATCGTCTACGTGAACGGCGCCTATCAGCCAGAAGAAGAGGCGAAGATCTCCGTCTTCGACCGGGGCTTTCTGTTCGGCGACGCCGTCTACGAGGTCACGGCGGTGCTGGACGGGCGGCTCGTGGATTTCGACGCACATCTGGCGCGCCTCGACCGGTCGCTCAGGGAGATCGAGCTTCCGCTTCCGATTCCGCATGAGGGGCTGCGCGAGTTGCACGAAGCGCTGATCGCCGAAAACAAGGTCGGCGAAGGCATCGTCTATCTGCAGATCAGCCGCGGGCCGGCGGAGCGCGACTTCGCCTATCCCGAGGCCGCCATGCCGACCGTCGTCGCGTTTACGCAAAGCCGCGCCCTGCTCGACAACCCTTATGTCGAAACAGGGGTCAAGGTCGTCACCATCCCCGACATTCGCTGGAAGCGGCGGGACATCAAGTCGGTCTCCATGCTCGGCCAGGCCATGGGCAAGCAGGCAGCGAAGCGCCAAGGCGCCTACGAGGCTTGGATGGTGGAGGATGGCTTCGTGACGGAGGGCACCTCGTCCTCGGCCTTCATCCTCGACGCAGGCGGCGTGCTCCGCACGCAGCCGCTTGGGGTCCATATTCTTCCCGGCGTCACGCGCCGGGCCATTCTCCGGCTCGCCAAGGAAGAGGGCCTGCGCGTGGAGGAGCGGCCGTTCACCGTGGCGGAAGGCATCGAGGCGCGCGAGGCCTTCCTCACCGCGGCCTCCGCCTTTGTGCTCCCGGTCGTCGAGATCGACGGGCACGCTATCGGAGACGGTATTCCGGGGCCGGTCGCGCGGGAGTTTCGCGCCCACTACATCGCCGAAGCCCGAGACTCTTAGCTAAGAGACGGCCGGAGCCCAGAGGCCCCGGCCTGCGATGAGACACAAGCAGTCTACCTCCGCGCCGTCTTGCGCTTCGTTGGCCCGGTTCTGCGCTTCGTTAACCCGGCTTTGCGCTTGGTCGTGCCGCTCCTCGCGGCCGCCCGCTTGAGTGGCGCTTTCTTCTTCGTACGCGATGAAGACGACGTACGCCGGACGGTCGACCGTTTGGCGGCGGTCTTGCCAGACGCCCGGCGGTTCACCTTGCCCTCGGCGAGGGTGGAAAGTTTCTTGTCGGCCGCCTTCTCTTCCTTGAGGTTGGCGTTGAGCAAGCTCACCACGTTGTCGTGGCCGAGCTCCTTTGCCCAAGCGATCAGCGTGCCGTAACGCGACATCTCGTAATGCTCCACGGCCTGTGCACTGCCGACGATCGCAGCGTCCAGTACCTTCTTGTCGTCGACCTCGCCCGCTACCTCGTCGGCCTCCTTGATCAGGCCGTCGATGGCCGGGCAATCCACGCCCTTGGGCTCCTTGCCCAGCCTCTCGAAGACTTGTTCAAGGCGCTTCACCTGGCCTTCGGTTTCCTTGAGATGGCTCCGCAACCCGGCGCTGAGCTGCCGGTTCGTCGCCTTGTCGATCATCTTCGGCAGCGCTTTCACGATCTGATTTTCGGCGTAGTAGACGTCCTGGAGGGTGTGAATGAACAGATCCTCCATCGACTTTATGTCTTTGCTGAACAAACCCATTGCAGTGTCCTTTCGGCGTTTCTCGGTGCTTCTCGGCTCGCTTTTGCACGCGTCGACCGGCGCTGCGAGACGTGCGACGTTAAATCGCCAAAGTTCCAATAAGTTCCGCGGAGCTGATCAGAGCGGGGGCGAATCAGCTATGTTTGGGATAAGATGCTGAGAGCAGATTCATGACGCTCACGTCCTATAAAGCGCGCCCTCGCCGCAAGATCATCGGCTTCTCGCCGGAGATTTTGCAGGCGCTCGAATTGCTGGCGCGGGATAGCGGCCGCAGCGTCCAGTCATTGGCCGATGAGGCATTCGGGGATCTCTTGGGGAAGTACCACCGGCCCACCTCGCTGAAGGACGCCTTGCGGGAAAGCACGCGCCGGCTTCCCGCCAACGACGATGTCCCGCCCGAGCGGCACGGGACCTAAGCGCTATTCCTTTAGGCGGTCGACGATAACTTGAAGGGCGGCGATGGCCTCGGCGCGGTCGCGCTTGTTCAGATCGAGCAAGAGCTTGAAGCCGTCCTGCTCCTCGCGGATGACGGACCCCTCACTGACCAGGTCATCGTAGAGGCCGAGAACCTTGTAGCAGCGGAGCGGTTCGGCGAAGCCCTTGACCTTGATCGGCTCCCGCTCCTCCGCATTCACCTCGTCCTTCACCAGCGCATAGGTCTCGTGGCCGATGAGAATGCCGTCGGTCTCGGCAAAGGACTCGAGCCGCGCCGTGGCGTTCACGCCACTGCCGATGATGGTGTAGTCCATACGGTCGTCGCTGCCGAAATTTCCCACAGTGACGTAGGCGGTGTTGATGCCGATGCGAAGATGGAACGGCTGCTCGGCGCCGAGCTCCAGCCATTCCGTATGCAGCTCGGCGAGACGCTTTAGCATGGCGATGGCCATGCGCACGCACGCCCGGGCGTCTTCCTTGACCCCCTTGGATTCGGGATCGCCGAAGAACACCATGATGGCGTCGCCGATATATTTGTCGATGGTCGCACCATGCTCTAGCGCGATGTTGGTCATCTCGGTGAGATAGCGGTTGAGCAGGTTGGTGAGGTCCTCGGACTCCATCTTGTCCGTAGTCTCGGTGAAATTCACCACGTCGGAGAAGAAGATCGTGAGTTTCTTCCGGCTCGACGCGATCTCCACGTTCTGAGCGCCGGTGAAGATCGAATGATAGATTTGCGGCGAGAGATATTTCGACAGCTTTGTGGCGAGCGCATCGAGCGCCTTATTCTTCTGGGCAATGACCTCGTTGGCTTGACGCTGCTCTTTGGTCAGCGCGTTAAGCTGCTCCTCGTTGCGATCGCTCAAGCGCATCAGCCGGCGCGTGGCGCGCAGCAGCTTTTGGTAATCCTTGACCAGCGCCTCGTAGCGTTTGCCGTCGGCGAGATCGGCGAAGCGGCCGCTCTCAATGAGCTCCTGCGCCGCCACGAGCGCCCGCTCCTCGGCGCCGAAGAGGTCGTCTGACGACATTAGACGGCCATCTTCTCAAGGTGGAACTTGGCGGATTCGAGGTCCTCGCCAAACTCCTCGCCGAGTTCCTGCATGGTGTCGTCTTCTTTGTCGTAGAGCCAGTGGATGTCGACGGACGCGCCGTCCGCCGCCGCGGCTTCGAGCTTGTCCATGAGCATCATCACGGCCTTGGCGCTCGAGCTGTTGAGATAGATGAGCTCGAAGTCGAAACGGCAGCTGCCCTGGCCGAGCCCGCCGAGATACTCATCGAGTGCGTCGAACACTGGCCGGTAGAACTCGGTCACATCCTCGGGATAGGACTCGCCGGAAATCTTCAGGTGGTTGCCGGCAAAATCGAAAGCCACGGCCGGCGTACGCGAAGTCGGCTCAATATCCAGCTTGTCCCGCATCACTCAGCCCTCAGATGGTCGCTTTAAGCGCGAAAAACGAATAGTCGGCATCGACGTCGAAAAAATCGAACTCGATGGGCTGGGTCGCGCGCCGGGCGATCTCCATGAAGCCGAGGCCGGCTCCCTTGCTGCCCTCCTCGGGATCGGCCCTCAGCTTCTCTTTATAAAGGGCCTTCAGCTCGTCCTTGTTCATGTCTCTGATTCTGCTCAGCCGCTCACGAAGGCGTTCGACGTCAGTCTGGCGTACGAGATTGCCGGCACACACGATGTAATCCACCCCTTCCTTGCCGATGGTGAGGATGCCGTAGCGGATCTCCTTGAGCGCATTGGCATCGGACGCGGGCGGCGGCGCATGCTGCATCTCGGCGGAGTAACGGATGATGTTCTGCATCTGCTCGACGAAAATGGCAAACACGCTGCGCAGCGTCTTGGTGTCGGCGTCGTCGATCGTGAGCTTCTGCTTCAACGCCTCGCCTACGCCGCTGAGCACGGGTTCGGTCACATAGCCGCTATAGGCGAAGATCACGCCTTGTTTATGCAGCATCGACCGCAGATCCATCAGTTGGCCGGCGAGCATGGGGTTCTCCTAGGAATGCGGAATGAAGCCCAAGACGGTGAGATCGTCACGGCGGCGTTCGTCCCCCTGATACTGCTCGAAGGCTTCGCGCAACGATAGCTCCTGCTCCCTCATGGGCGCATCGCGGAGTTTGTGCAAGAGGTCCTGAAAGCGGCGTTTGCCGAACGAACGGCCGCGCGGTCCGCCGATCTGATCGATAAGCCCGTCGGTAGTGAGATAGAACGAATCCTGATCGTCATAGGGGAAGGTGTAATCGCTGAACCGTGTCTTGTGGGCGAAGCGCCGATAGCCCAGGCCCTTACGATCGCCCTTGATCTCGATGACGCCCTCCTGGTTGGCGCGCCACAGCGAGAAGCGTGCGCCGGCGAAGGTCATGGACTGCTCTTTGGGATTGATGAAGCAGATGCCGGCCTCGAGTCCGTCATCGGTCTCTCCTTGTTGCGCGTCCTGGCCGAGCAAGCTCCGCACGCCCTGGTGCAGACCGGTCAGAACCTCGCTCGGCTTGTCGCTCGGCGCGCTGCGAAGCATCCGGTCGAGCAGCCCCCAGGCGATGAGCGTCATAAAGGCGCCCGGCACGCCATGCCCAGTACAGTCGCCGACCATGACCGCATAGCCGTCGCGGATCGGCTGAAACCAGAAGAAGTCGCCGCCCACGATGTCGCGCGGTTCCCAAATGAGGAAGTGATCGGCGGCCACGGCTTCCAGTTCCTGGCGTGCGGGCAGCACGGCGGATTGGATGCGGCTGGCATAGCGCAGGCTTTGAAGAATGAGCTGGTTGGCGGCGGCGGCGCGCTGCTCGCTCTCCTTTACCTCGGTGAGATCGCTATAGACGGCGACGGTGCCGCCGGTCTCGGTGCGGCGCTCGCTGATCTGAATCCAACGGCCGTCGGCGCGGCGTTGCAGAGCCGGCTCCCCGGGATTGCGGTGCTCTTCGAGGCGCTGGCGGATCCAGCCTTTCTCGCGTCCGCGTGCATCGCCGATGACCCCATGTGTGACCGCCTTGCGCAGGATTTCCTCGTAGGTGGAGCCTGGCGGCGGCGGGCCCTCGCCCACGTCGAACAGCTCGGCATATTTCTGGTTGCCGAGAACGAGGCGATCCTCGGCGTCATAGAGCGAGAACCCTTCCGAGATCGTCTCGATCGCGTCGGTGAGCCGCTGCTCGCTCTGCTGAAGGGCGGCCTGCTCGGCGGTCTTGCGCGCGGTAACTTCGCTCCAGGTGCCGATCACTTCGAGCGGCTGGGCGTGCTGATCTTTGACCAAAGTCTGCTCGTCGCTGACCCAGCAATAGATGCCATCCGCCTTGCGAAAGCGGTATTCGGAAACGCGGTGGCCGGTCTCGAAGAGTTGTGCTTGCCCGGCCTCGACCTCATCAAGGTCTTCGGGGTGAACGTGGGAGCGCCAGAAGTCCGGCTGCGTCAGATAATCGTCGGGCGCGTATCCCAGCACGCGCTTGATGTTTTCGCTGACGAAGCTGGGCTTGAAGTCGCCGGTCGCGCCGAAGCTGTAGACCACGGCCGGCGCGCTATGCAGCATCAGATCGAAGCGCGCCCGCGCTTGGCTTTCCGCCTGCTCGGCCTCTTTCCGCGCGCTGATATTGCTCCAAGAGCCGACGATCTCGGCGGGGTTCCCCTTCTCGTCGCGCAAGAAATACTGGTCGTCGCTGACCCAGATATAGGTGCCGTTGCGCTTGCGGAACCGGTACTCGGTGACGTGGCGTCCCTTCTCGAACAGGTTTCGCTGCTGGGCCTCCACGGAAGCGAGGTCTTCGGGATGCACGTGCGAGCGCCAAAAATCGGCGTGCTCCAGATATTTCTCCGGACAGTAACCGAGCAGCCGCTTGATGTTCTCGCTGATAAAAGTCGGTGCGTAGTCGTCGCGCGCCTTGAAGCTATAAATGACCGACGGTGCCGTCTCCAGAAGCATGGCAAGCCGCGCGCGGGCCGCGTCCTCGCCTTCCTCGGCGGCTTTGCGTGCGCTGATGTCGCTCCATGAGCCGACGACTTCGAGCGGCGCGCCTTCGGCGTCCCGGACAACGTGCTGCTCGTCGTTCACCCAGCAATAAGAGCCGTCCTTGCGGCGAAAACGGTATTCGAGGGCCTGATGGCCGATATCGAAGAGATTCGCGATCTCGGCTTCGACCCGAGGCAGATCGTCCGGATGGACGTGTTCCCGCCAGAAATCGGGGTTGCCGAGATACTCCGCGGGCGCGCAGCCGAACAGGCGCTCGAGATTGTCGCTGACGAAGGTCGGCGCAAAGTCGTCACGCGCCTTGAAGCTGTAGATGACCGCTGGCGAGGCGGAGAGGAGCCGCGCGGCGCGCTCCTCGGCCGCCGCCTCGCTCGCGTCGTCCATGGCTTGCTGGATGATGCCGGCGACAGCGCCAAGATCGGCGCCGGGGCGCAACAGGTCCGCCAAGGCAGCGGCGGCGCGGCCGGCATGGTCCTTCGATGCGGTCATCGTCCCGCGCTCAGTCCTCTTGAGGGCGTCGTTTTGGATCGTTCACTCCGGGCCGCGCGAAAAGCGCGAGGCCAGATAAACGCATATGGCCGGCGGATCATACCCCGAATCAACGCCGCAAATGGGCGCTGTCCACCCAAATCACCGCAAGGTTACCGCTCGCCAAGGCTGGTCGCCGACGCGCGTCCGACGACGCCTATTGAGGGGTATCCGGGGTCGATGTCTTGGCTGCAGGCGCCTCCGCCGCCGGGGTTTCCGGCGACGTCTCAGACGTCTTCGAGGAGAATTCGTCAGCGGTCTTGCCCACGACGCAGTCAAACCATCCTTCGTCGCCGAACTCACAGTTGTGCCGCTTGCTCTGAACCACCGCAAAAATGGCAATAATCACGATAAGA
>NZ_JBPPND010000178.1:0-55343 GCF_051306395.1 Methyloceanibacter sp.
CACGAAGGCTCCATGGTCTTGTGGGTGCTGATCCTCGCGCTGTTTGGCGCGGCGGTGGCGACCTTCGGCACCAATCTGCCGCGCCAGCTTCAGGCCAATGTGCTCGCGGTGCAGGGGTCGATCGCCGTGGCGTTCCTCCTGTTCATTGTCATGACGTCGAACCCTTTCGCGCGCCTCGACCCGGCGCCGTTCGACGGGCAGGGGCTCAACCCCGTGCTGCAAGACCCGGCGCTCGCGTTCCACCCGCCGTTCCTCTATGCAGGTTATGTGGGCTTCTCCATGGCGTTCTCGTTCGCGGTCGCCGCGCTGATCGACGGGCGCATCGACGCCGCCTGGGCCCGCTGGGTGCGGCCTTGGACCCTTGCCGCCTGGATGTGCCTGACGCTCGGCATCGCCATGGGCTCGTGGTGGGCCTATTACGAGCTTGGTTGGGGCGGCTTCTGGTTCTGGGACCCGGTCGAAAACGCCTCCTTCATGCCGTGGCTCGCGGGCACGGCGCTGTTGCACTCGGCGCTGGTCATGGAGAAGCGGGACGCGTTGAAGGTGTGGACCATCCTGCTCGCGATCATCACGTTCTCCTTGAGCCTAATGGGCGCCTTCCTGGTGCGCTCCGGCGTGCTGACTTCCGTGCATACCTTCGCCGTCGATCCGGAACGCGGGGTATTCATCCTCGGCATCATGGCCGTGTTCATCGGCGGGGCCTTCGCGCTATTCGCCTGGCGCGCGCCGCTTCTGTCGAAAGGCGGGCTGTTCGCGCCGATCAGCCGCGAGGGCAGTCTCGTCCTCAACAATCTTCTGCTGACGGTAGCCTGCGCTGCGGTACTGGTCGGCACGCTTTACCCGCTGGCGCTCGAGGCGGTCACCGGCGAGAAGATCTCGGTCGGCGCCCCCTTCTTCAATCTCACTTTCGTGCCGCTGATCGTGCCCCTCCTGATTGCCGTGCCGTTCGGGCCGCTGCTCGCCTGGAAACGCGGCGATCTGTATGCAGCCGCCCAGCGGCTCATGGTGGCGGCCATTGTCAGCCTCGGCGTGATGATCGTCGCACTCGCGATCAACCAAAAGGGCCCATGGCTCGCGCCGCTCGGCATCGGACTGGGCATCTGGCTCTTGATGGGCGCGGCGACCGAAATCGCGACCCGGGTGAAACTGTTCGACGCTTCAAGCACGGAGAGCTGGCGGCGGGCGCGCAACCTGCCGCGCGCTGCTTACGGCAGTGCGCTTGCGCATGCAGGCGTCGGGCTCATGGTTATCGGCCTGGTGGCGACGACGGCCTGGCGCACCGAGCGAATCGAGGCACTCTCGCCCGGCGGCACGGTCGACATCGCCGGCTACCAGCTGAAATTCAAAGGCGTGGCGCCACGGCAGGGACCGAACTATCAGGAGCGGGTCGGCGTGTTCGAGGTGACGCGCAACGGCAATCCCGTGACCGAGCTTAGGCCGTCGAAGCGTGCCTTCGCCGTGGAGAAGAGTGCGACCACGGAGGCCGGCATTCACAATAGTTGGCGCGGCGATCTCTACGTGGTGCTCGGCGACGAGTTGAAGGACGGCGCCTACAGCATCCGGGTCTACTTCAACCCATTGGTCCGGCTCATTTGGATTGGCCCATTGGTGATGTTCTTCGGCGGCGGCGTATCCTTGTCCGACCGGCGCTTGCGGGTGGGCGCCCCAAAACGGGCAAAGCCGAAATCGAAGACGGCGGCGGTGACGGAGTGACGATGACGTTCCGCCGGTTGCTCCTCGCCCTTGTTCTCTCCCTCGTTGCCGGAACGATTTCTCTGGGGCCCGCGATGGCGGTTCAGCCCGACGAGGTGCTGGGCGACCCGGCGCTCGAGGCCCGCGCGCGCGATTTATCGGCGGGCCTGCGTTGTCTCGTCTGCCAGAACCAATCGATCGACGATTCCGATGCACCGCTCGCCAAGGATTTGCGCGTGCTCGTGCGCGAGCGTCTCGAGGCCGGCGATTCGGACAAGGAGATCATCGAGTTTGTGGTGGCCCGCTACGGCGAGTTCGTGCTGCTGAAGCCGCGCTTCACGCCGCACACGTGGCTGCTATGGCTCGCCACGCCGGCGGTCTTACTGGCGGCGCTCGCGGCAATCGTCCTCGGCTACCGGCGCCGGAAGTTCGCCGCAGAAGGCCCCAAGCCCTTGAGCGCAAACGAAAAGCGCCGCCTCAAGCGCCTCGTTGGCGAGGGCTAGAGTCCGAGGCTCTATGCCCGCAATGCCTTGAAATCCAGGCAGTTGGCGCCGCTGAACCTTACAGAAATTTAATGCCGCCGAAACCGCGGCGTAATTGGTGAACACCTATATTTCGATCCTGCACGTCTGCCCCGTCTTCGGCCGGAGCAAGACAGGATCAACGGGATTTTTTTCTTCTCAGGAGACGAGGTGACCAATGAGAACTGACCAGAGCCCAGCTGCGAACGAGAGCCCGCGGTTGCCGAAGCTGACCCGCAAGCCCGCGCTCCTCGCCGCCGCCCTGATCGCCACTGGTGCATTGGGGTTGACGCTCGGCTCGGGCATGCCCTTCGCCGTGGCCGAGACCGCCCAGACACCGCAGACCATGGAGATGCCCTTTGGCCGCGCGCCGCTGACCTTTGCCGATCTGGTGGCCAAGGTGAGCCCGGCCGTGGTCAGCATCAACGTCAAGGGCGACGTCAAGATGGCACAGAACGATGGGATGCCGATTCCTGGCATGCCCGACCTGCCGGAAGACAATCCGCTCTACGATTTCTTCAAGCAGTTCCGTAAGGGCATGCCGCAAGGCCCCTCCAAGCCGACGCCAAGCCTTGCGCAAGGCTCCGGTTTCTTTGTGTCCGAAGACGGCTACTTGGTGACGAACAACCACGTGGTTGAGGACGCCGACAACATCTCCGTGACCATGGAGGACGGCGAGAAGTTCACGGCCAAGCTCGTTGGAACCGATCCGCGCACCGACCTGGCGCTCCTCAAGGTGACCGAAGAGACAAGCAAGAAGTTTCCCTTCGTGAAATTCTCCGACAAGGCCCCGCGCGTCGGCGACTGGGTGCTCGCGGTGGGTAATCCGTTCGGCCTCGGCGGCACGGTAACCGCCGGCATTATCTCGGCTCATAACCGTGACATCGGTTCGGGTCCTTACGACTATCTGCAGATCGACGCCGCGGTGAACCGGGGTAATTCGGGTGGGCCGACCTTCAATCTCGACGGCGAGGTGATCGGTGTGAACACAGCCATCTTCTCACCGTCCGGTGGCAATGTGGGTATTGCGTTTGCCGTCCCGGCCGCGCTCGTGAAGCAGGTGGTGACAGAGCTCCAGAGCGACGGCAGTGTCGATCGTGGTTGGCTTGGTGTTGTCATTCAGAACGTCAATGACGACATCGCCGATTCCATCGGCCTGAAGGAGCCCAAGGGCGCCATGATCACCAAGGTGACCGAGGATGGCCCGGCGTCCAAGGAGGACATCAAGGCCGGCGACGTCATCGTCGAAGTGAACGGCGAGGAGGTCAAAGACTCTCGCGATCTCGCTCGCAAGATCGCCGAGCTCGACCCTGACACCGAGGTCAAGCTGTCCATCGTTCGTTACGGCGACAAGCGCGAAGTCGACATGATGCTCGGCTCCTTCCCCAGTGCCAAGAAGTTGGCCGCGCTCCAGGACGAGCCCGCCAACCAGAGCGAGCAGATGGAGGATCTCGGCCTGTCGCTTGCGCCCGCGGTGAAGATCCCCGGCGCTGGTGACGAGGGTGTCGTCATCACCGAGGTCGATCCTTCCAGCGATGCCGCTGACAAGGGCCTCAAGCCAGGCGATATCATCCTGCAAGTCGCGGGCGTCAACGTCTCCGCACCGGGCGACGTCTCCACGGGCGTCAAGAAGGCCATGGCTGGCGCCAAAGACGGCAAGGACACGGTCAAGGTCCTGATGCAGGTAAAGACCGGCGATCAAACGCGCTTCGTGGCGCTTTCACTGAAGAAGGCTTAAAACAGCCTTCTTTCGCCGGAGGGCGGCACGGTTTCCCCCCGACCGTGCCGCCCACCTCTTTCCCCCACATCGGCAGCGTTGCCAGGGAGGCCCGTGACATGCGCGTTCTGGTGATCGAGGACGATCAGGAGACCGCGGCGTTCCTCAAGCGGGCCCTCAAGGAGTCGGGCCATGTCGCCGAGTACGCCGCCGACGGTCAAGCCGGGCTCCATCTGGCTAGGACCAACGCCTACGACGTTCTAATCGTCGACCGCATGCTCCCCAAATGCGACGGGCTCGGCGTCATCAAGGCCCTACGGTCCGAGGAAATTCGCACCCCGGCGCTGATCCTCTCCGCGCTCGGCGAAGTCGATGACCGGGTCAAGGGCTTGCGCGCCGGCGGCGACGACTATCTCACCAAGCCCTATGCGTTCAGCGAACTGCTCGCGCGTATCGAGGTGCTTGCCCGCCGCACCTCGCCCGAGGAAGGCTCGACGCGGCTCGTCGTGGGCGATCTGGTGCTCGACCGGCTGTCTCACAAGGTGACGCGCGCCGGCGAAGCGATTATGTTGCAGCCGCGCGAGTTCCGCCTGCTCGAATATCTGATGAAGCACGCAGGGCAGGTGGTGACGCGCACAATGCTGCTGGAAAATGTGTGGGACTACCACTTCGATCCGCAGACCAATGTCATCGACGTCCACATCTCGCGGCTCCGCTCCAAGATCGACAAGAGCTTCGGAGACCCGCTCCTGCACACGGTCCGCGGCGCCGGTTACACCATCCGTGACAGCGCTCACTAAGCTCTTCCGGACCACCACCTTCCGCCTGTCGCTGACTTATCTCGCGCTGTTCAGCGTCGCTGCGATCGTTGCCATTGCCTATATCTATTGGAACACGACGGTCCTGCTGTCGCGGCAACTCAACCAGACAATCGATGCGGAGCTAAAGGGACTTGCCGAGCAGTACCGGGCGGGTGGGCTCGATCAGCTTGTGCGCACTGCCGCCGAGCGCAGCCGCACGCCCGGCAACAGCCTCTATCTCGTCGCCGATAAGGACGGGAAGCAGCTCGCCGGGAATTTGAGCGCAGTGTCGCCGCAGCTCTGGGACAGTCTCGGCCCGGTGGAGTTTTTCTATAGCCGGCCAGCGCCCGGCGGGGTGGAGCGGCGGTTGGCATTTGCCAACGTGTTTCGGCTGCCGGGCGGTTACCGGCTGATCGTCGGACGCGACATCGAAGACAGGCGGGAGCTCTCGCGCTTGATCCGCAGCACAATGTTGTGGGGGCTTGGCGTGATGGCGCTGGTGGGGATCGGCGGCGGCTATTGGGTGAGCCGCAGACTGCTCGCGCGCATCGACAATCTTTCGGCGACCACACGCACTATTATGGCGGGCGATCTCAGCGGGCGGCTGCCGGTGAGCGGTTCGGGCGATGAGCTCGATCGCTTGTCGCAAAGTCTCAACTTGATGCTGGGGCGCATCGAGCAGCTCATGGCGGGCTTGCGCGAGGTGTCGGACAATATCGCGCACGACTTGAAGACGCCACTCAATCGGCTGCGCAACCGGGTGGAAGAGGCGCTGCGTGAGCCCTACGACGAGAATGTCTATCGCGAGACGTTGGAGCGGACCATCGAGGAGGCCGACGGTCTGATCAAGACGTTCAACGCGCTGCTCTCCATCGCGCGGCTGGAGGCGGGCGCCGCCGGCGACAATCGCGACAGGCTGGACCTCTCCGCGCTGGTGAGCGACGTGGCCGAGCTCTACGAGCCGGTGGCCGAGGAGCGGGGGATCACGCTCAAGGCGCAAGCTGAAGGGCCGATCGCCGTTCGGGGCGACCGGCAGCTTCTGGGCCAGGCCATCACAAATCTGATCGACAACGCGCTTAAATATGGCGCGCCACAGGCCCAAGGCGGCAATGGCTGGGCGCCGGAGGTTGATATTCGCGCGGAAGTCCATGACGGAACGGCCGAAATCATCGTCGCGGACCGGGGTCCGGGCGTGCCGGCATCCGAGCGCGAGCGCGTTCTGGGGCGCTTTGTGCGTCTCGAAGAGAGCCGCTCGGAGCCCGGCAGCGGGCTCGGCTTGAGCCTTGTCGCGGCGGTGGCGAGGCTACATGGTGGCGCGCTGAGGCTCGAGGACAACGAACCGGGCCTCCGTGTCGTCCTCTCTATTCCCTTGGAGGGTGATGCGCTCGTCAACGGGACGGCGGCGGAGCCGTCCACGGGAGCAGAGCTAAGACCGACGTGACGGCGCTCGCCGACCGCATTACCGAATGCCCCGAAGTCTATGACGCGGCCCGCGGCGCCGATGTCTACCAGGCGGTCTGTCAGGCGTTTGCGGAAAGTCCGGTGTTGGCGAAAGCAGCGGAGGCTGCCGCGACGCCTGATGCCGCGGCGTTGCTACAGGCCGTTTTCTCAGGCTCCGGCTATCTCGCCGCGCTTGCCCAGCGGTCTCCAGACCTGCTCGCCGACTGTCTGACGCGCGATCCCGACACCCATCTCGACGAGGCGCGAGAGGCCTTGGCCGAAGAGGTGGCGCAGGCGCCCGGCACCAAGGAGGCGATGGTCCTGCTGCGCCGGTTCAAGCAGCGCAGCGCGCTTCTAACGGCGCTCGCCGATCTGGGAGGCGTGTGGCCGACGGAGCAGACACTCGCCGGCTTGAGCGAGGCGGCGGATGCGACTCTCCAGGCCGGCGTGGCGTTCTTGTTTCGCAAGGCGCGCGAGGCAGGGCAGGTGACATCGGCCGAGGAGGCGCCCGGCTATTTCGTCATTGCCATGGGCAAGCTCGGCGCCATGGAGCTGAACTATTCGAGCGACATCGATTTCATGGTGTTCTACGACGCTGAACAGGCGGAGCTCGCTGAGGGCGTCGAACCGTCGTCGTTCTTCGTGAAGCTCACGCGCGAGCTTGTGCGGCTGGTCCAAGAACAGACCGGCGATGGCTATGCCTATCGTACCGACCTTCGGCTCAGGCCCGATCCCGGCGCCACGCAGATCGCGCTCTCGACGGATGCGGGTCTCACCTATTACGAGAGCTTCGGACAGAACTGGGAGCGAGCGGCGCTGATCAAGGCGCGCATCGCGGCCGGAGACATGGCGCTGGGCGCGGCGTTTCTGGATCAGCTCGCGCCCTTCATATGGCGCAAATATCTCGACTTCGCCGCAGTCGCCGACATCCACGCCATGAAGCGGCGGGTCCACGCCTTCAAAGGGCATGGCGCTATCGCCGTTGGCGGGCACGACATCAAGCTCGGCCGGGGCGGTATCCGCGACATCGAGTTCTTCGCCCAGACCCAGCAATTGATTGCCGGCGGACGCCACCCCGAGCTTCGCACGCGGGGTACGCTGGAGACCTTGGCGCGGCTGGCCGAAGGCGGGTGGATCGAAAGCCAAGCGGCGGATGAACTTGCGCAAGCCTATCTCTTCCTGCGCCGGGTGGAGAACCGCCTCCAGATGGTGGGCGACCAGCAGACCCATATCATCCCCGACGATAAGAACGAACTTGACCGCGTCGCGCGGCTTTGCGGGTTTTCGGACACCGATGCGTTCGGGGACGCGCTTCTCGCCCGGTTCAAGCTGGTGGAGGCGCACTATGGGGCGCTGTTCGAGAAAATCCCGGAGCAGCAGACCTCGGCGCCCGGAATTGTCGTGGCGGATGATACCGATCCGGCGGCTCTTGCCAGTCTCGGAGCGCTTGGCTTCACCAACCCCGGCGCGGTCATCGCCGCCATCCGCGCCTGGCAATCGGGCCGCTACGCCGCGACGCGCAGCGCCAAGGCGCGCGAACGGCTGACCGAGTTCCTGCCGCATCTGCTCGAAGCTTTCGGCCGCACGTCGGAGCCGGACCTGGCGCTCGCCACATTCGACAAGGTGATCGCCAGCATGCCGGCGGGACTTCAGCTCTTCTCGCTGCTCGCAGCCAATCCAAGCCTGCTGCGCCTCGTGGCCGACATCATGGGCACCGCTCCGCGGCTTGCCAAGATTATCGGCCGGCGTCCGAAGTTGCTCGACGCGGTGCTCGATCCGGGGTTCTTCGGCGTGGTGCCGTCGCCCGCGAAGCTCAAAGAAATTGTCGCAAGCGCACTCTCCCTCGCCACCGACTACCAGGACGCACTCGACCGGGCGCGCATTGTGGGGCGCGAGCAGGGCTTCCTCATCGGCGTCCGGGTGATCTCCGGCACGATCTCGGCGCGCCAGGCCGGAGCGGCGTACGCGGCGCTGGCGGAGACTTTGATCGAGGCCCTGTGCGGCTGCGTCAGCGAGGAACTCGTGGAGCAGTATGGCAATATGCCGGGCGGTGCGGTGGCCGTGGTCGCCATGGGTAAGCTCGGCAGCTACGAGATGACGGCGGCATCCGATCTCGATCTCATCACCGTCTACGACTTCAGCGGGGAGGATACGCAGTCCGACGGCGAGAGAAGTCTGCCGGGCACGCAGTATTACACGCGCTTCACACAGCGCCTGATCGCGGCGCTCTCGGCGCAGACCGCGGAAGGCGCGCTCTACGAGGTCGATATGCGGTTGCGCCCCTCGGGCAGCCAAGGACCGGTGGCGACAAGGCTATCGGGCTTCGTCGACTATCATGAGCGCTCCGCCTGGACTTGGGAGCATCTGGCGCTGACCCGCGCGCGCGTGGTCGCCGGGCCTGTCGAGCTGCGCCGGGCGATCAACGACACGATCGAGGCCGTGCTGGTGCGGCCGCGCGACAGGGCGGCGGTGGCGCAGGAGGTCCAGACGATGCGCGCCAAGATCGCCGCCGAAAAGGGGACCTCCGATATCTGGGATCTGAAGCAGGTGCGCGGCGGGCTGGTCGACATGGAATTCCTTGCCCAATTCCTCCAGATCGTGAGCGCCGCCGAGCACCCTAATGTCCTCGATCAGAACACGGAGCTGGCGCTGACCAAGCTATCCGCCGCAGGCGTGCTCTCGCCACCTGACGCCGAAATCCTAGTCCCTGCGGCGCGGCTCTACCACACGCTGACGCAAGTTCTCCGGCTATGCCTCGACAAGCCGTTCGACGCCGCGGAGGCGCCTCTGGCGCTCAGGGAACTGTTGGCGCGTGCATCCGACATGCCCGACTTCGCGACCCTGGAAGCGATGTTGAGGGACACGCTGGCAAACGTACACGACGCGTTCGACCGGATCATCGCATGAGACCGCAGGCCGGGACGTCAGGCCATCGTCGGCTGCAATTGGCAAGTTCTTCAATAGAGAATGATTGCCCCGACGGAAGAGACATTTGCGAAGCCGACCAGCCGTCTTGTGCAAACCGCTCCACGCTCATTGGCTCGGCGAAGAGAATACCCTGGACGAGATCGACGCCCATCTCCCGCAAGGTAAGGAAATCCGCCCATGTTTCGACGCCTTCAGCGACGGTGCGCGCACCATTCCTCTGGCCAAGGTCGATGATGCGGCGACACATTGACTGCTTTAATTGATCTCCGGCGCAGCCGAGGACGAATTTCCGATCAATTTTGATCTCGACAAAGGGGAACTCGCTTAGACTGGTCAGCGAGGGCCATTCCGCGCCGACGTCGTCAACCGAAATTGCGATCTTATGGAGACGAAGCTCTCTCGCGACATCCTTTGCGTGAGTCAGGTTGCGCCCGATTTCCGTGCCGTTGCTTTCCACGATCAGCCCCTCGAAAGCGGCGTGGTGAGGCAGTTTCTTCCGCAAACAATTAATCGAAGTGGGGTTCTGAAAAAAGGTAATGGGGAGGTTGATTGCGAGCTCGGTGTGTCCACGTTCGAGGAAGAAGTAATGCCAGTCATCGATCGCGCGGGATATTACGGCTTCCGAGATCGAGGGGAAGCGCGGGTCTCCGTCGTCCGCCATGAAGTAGGCGGGTGGGATAATTCCCCAGATGGGATGACGTACGCGCAGCAGCGCCTCGGCGCCACGCATGACGATCAACCGCGCGTCGATCTTCGGTTGATACCATAACTCGAGCCAGCCTCCGCGCACGGCCTCGGTGAGGTCGACGAGAGGGTTCAACGACGTTTCAGGCAACAGGACGGCGACACTGTCGCGCAGGCGTTCGGGGGTAAACGGCGTGAGCAGCGGCGGCAGTATGGTCATGCCGAGTCTTTCAGCCCGGTCTTGGATCTCACTTACGACCGTCGAATCACGTTGGGCAACCGGCAGGATCTTGCCGGTGAAATTCCTATCCGCGAGCATCCTCAGGACGTCACCTGCCGCGACAGCTCCGGACATCAACCCGAGAAGAACCAGGTCTGGCGATCGTGCGTCGAGGGCCGCGTTCAAGTCGTGCTCCTCTGCGCACTCATACGCGGTGAAGACGAGCTCTTTCAGGGCCTCTCTGAGGAACTTTCGAATGTGATGTTTGCCATCGGTAACGCAGACATGCGGCACGGTCCTTTGTTGCTCTTCCATGGTTCCCCCTCCGTCGCTAACGCGCGCATGTTGCAGATGCGAAGGGTCCCGAAATATGGAGGGCTCATGACCAGAAAGCGACGCGTCCGTTTACTGTTAATACCAAGACATGTCGGAAAATTTGAACGGCCTTTGAATTGAATTTCAATCAATTCCTTGGCTTGCGCTCGACCAAGGCCGGAACGGTTGCGGTCTCCGACAATCGGCCGGCGCTCTACTCAGCAGCAAGGGAAAGCGGGGATGGCAAGCCTAGGATCCTAAGCGCTCTCGGCGAGCGGCTCTTCCTCGACCGGTTGAACAGCCTGGATGGGCAGGGTGCAGGTGACAGTCGTTCCCTGACCTTCGCGGCTCTTGATCTGGAGCGTGCCGCCGTGAAGCTCGATGAGCGCGCGGGAGATCGCCAGCCCGAGCCCACTGCCTTGATGGCTCTTGGAGAACTGGTTTTCCACTTGCTCAAAGGGCTTGCCGAGCTTGGTGATGTCCGTCTCGGCGATGCCGATCCCGGTGTCCTTGATGGCGATCTTCACCTGACCGTTTCTCCGGGACAGATGCACATCCACACGGCCACTGTCGCGGGTGAACTTGACCGCGTTCGACAGGAGATTGAGGAAGACCTGCTTCAACGAGCGGCGGTCTGCTTCGATGGCGAGCTGGGCCGGGCCGTGGCGCTCCAAGGTGATGCCGCGCTCAGCGGCGGCCTGGTTCACCACCTTCATGCTGTCTTCAATGATGTCCGCCACATCCACAGTGCTGACATCGAGGGTCATGCGCCCAGCCTCGATCTTCGACATGTCGAGGATGTCGTTGATGACTTCGAGCAGGTAGGCGCCGCTTGAGTAGATGTCGCGGGAGTACTCCTGATATTTCGGATGGCCGAGCGGGCCGAACAACGCCTGCTGCATCACCTCGGAGAAGCCGATTACCGCGTTCAGTGGCGTGCGAAGCTCGTGGCTGATATTGGCGAGGAACTCGGACTTGGCGCGGTTCGCGGCTTCCGCGCGGTTCTTCTCAAGCGCGTATTTCTCGGCGAGATCGACGAGTTGCTGTTTTTGGTGCTCCAGCTCGCGGCGTGAAAGCCGCAACTCGGCAACGCTGGCGCGGAGCTGCTGCTCGCTCTCAGCATTGCGGGTTTGGCTCTCCTTCAGGTCGCTAACGTCCGTGCCGACGCTGACATAGCCGCCGTCGCGGGTACGACGCTCATTGATGTGGAGCCAGCGGCCATCTTCCAATTGCGCTTCGTAGGTCCGCTGATCGCCAGCGTCCTTGCCGGCGACGGCGATACGTTTGGAGACGATCGGCTCGGCGGCGGCGGCGATGACTTCGTCATAAGAGCTCCCAGGCCTCACCAAATCGTCGGCGAGGCCATGGAACTGCTGGTATTTGCTGTTGCACATCACCAGCCGGTTCTGGTTGTCCCACAAGACGAAGGCTTCGGAGATGGTCTCCACCGCGTCGCGCAGGCGTGCGTTGGCGTCGGCTGCTCCGGGGATCGCGTCCTGGTCGGCAAGCACCGCCATGCCGGTGAGGTAGGGCTCGGCACCTGAGAGGTTCCGGGTGATATGTCCGCGCAAGCGGATCGTGACCCAATGGCCCTCCGCGTGGCGCAGGCGGAAGCATTGGTCGAACAGCGAGATGCCTTCGCGCAAGTGACGGTCGACTTCGGCGCGCAGGTCGTCGTCGCGGTGCAGGGCCTGAGCCAGGACACCGTAGGGCATGGCTTCGGTCATTGGTTCGGCCCCAAGCAGCCGGTACATGGGCGCGGACCAGTGCACGTGACCGCGGGCCAAGTTCCAGCGCCAGACACCGCAACCGGGCAGCGCCTCGGTCAGCTCTTCGGTAAGAGCGTCCCTCTGCGCGGTGGCCGCAGGCGGCGCGAGATACCACAGTCCGCCGGCAACGAGGGCGAGCACCAGTCCGGCGCAAACAAGGAGCGTGATCTCGATAATGGCATCGCTCCGCCAGCCGGAGAGGGCGTGGCTCACCGGCTGAAGGAAAGCCAGTTGCGCGTCGGTTTTCGGGATGTTGCGCACGGTAACGAGGGCATCGGTGCCGTCGAACAGGGTGATGCGCAGCACGCCCGCGTCGGCGCCCATGATCGTCAGGGGCTGCTGGGGCCCGAGAATCGTGAGAAGGTTTCCTTGGTAGGGGCTGTCGATGGGCGCGCGGGCCTGGATGCCGCCTTCGGCATCGGCGAGCAGGGCTGTGCGTCCATTGTAGATCGCGCCTTTCGGGAGGCTGTCAGCGAGGGCGACTTGCCAATCCGTGCTGGAGTTGAGGGTTTCGGGTTTGAGCTGCAGGCCGGCGACCTCGGCCGTTAGCGCGAGCTGCCGCTGCGCGGAATCCAGCGCCGCGTCCTTGCCGTTACTGATCTGATAGTAGAAGCCCAGGCAGGTCGTGACCGCGAAGCCGATTAGAAGAATCGGGATAAGGCGGCGCAGAACTTCGGTGGAGGGGAGATGGCGATCGAAGAGAGCACGCAGGTCCTGCCATTGTGGCCCCGCGATAGAAAAGACTCCCTCGCCTCGCGCAGAACGTGCCCGCGCCATTCGGTCCCCCTTCTTCTCTCGTCGCAGTCCCGGAGAAGTTGCCGCATCTCCGAATCGCTTCCGTCCATGGAATCGAGGACGGACGCATCTGTCCAGAGAAAACCTGTGGAAATTGGGTTAACAACCCGTTGACAGCAGGGGAACGATTCTAGGCGCCGCCAAGAGTCTTGGTGACGATCTCGTAGCTGTCGGTGGAAAGCTCTTGGCTAGCAAGGCCTTCCAGAGCGGCTTTTGCGTGGGCTTGGCGCTTTGGCTCCAGCGTGTGCCAACTCTCGAAGGCGCCTAAAAGCCGGGCCGCTACGTGGGGATTGAACCGGTCGATCATCAATGCCTGATCGGCCAGAAGCCGATAGCCCTCGCCATCGCCGCGGTTGAAGCCGGAAGGGTTGGCTTGCGCGAAGGAGCCGATCAGGGCGCGCACGCGGTTGGGGTTTTTCAGGGAAAATTTCGGGTGGGCGAGGAGGCCACGCACCGTCTCGACGGAATCCGGGCGGACTGCGCGCGCCTGCACGGCGAACCATTTGTCGAGAACAAGCGGCTCGTCCTGCCAACGCTCGTAGAAGTCCGCGAGGGCCTCGTCACGAACCGGCGATTGCACGTGCGACAAAATTGAGAGCGCCATGATGGCGTCCGTCATGTTGGAGGCGTCTCTATAGTGGCGCAGCGTCCGGTCGATCGCGTCTTGCGTCTCCGTCGCAGTCAGAAGGTCAAGTGCCGCATTACGCAGCGCCCGGAGGCCAGCGCTTGCCGGATCGGGCGAGAATTCACCTTGCGGCGCCGCGGCGCCATAGATCTCGGCCAGCGTCTCGCTAATGGTCTCCCCGATCTTGGCGCGCAAGGCGTTGCGCGCGTGCAGCACGGCATCGGTATCGACATTGCGCCCGAGTTCGCGGGCGATGTCGGATTCGCTCGGCAGCTTCAGGGCTTCGGCGCGATAGGCGGCCCCCAGCGTTTCGTCGCGAACCGTAGCGGCGAGCGCTTGCGCAAGACGAACCGCTTCCTTGCCAGTGACCGGGCCTATGTCGAGACCGTTCCGTGCTGCTGCGGTCATCAGATTGGTCGCGTAGGTCTGCGCGGCCTGCCAGCGATTGAACGGGTCGCCGTCATGCATCATCAGGAACTCGATCTGATGGGGATCGAGGCTCGTGGTGAGGCGTACGGGGGCGGAGAAATCGCGCAGCAGCGACGGCGTGGGTGGCGCCGGTACGTCATAAAACTCGAAGACCTGCTCGCGCTCGGTCACCTCAAGTAGGCCGTCGGGGACTGCCTCACCGTTGAGATTGAGCGGGAGATCATCGCCATTGGCGCCGATCAGGCCGACTTTCAGCGGAATGTGCATCGGCTCCTTGCTGGTTTGCCCCGGCGTTGGGGGCACAACCTGGCTCACCTTCAGGCGCGCGGTCTTCTTGTGCGGATCGTAGTCGAGTGAGCAGGCGAGCTCCGGCGTGCCGCTTTGGGTGTACCAGCGCATGAACTGGGTGAGATCGCGGCCTGACGCGTCCGCCATGGCGGCGACAAAGTCCTCGACCGTCGCGGCCTGGCCGTCATGGCGCTCAAAATAGAGGTCGATACCCTTGCGGAAGGCGTCGCGGCCAAGCAGGGTCTGCAACATGCGGCAGACTTCGGCGCCCTTTTCGTAAACCGTGGACGTATAGAAGTTGTTGATCTCGATATACGACGCGGGCCGGACTGGATGGGCGAGGGGACCGGCATCTTCTGGAAATTGATGCGTCTTCAACAGGCGTGCGGTGATGATGCGCTCGACCGGCCCCATGCGAACGTCGCCGGTGAACTCCTGGTCGCGGAACACCGTCAGACCTTCCTTCAGGCAAAGCTGGAACCAGTCGCGGCAGGTGACGCGATCGCCGGTCCAGTTATGGAAGTACTCGTGGGCGATGACGCTTTCGATCGAGGCGTAGTCGCCGTCGCTCGCGGTGTCCGGGCGGGCCAGCACGAGCTTGTCGTTGAAGATGTTGAGGCCCTTGTTCTCCATCGCGCCCATATTGAAGTCGCTGACGGCGACAATGTTGAACACGTCGAGATCGTATTCGAGGCCGAAGCGCTCCTCATCCCAGCGCATGGCGCGCTTCAGCGACTCCATGGCCCAGCCGCAGCGATCCTCCTTGCCGGGCTCCACATAGATGCCGAGCGCAACCTTGCGTCCCGATGCGGTGGTGAAGGTGTCGTGGACCGAGGCCAGGTCGCCACCGACCAGCGCGAACAGGTAGGAGGGCTTGGGGAAGGGATCGTGCCAGATCGCAAAATGGCGGCCAGTCCCGGGGATCTCGCCGGCTTCGACCAGGTTGCCGTTGGAAAGCAGCACCGGCGTGGTGTCGCGGTCCCCCTCGATGCGTACCGTATAGACGGCGAGCACGTCGGGCCGGTCCAGAAAATAGGTGATGCGGCGGAAGCCTTCGGGCTCGCACTGGGTGCAGTAGGTGCCACGTGAGCGATAGAGGCCGGAGAGCTCGGTATTGGCCTCAGGGTCGCACCGCGTCACGATTGCGAGCGTGAAGGGCTCCGCCGGGAGAGTGTCGATGGTGAGCTTGCCGGAGGAGAGCGCGTAATCGCCGGGCTCGAGATCTTTGCCGTTGAGCGCGATGCGCTCGAGTGTCAGCGCCTCGCCGTCGAGCACGAGGGGCTGTCCGCCCGCCGCGACCGGATTAGGCCGCATGGTCAGGGTGGACGCGACGCTGGCGCCCTTGGGCGCCAGGGCCACCTCAAGCACCACCGCATCAATGAGATAAGCGGACGGCGTGTACGCCTCGAGAAATTTCGGCTGGCGGCTGGACTCGTTCATAGGGACTTAAGCCTTTCCTCTCCGTCGCTCTTAGAGGGCCCGGCGCGCCGTGCCAAGCCCGAAGCTCGGCTACCCACGGCCGAAATCCATGAAACCGACGGCCCGGGTGGTGTGTTACCTCTAGGAGAGCCTCAAAAGGGAGATGCCCAATGAGTGCAATTGCCACCAACGAAGAGTCCACTTCGAGCGAACGGACGCCGCCAGAGGTCTATCCCGCCGAAAAGCGCGGCAAGGCGAGATCATCCTCAAGACCAAATGGTCCCGGGCGATCTTCTTCGCCGGACTGTTCGGCGGTATCGTGCTGATGGCGGCAGTGGCCATTTATCTCGGAATTTTTGGCTAGGAGTGCCCTCATGAGCGCGACCGAAAAAGAACCGTCGGCCCTGCGGCCCAGCCACCAGGTTTCCGGCAAGGATTATCCCGGAGAATGGGCCCGGCGGATCGAGCTTGGTCTGGACAAGGAAGGCCGCCGTGCGTTGTTCTACGGCGGGTTCTTCGGGGCCTTCGTCCTGGCTGTAGTGATCGCCGCGCTGATCGGGGTGGTCGTTGACGCGCCGCCGAAGATCTAAGCGCGCTGCCTAGCGGAGATCGACGCGGCGCAAGCGGAGCGCATTGCCCACCACCGACACCGACGACAGGCTCATGGCGGCCGCGGCGACGATGGGCGACAGCAGAATTCCGGCGACGGGATAGAGCACGCCCGCGGCCACCGGCACGCCAATGGCGTTATAGAAAAACGCGAAGAACAGGTTCTGCTTGATGTTGCGCATGGTGGCGCGGGCAAGCTTCACGCCGCGCACCACGCCACGCAAATCGCCCTTGAGCAGCGTAAGGCCGGCGCTCTCCATGGCAACATCCGCGCCCGTGCCCATGGCGATCCCGACATCCGCCTTCGCCAGCGCTGGCGCATCGTTGATGCCGTCCCCGGCCATGGCGACCACGGCGCCGCCGTGCTGCAGGTTTTCGATCAGGGTCAATTTTTCTTCCGGCTTGAGGCCGGCGTGCACCTCGTCGATGCCGAGCTTGGCGGCGACGGCTTTCGCCGTCGTTGCGTTGTCGCCGGTCGCCATGACAATCCGTAGCCCAAGCGCATGCAGAGCGGCAATCGATTCCGCGGCGCTCTCCTTGATGGGGTCGGCCACGGCTAAGATGCCGGCAAGCTTGCCGCCGGCGCCCAAGAACATCACGGTCTCGCCGCCCTGGCGGAGCTCGTCTGCTTTTCCTTCGAGCGGGGAGACGTCGATGCTTGCCGCCTCCATCAAGCGGGCATTGCCAAACAGGACGTCGCGGTCGCCGACACGGCCTTTGACGCCTTGACCAGTGACGGCCTCGAAGTCTCGGGTCTTCTCAGGTCTGAGGCCCTTCTCCTCCGCGCCCCTCAGGATCGCTTCGGCCAAGGGATGCTCGCTGCCTGTCTCAAGCGCCGCGGCCAGGCGCAGCAGCTCATCCGGCTCGAAACCTTGCGCCGTCTCGACCCCGGTCAGACTCGGCTTGCCTTCGGTGACGGTGCCGGTCTTGTCGACCACGAGCGTATTCACCGCGGCGAGACGTTCGAGCGCGGCGGCATTGCGCACGAGCACACCGGCCTGAGCGCCGCGCCCCGTGGCGACCATGATGGAGATCGGCGTGGCGAGGCCGAGTGCGCAGGGACAGGCGATGATGAGCACGCTGACGGCTGCGACAAGCGCGTGGGCAAGCTGTGGCGCCGGCCCGAAGAACACCCAGACGATGAAGGCGATCACCGCGACGGCGATCACCGCCGGCACGAAATAGCCGGAGACCACATCGGCGAGCCGCTGGATGGGCGCGCGGGAGCGCTGCGCGTCGGCCACCATGTTGACCACTTGGGAGAGGGTGGTTTCGGCGCCGGTGCGGTCGACCCGCATATCGAAGGCGCCAGTGCCGTTCAGGGTGCCGCCCGTCACCGAGTCGCCTTGCGTTTTCTCCACCGGCACGGGTTCGCCGGTGAGCATGGATTCGTCGACCGTGCTACGGCCTTCGATCACCGTACCGTCGATGGGGATCTTGTCGCCCGGACGCACGCGCAGCACGTCGCCGACCTTAATTTCGGCGAGGGGGACGGCCTCGATCTGGCCGTCCTTCAGGACGCGCAGGGCCGTCTTGGGCGCGAGATCGAGAAGTGCGCGGATGGCGCCCCCTGTCTTTTCCCGGGCGCGCAGCTCCAGTACTTGGCCCACAAGCACCAGCGCGACGATAACGGCGGCCGCCTCGAAATAGACGGGGACCAGGCCGTGGGAGTCCCGCATGGAGCCCGGAAACAGGTCCGGGGCGATGGTGGCGACGAGGCTATAGAGATAGGCGGCGCCGGTGCCGAGCCCGATCAGGGTGAACATGTTGAGCCACCCGGAGCGCAGGGACTCGAAGCCCCGCACGAAGAACGGCCAGCCGCACCACAGTACTGCGGGGGTGGCGAGCGCCAGCAACAGCCACTGCTCGGCGTGGGGCGAGAGGAAGGGCAGGAGATCGATGCCGAAGACATGGGCGCTCATATCGAGCGCGACGATGATGAGCGATAGCGGCAGGGCGACCCAAAGGCGCCGCGTGAAGTCGATCAACTCTTCGTTCGGGGCGTCCTGCGCCAGCGCGCCCATGGGCTCGAGCGCCATGCCGCAGATGGGGCAGGGGCCGGGGCCCTCCTGCACGATCTCCGGATGCATGGGGCAGGTGTAGAGCGTGCCGGGGGGCGCAGGCTTCGGCTCGCCCTGCTTGGTCAGATAGCGCTCAGGGTCTGCGGCAAATTTCGCCTGACATCCATCCGAGCAGAAATGATAGGTGTGCCCCTGGTAGTCGCGGGTGGGTTTCCCCACATGGGGATCGACCTTCATGCCACAGACGGGGTCGGTGGCGAGCTGGCTCTGGTCGGGTGCGGCTTCTGTCATGCTTTCAAGGCCATGGAGACTCTGGGTTCATATGGTGATTCACGCTGCCTTGCACACGGGCGCCTAGCATAAGGTAAAGTGCAAGCTTGTTCGGGGGAGCATTCTGTTGCGAACGATTGTTTTCGAGATCTGCATAGCGTTGGCGGCGCTGGCAGGCTTCGGTGTCGGCTATCTGCTGTGGGACAAGACCTCCAGCCACTATTCGGTCGTCATGGCGGCGCTCGGGCCGGGACCGGAGAACGATCTCATCCGCTACGGCCATGCGTTGATCGTGGACACGCCACGCTATATCGGCCGCAGCGCGGAAAATCCTGCCATGGCCTATGGCGGCAACGATCTCGCCTGCCAGAGCTGCCATCTGAAGGCCGGGCTCCAGCCCTTCGCCGCGCCGTTCGTCTCCACCGCGGCGACCTTTCCCATGATGGTCAATAACAAGGTGCTCACGCTGCCCGACCGCATCAATTCCTGCATGGCGCTCGGCTTGAACGGCCAGCCGCTGCCCGAAGACAGTAAAGAGATAGCGGCGCTGATCGCCTATATCGAATTCGTCGGCAAGGGGACGCCGGAGGGCGTGCGCCTCCCCGGCATGGGGCTGATGCCGATCGCCCTGCCGGACGCTTTGCCGGATTCCAGGCGGGGCCTCGCGGTCTACGCCCAACATTGCGCGAGCTGCCACGGGCAGAACGGGCAGGGCGAGCGGAAGCAGCCGCAGGAAATTGGCTATTACGTGCCGCCGCTCTGGGGCGAAGGAAGCTTCAACGGCGGAGCGGGCATGGGGCAGCTCTTTTATGCGGCGTCTTTTATCCGCGCCAACATGCCGACCGGCGTCGACTACCGAACGCCCGCGCTCACGGTTCAGGAGGCCTGGGACGTCGCGGCCTACATGATCTCTAATCCGCATCCGATCGCCCCGCCGGAGCCTGAACCTGAACCTGTGGTGGAGGACGCCGGCGAGGACGAGGCGCCGGCGCCTTAAGCGGCTCCGTGTCTGCGGCGTCTCTGGGTCCAAGAGCGGTGCCGCGAGAACCAAAGCCCGATCGCGACCGGAAAGGCCGCTTGTGCCGGATCATCCCTGACGCCATGTTTCATAGATACAGTCCCGTTAAGAGCCTAAGCCGTTGAAACCAGACTCACACCGCTTTTGCGTTGCGCCGATGATGGAGTGGACCGACCGCCACTGCCGCTACTTCTTGCGGCTGCTCTCGGCCCGCGCGTTCCTCTACACCGAGATGGTGACGGCGGAGGCCGTGCTCTACGGCGACCGCGAACGCGTGCTCGGGTTCGATGCGGCCGAGCATCCGGTCGGGCTTCAGCTCGGCGGCAGCGATCCGGCGAAGCTCGCCGAGGCGGCGCGCATCGGCACGGACTGGGGTTACGACGAAATCAACCTCAATATCGGCTGCCCGTCGGACCGGGTGCAGTCGGGGCGCTTCGGGGCGTGCCTCATGGCCGAGCCCGCCTTGGTGGCGGACTCCGTGAAGGCGATGGCGGATACGGTCTCGGTGCCGGTCACCGTCAAATGCCGCATTGGCATTGACGATCAAGATGCCGAGGAGAGCCTCGATCGGTTCATCGACACGGTGGCGGACGCGGGCTGTACGACCTTTATCGTCCATGCGCGCAAGGCCTGGCTCGATGGCTTGAGCCCGAAAGAAAATCGCGACGTGCCACCGCTCGATCATGACCGCGTGCATCGCTTGAAGGCGCGGCGGGGCGACCTCACCATCATTATCAATGGCGGCATCGCCTCGCTGGCCGAGGCCGAGCCGCACCTTGCCCATCTCGACGGCGTGATGCTGGGCCGCGCCGCCTATGCGGATCCCTATCTTCTGGCCGAGGTGGATCGGAGGCTCTACGGCGCGGAAGGTCTGCCGCCGTCGCGCGCGGACGTACTCGACCAGTTCATGGAGTACGTGGCGCGGGAGCTGGCGCGCGGCGTACGGCTTAACGCCATGACCCGCCACATCCTCGGCCTGTTCCATGGCCAGCCTCGGGCGCGGGCGTTCCGCCGCCATATCGCCGAGAATGCGCATCTGGATGGCGCCGGCTTCGCGGTGCTGAAGCAGGCACGGGATATTGTGCTGAGTGAGGGCTATGCCGCCGTCGCGGCCGAGTAGCGGCGGCGCTGTCCGACTGTAACCAATCTCGTCATGCCGGGCACTCGGACCTTAGTTTGATCCGAGCTTGTGCCCGGTCATGACGAATTACGTTTGCTCCGTGTGAGCCGCCGGTTCAGCCCGCTTGGCGGGACGGTTTCTTGCGCTCGCTGATTGCGAGGATGACACCTTGGACGTCGAGGAAGCGAGCGGTGCGCTCGCAATATTCGCGGTAGCTCTTACCGTAGTGCTGCTTCAGCCAATCCTCTTCGACCAGCGACATGAGCACATAGGCGCCAATCATTACGCAGGAGAGCACGATGGTGAGGATTGAGTTGGCGCCGATCGACAGGCCGATCAGACCGACGATCGAGGCGGTGTATTGCGGGTTGCGGCTAAAGCGGTAGAGGCCATGGCTGACGAGGCCGTCCGAGCCGCAATAGGTGTTGCCGAGGCCGAGATTGAAATAGCCGCAAACGGTGATGAACAACCCGCCAAGCCCCAGTGGCACACCGACAATGAAGCGGGTCCAATCGAGCAGCGGGGTGGCGTTCCAATCGAGAATGGCGACAACGAAGGTCAACACCATGCCGCCGCGAAACAGTCCCCAGAAAGTGAGGCTCTGCCAACTTCCTGGCGCAGGTGTCGGCCAGATACGGAAGGGCGGTGCGAGGAGGGTCCGCAGCAGCAGAGAATCGAGGGTGAGGCCAACGATGAGGCCTGCTGCGAAGACGACGCTTGTGTAATCGAATGTGATCATGACAGGCGTGCAAGGAAGCAGATTCGGATTGCAAATTTGCGACAGAGATCTGACGGTTCTATTGCGTTCATCGCATCACGACGTGCTTAGATCTTCTGATTGTACTCCCCGACCTCGGGCTGCTTGGCGAGTTCCTTGTCGATCTCGGCGAAGATCGCGCGCATGTTCTCTTCCGACGTGGGGCTCTCCACCACGACCACGAGTTCCGGCTTATTGGATGAGGCGCGCACCAATCCCCACGTGCCGTCGTCGAGAACGATGCGAATGCCGTTCACGGTAATCAGTTCGCGGATGTTTTGTCCGGCAAGCTTGCCGCCGTTCGCGGCGACGTCCTCGAAGTGCTTCACCACGCGATCGACCACGCCGTATTTCGTCTCGTCGGTGCAATGTGGCGACATGGTCGGCGACTGCCACGTGCGCGGCAGGGCGTTCTTCAGTTGGGCGAGAGTCTTGTCCGGGTTGCGGTCGAGCATGTCGAGCACCGCGGTTGCGGCAACAAGACCATCATCATAGCCCCGGCCGATGGGTGGGTTGAAGAAGAAATGGCCCGATTTCTCGAAGCCCACGAGCGCCCCAGTCTCGTGGCTGTAGCGCTTGATGTAGGAGTGGCCGGTTTTCCAATAGGTCGTCTTAGCGCCGTTCGCCAGCAGCACGGGATCGGTCTTGAACAGGCCGGTCGACTTCACGTCCACGACGAAATGAGCGTCCTTGTTCAGAGCCGAGATATCGCGGGCCAGCATGACGCCGACTTTGTCGGCGTAGATCGCGTCGCCGGTATTGTCGACCACGCCGCAACGGTCGCCGTCGCCGTCGAACACAAGCGCGAGGTCCGCCTTGTGCTCCATGACCGCATCGCGCGTGGCATTGAGCATGGCGAGATCTTCGGGATTCGGATTGTGGGCTGGAAAGCTGTGATCGAGCTCGCAATTGAGTGGGATGACCTCGCAGCCGAGTTCCGACAGGACGCGCGGCGCGAAGGCTCCGGCCGTGCCGTTGCCGCAAGACACGACCACCTTCAAGCGCCGGGTCAGCTTCGGATGCTTGAGTAGGTCGGCCATATAGCGCTCTGCCATGTCCGGCACGTAGATGTAACGCGCGCCCTCATGATAGGGCGCGAACTTCGCGTTCATCACGATCTCCTTCAACTCCGTCATGTCATCGGGCGAGAAGGTCAGAGGCCGGTCGATACCCATCTTGATTCCGGTCCAACCGTTGTCGTTGTGGCTCGCCGTGACCATGGCCACGCCTTCGACGTCGAGATCGAACTGAGCGAAATAGGCCATGGGCGATAGCGCCAAGCCGATGTCGTGCACCTCGGCGCCGCCGGCCAGAAGGCCCGTGACCAGCGCCGCCTTGATGGCCGAGGAATAGGAGCGGAAGTCGTGCCCGACGACGATGCGAACCGGCACCCCGCGCTCGCGCATCAACGTGGTCAGTCCGAGCCCGACCGCTTCCATGCCGAGCAGGTTGACCTCTTGGGGGTAGAGCCAGCGCGCGTCGTATTCGCGGAAGCCGGTCACCTTGACGAGGGGCAGCCGTTCAAATTCGGCGGTATTGGGGACGAGATCTTGGCGCGGCTTCGGAAACATTCTCACTCCTGCGGGAAGCTGGCTGTAGGGGGTCTTCAGGGGTTAACCCCTGGGCCATAGCAGAGTTTCCTCTAAGCCCACCACCTTTTGAGATCAATGGAGGGACTTGAGGCTATTGAACGAGAACGAGCTCGCCATTTTGGATGTGGAAGCTCTTGAGGCGGCCGAGGAAGCTCATGCCGAGAAGATTGGTGGCCAGGACGCCCTTTCCGGCAATCGCGGCCGGCACGTCGCGAACCGTGATGTCCTCCACGCGCACGCGGTCCAGCGTTACGGGCGCGACGCGGGTGACGCCGTTGGCGGTCTGGACCGGGACGGAGAAGTCGAGACTTTGCGGCGAGAGCCCAAGGCGCTGGGCATCCTCATAGGTGATCACGACGTAGGTCGCGCCCGTGTCAGCCAGGAAGTTTGCCAGGCGCTCGTTGACGGCGGCCTTGAAGAGGAAGTGGCCGTTCGCGTCGGACCGCAGCTTCACCGTGCGGTCGAAGCCGGACCTTTCTTCTTCGGTCTCGGCGGGCGGATCCCGCATGCTCTCGGCGAGCGTTGGAAGCGCGTTGTCGGGCCGGACAAGCGTACGAAGATCGTCGAAGAAATACACGAAGACCGCGATGCCGAGCGCAAGTGCGCCCCACTGCATGGCTTCCAGCAGCATATGTTTGGTCGCCGAACTCAAAGGGTGCGCCTCACTCCAAGGCCGGCGTTTTCGTGGGTTTCAGCCGCGGAGGGTCAGGAAATCGCCGGAAAACTCATAGGAGCGGAGGCGGCTTAAAAAACTCATACCGAGCAGGCTCTGGGTGAGTGCGCCCGGGCGTGCCACCAGGGCCTCGACCTTGGTGCGGTCGAGGGGCCCGATGGAGACCTCGTCGAGGCGCACGCGGGCCGCCACGGTGCGCCCGTTGGCGGTCAGAACAGGGACCCGATAGGTGAGTTCTTCGGGGTCGATACCGGCTTTTTTCGCGTCTTCCGGAGTCAAAACGATGGACGAGGCCCCGGTGTCCACGATCATGGAGACCTCTTTGCCGTTCACGTCCACCTTGGCGGTGAAGTGACCGTCGAGCCGCCGCCTGATCTTGACCTCGGTCAGACCGCCGGCGCTGGTCTCCACGGTCATGGCCGTGCCGGGGAGCAGCTCGCCGACGACGCGCGCGGCGATGGGGGTGATCTCGTCCTTGTAGGCATAGAGGGTGACCAGGCCGAGACCGAGCGCGAGCCAGGTCACCGCATCGCGGGCCATGGCGCCCGCGCCGCCGCCATAGCGGGTCACGAGACCGCCGGCGATGTAAACGAGCAGGGCCAGGAAGAAGGACGCATAGGCAAAAGTTGCAGTGTCGAGGCCGGCGATCATGCCCGACTCGTTGCTCACCAGCATCATGGCGCCAAGCGCGAGAATGAACAGGGCGACCCAGGTGGTCATGGGCCCGACCCTTCCGCCTCGGCGAAGGATTCCATGCGCTCCAGCCGCTCCGGCAGGGTCTTCATGATGGTGCGCCGCTGCTCCGGCGTCATGTCGACCCAGCGGGCGATTTCATTGCCGCTGCGGCCGCAACCGACGCAAAGCCCCGACCTGTCGTCGAGCAGACAAATGTTGACGCAAGGCGTTTCCAAGAGGTCCCTACCGGCCGGATGCCCAAACAATCTATGTAGGGGGTGCGGCGGGGCAGGGCAATCGGGCCGCCTGTCGCGCCGTTCAAGCGGCTAGCTGGCGCGCTTGTCCCGCTCGGGGCGCCAGGGCGCATGTGGGGCTTCCGGCTCCTGCTCGCCGGGCTCGGCAAGCCGCGGCAGCGCCTCCATAATTCGGATGCGGGGGAGGGTCACGATGACCTCCGTGCCGTAGCGCAGCTTGCTCTTCAGTTCGAAACTGCCGTCGTGCAGCTCGATCAGGCCCTTGGTGATGGGAAGGCCGAGCCCTGTCCCGCCCTCGGCTGTTTGATGAGCGAGCGAGCCCTGGCCGAAGCTCCGCAGCACGCGGGGAATCTCGTCCTCGGGGATGCCGGGCCCCGTATCCTTGACGCTCAGGAACTGGCCGCCAAGGGGAGTGCGCCCGATCTTGAGCGTGACGGTCCCGCCCGTCGGCGTGAACTTGATGGCGTTCGACAGGAGGTTGAGACAGATCTGCCGGAGGGCCCGCTCGTCGGCCCAGACCGGGGTCAGGTTCTCCTCGAAGGCCTCGACGACCTTCAGTCCCTTGTTCTCGGCGCGGACGCGCATCAGCCGGTGGCAGTCCTCGACGATATCGGCAAGCGTCACGGGCGCTTCATGCAGCTCATAGCGTCCCGCCTCGATGCGGCTGATATCGAGGACCTCGTTGATGAGCGTCAGCAGGTGCTGCCCGCTCTCGTGAATGTCGTTGGCGTATTCCTTGTAGGTCGGGTTGGAATGCGGACCCAGGATCTCGCCGCGCATGATCTCCGAGAAGCCGAGGATGGCGTTCAGCGGCGTGCGCAACTCGTGGCTCATGGTGGCGAGGAACCGCGACTTGGCGAGGTTCGCTTCCTCCGCGCGCAGCCGCGCTTCGTCCGAAATCGATTTCGACTGCTCGAGCTCGCCGATCAGCGCGTCCTTCTCGGCGCGATACTCAAGCATGGCCATGACCGTCGTATTGAATCCGGTCATCAGCCAGATGAAGTAGATGTGCACGCCGACGGCCATGGCCGCCATCGCCCAGAAGAATGGGTTGTCGAGCAGCGCGAAGCGCAACACGATGGCGATCGTCATTGGCAAGGTGCCGGCATAGACGATGGGCATGACCGTGGATGCGAACAGCATGCGCATCGAGATGACGACGATAAGCGAGGCGAAGATGAAGGTGTGCGCGGCCTCGCCTTGGGTTTCCGGACTGATGAAGGCTACGGTCGCCCACGTCACCCCGTAGAGAAACTCCGCGGCCGCGATCTTCGCGCGCCATGCCGGCGTGTCGGCCTCTTCGCGCGGCGTCTTTGAGAACTGCCGGCAAATCGCGATGAGAATGCCCTTGGCTACGAAGACGGCGCAAAGCCACAGGAGCAGTTCGCGCGGCGGGGCCCAGAACATGGCTCCCATGGCGACGACGAGCGCAAGCAGCGGCGTGGTCACGGCGGCCGACAGCTCGTTCTTCACGAACATCATCAGGAGCTCGTATTCGAACTCCGGCTTGCGGCCCGACTTGTAGGTGAGTTTTTCGCGGGCTTCCTGGACGCTGCGATAGGCGCGGCGTTTTTGATTGTTCGCCGAGCCCGAATGAACCCGCGAGGCCTCGGCTGACGCGCCTCCTGACATGACTTCTTAGACCCGCGACTTTACCATCTACAAAAACCAGCGAAGGATCAATGGCATAGCGCGCACGCGCGGCCGCGCCCAGACCCCCGACTTAGGCTTAACAAGAACTATCAGCCGAAAATCCTAACGGGTCGTTTACTCTCGCCCCGGCCTGGCACGGCACTTGAAGCCGGAATCGGCGGGTGCCACATCCCCATAGAGAGGCTCGCGAAGGGGGAGCGGGTCGGTAAGATGGGACCTCCATGCAGCTCACCGTGATCGGCTGCGGCGACGCCTTCGGCGCCGGCAGCCGCCTCCAGACATCTTTTTGCGTCCGCACGGGCCCGTCGACGTTCCTCATCGACTGCGGGGCGACGACGCTGATCGGCATGCGTCGGCTGGGCATCAACCCGAACGATATCGATACGGTGTTCGTCACCCATCTGCATGGGGACCATTTCGGCGGTCTGCCGTGGCTCCTCATCGACGCCAAATATGTCAGCAACCGGTCGCGGCCTTTGGTGGTTACGGGCCCCAAGGGCATCGAGGACCGCTTCGAGACGCTGGCGGAAGCGCTCTACCCTAATTCGACGCGCGCCGAGCGCGGTTTCGAGCTCATCTTCGTGGAGTATGAGGAGCGGAAGCCGATCGAGGTGGCCGGCGTCACGGTAACCCCGTTCGAGGTGCATCACCCTTCCGGCGCACCACCTTACGCGCTCAGGTTCGCCGTGGACGGCAAGGTGCTGTCCTTCACGGGCGACACGGGCTGGGTCGATGTGCTGAGCGAGGTGGCGCGCGACGCCGATCTCTTCATCAGCGAATGCTTTCAGTACGATGTGACGCTTCCCATCCATCTCGACTACAAGACGATCGACGCCAATTACGAGACGCTCGGCGCAGAGCGTGTGCTGCTCACCCATATGGGGCAAGAGATGCTCGCCGAGAGTGTGAAAATCGATCGCGCCCGCTATATGATCGCCGAAGACGGCATGACCATCGAGATATGACCGCCGCCGTCCGTGGTCGCATGCATGGCTGAGCTCAATAACGTTCTCGCCTCGATCCGCTCCTGCCGCGTTTGCGTGGAGACGCCGAGCGGGACGCCGCTGCCTCATGCGCCGCGTCCCGTCCTGCGGGCGAGCGCCACGGCGCGGCTTGCGATTTGTGGTCAGGCGCCGGGCACGCGCGTCCATGCTTCCGGCAAGCCGTTCACCGACCCGTCAGGCGAGCGTTTGCGCGCATGGCTCGATGTGACGCCAGAGGAGTTCTACGACGAGGGCCGCGTGGCCATTGTGCCGATGGGCTTCTGCTTTCCGGGCCAAGACGTCAAAGGGGGCGATCTCCCGCCGAGGCGCGAATGTTCCGCGCTATGGCATCGTGAGCTGTTCGCCGCTCTGCCGCGGATCGAGCTCGTCCTCGCCGTCGGCGCCTACGCCCATGCCTTCCACCTTGGCCGCGCCCGCGGCAAGACCCTGCAAGAGACGATGCTGGCCTGGCGCGAGCACCTCAAAGCAAGGCGGTGTCCGCGCATCCTTCCGCTCCCACATCCCTCCTGGCGCAACAATGCGTGGCTGAAGAGAAACCCTTGGTTCGATGCCGAACTGCTGCCGATCCTGCGTCGGGAGGTTCGCCGGGTCCTCTGAGGCGCCTTGCGGGATATGGAAAAATAATCTACCAATTCTGGAATTGGTCGAGGATGGTGGAACGATGTTCTCGGCAGGAGCTGTTTTTCTCAATATTTTTGTCAGGTCATTCAGATGCTGGACCGCATGGACCGCAAGATCCTGGACATCTTGCAGAAGGACTGCACCCTGCCGGTCGCCGAGATCGGCAAGCAGATCGGGCTCTCCACCACGCCGTGCTGGCGGCGCATTCAGAAGCTCGAGGAGCAAGGGGTGATCGAGCGGCGCGTCGCTCTCCTGGATCCCAAGAAGGTCAATGTAGGGGTGACGGTGTTCGTCTCCATCACCACGAGCAACCACACCAAGGAATGGCTCGAGCGGTTCCACGCGGCGCTCGAAGACTTTCCCGAGGTGGTGGAGTTCTACCGCATGAGCGGGCAGATCGATTATCTGCTGCGTGTCGTGGTGCCCGATATCGAACGCTATGACACATTCTACAAGCGGCTGATCTCTAAGATCGAGCTCTACGACGTGAGCTCTGCCTTCGCCATGGAGCAGATCAAGTTCACCACGGCGCTGCCGCTCGATTATGCCGCCGAAGAGCGACGCCCCTAGGCGTCCGATTCATTGCGCTCAAGCCGCGCGATCAGGCTCGACGTGTCCCAGCGGCTGCCGCCCATCTCCTGAATGTCCGCATAGAACTGATCGACCAGGGCGGTCACCGGCAGGCTGGCTCCGTTGCGACGCGCCTCGTCCAAACACATGCCGAAATCCTTGCGCACCCAATCGACGGCGAAGCCGAAGTCGAACTTGCCCTCGATCATGGTCTGCCAGCGATTATCCATCTGCCAGGACTGGGCGGCGCCTTTCGAGATGGTGGCGATCACTTTGTCGATGTCGAGCCCGGCGCGTATGCCGAAATGCAGCGCCTCGGCGAGCCCTTGGATCAGCCCGGCGATGCAAATCTGGTTGACCATCTTGGTGAGCTGGCCGGAGCCCGGCGCCCCGATGAGATTGACCGCGCGGGCGTAGGTCTCGATCACCGGCTTTGCCTTGGCGAAGTCCGCCTCTTCGCCGCCGGCCATGACAGTGAGCGTGCCGCCTTCGGCCCCTGCCTGACCGCCTGAGACCGGTGCGTCGAGAGCGCCCGCGCCGCGCTCCTTGGCGGCGTCATACAGCTCCCGGGCGATGGTGGCCGAGGCCGTGGTGTGGTCGACGAACACGGCCCCGGGCTTGAGCGTCTTGAAGATGCCCTCGGGCCCGAGCGTCACCTCGTGAAGATCGCGATCGTTGCCCACGCAGGCAAATACGAAGTCGGCGCCCTCGGCGGCCTGAGCCGGCGTATGGGCCAGCATGCCGCCGTGATCGGCGACCCATTGGTCGGCCTTCTGGCGGGTGCGGTTGAACACGGTGACGTCGTGATGTCCGCGGGCCTTGAGATGGCCGGCGAGGGGGTAGCCCATCACGCCGAGCCCGATCCAAGCGACTTTACTCATCGGCGGTGCTCCGTCGTTGTCCCAGCCTCTCGTTTCGCCTGTGACAATAACAAAATGGCCGGGACGAGCCCGGCCATTCTAGTTCCAGTGTCCAGCAATGAATGTGGTTAGCCGATCGGCGCTTCCGGGAAAGCGAGTTGCTCGCGAGCGCGCCACTCGTCGGTCACGTAATTGATGATGAGCGACACGCGCACGCCCTTGATCGGCCGCTTCTCGAAGCCGTGAAACGTGTTGTCCGCGGGGACGAAGATCATCGCCGCGTTGGACTCGAAGGGCGACCGGCCGACATGGTTCTTGTCGCCGTCGTAGATGTCGGTGCCGAGATCGCTATGGCTCGGGTCCGTCGACAAATAGAGCAGCATGGTGAAGGACTTCACGCCGAGATCGCTATGGGGCTCGAGCCAGAAGCCGTCGGTGTCCTGCGCGAACTCGATGCGCAGATAGGTGCCGTCCAGATTGGTGTCGAATGTCTTCTCGATCAGGCCGATGACACGTTTGTCCTGGAACGCCTCGGCCACTGCCTCGCAGACCGGATAGGCGGCCCGGTTCTCGGCATCAAAATATTTGCGCGTCTTGTTGTGCAGCTCCCGCTTTCCCGACACGCCTTCGAGCGACGGCGCGGGGAAGGGGAGGGCAAGAATATCCTCGATAGTGTCGGCCGGAAGACAGGCCCTCAAGACCCAGTGCGGGTAGGGCTGATCGGAACGCTCACCGGCCGCGACGCTTTGCGAAAACGCCTGGACGACATCGTCCGCAGTACTCTTCGCTGCTTCAGCGTCTGAGTGCTTTACCGCCACGCTTTCCCTCATGGTGTAGGTCTACTCCTTAGAATGGATGCAAAAATATGCTGGCTGATCCAGCGCCCAGGCAGACCCATCCAACCGCTCAAATAGCACTCCGGCGCCCTTGGGCGCAAATGCCAAGGCTGCACCGGATCGGCTTAAGGTCTTGGACTATATCGGCTTGGTCCTTGCGCCCTTGATGCGGGTCAAATCCCCCGCGGTCAGTTGACGCTGACCCAGCGAATTTCCCCAGGATCGAGTATGTCGTCGCTGTCCGTGACCACTTGCTCGGCGCGCAAGCACTTGGCCAGGAGCTCCAGCAGCGAAGCATGAAGCTCGCGCTCTGCCTCAGCTTGTGGCGGATTGGCGGCGAGGAACGCCAGGATCTCCCCGTAATCGGGCATCGGAACCCCCGTGTTTCCCCAGTGACACGAAGGTGGCGGAGCCGTGTGTCAAAACTTAGGCCCGCTCTAAACTGCGCGCGGACGGCGGGTTACCCGCCGAGCTTGTAGCGTCCGATGAGGCGCATGGGGGTGCGTCCGCTTGTGTCGCCGAACAATGAGAGACCGTCCACGGTGACGCCTTCTGCGCAGATATCCTCGAGCACGGGCCACAGCGCCTGGGACACGCGCTCCAGGTGCGCAGAGTCGAGGGGGCCGGTCAGGGCGATCGAGAAGCGATACTCGCTCATCACCTGGGGATGGCCGAAGCTCCGCAAGAGGAGCCTCTGATAGGGGCTGAGATGGCGGTGCTCGTCGCCGATCTCGTCGGGCTCCGCCGCGAATGTCTCGAAGGCGTTGACGCATTGGGCGGCCAGCCAATCGAGCGCGGGCTTGGGCTCGACGGGACGCAGCACGAGATAGCGGCCGGCGCGCGCGAGCGTCAAAGGTCCGGTCTCAACGGCTTTGCGGTGTGCGGCGAAGTTGATGAGGCGCGTGCGCACGTCGTCCAGCACGGCATCTTCGCGCAAGGCGAAGGGCGCAAGGAAGAGCGCGTGCAAGCCGGTGTAGCGGCCAGGAAGGGCGGAGATCTTGGCGACGCCAGAGTCTGTGAATCCTGCAGTGGAAAAGGCCTGCAAGGTAGCGCCGTCATTGGCGCGGCCGAACCAGGAGCGCCCGAATGCCGCGAGCGGGGAGCCTGGTTGCGGTGTGTAGTAGATGGCGTAGCGGGCAAAGCTGGAAGCGCTAGATGCGAGCCCTTTTTGCGGTTGGGTGTCGACTTGGGCACAGTTGAGCATCTATTCCTCCCTTTAAGCGCATGCATCCCTTGGCTGCGCTCATGGGTCATGACTAACGAACGGCTGTGGCGCGGGCGCGTCCGGTTTCGGGCGATAGGGGGGCGGTGCGATGAAGACTTGGTGAATCAAATTTTCTGCAACTGCGAAGGACAACGTGTGCGTCGCAACAGCGAAGGCCGCAACGAGACCGGAATGAGGAATGCATGATCGATCTCTATACCTGGATGACGCCGAACGGACAGAAGGTCTCGATCATGTTGGAGGAAGTGGGGCTTCCCTATCGCGTCCACCCTATCGACATCACCAAGGACCACCAGTTCGGCCCCGCGTTCCTCAAGATCTCGCCCAACAACAAGATCCCGGCCATCGTCGACACGGATAACGACCTGCATCTGATGGAGTCGGGCGCGATCCTGATGTACCTCGCGGAGAAGACCGGCAAGCTCTGGCCCCAGGACTTCCCCACGAAATGGCGCGTGGCCGAGTGGCTCATGTGGCAGATGGGTGGCGCAGGACCTTTCCTCGGACAGGTGCATCATTTCGTGAAGTTTAATCCCGGCAAGAGCTCTTACGCCGAAGAGCGCTATTCCAAAGAGGCGCAGCGTCTGTGGCGCGTGCTGGACACGCGCTTAGGCGAAGTGGAGTACGTAGCTGGCGACTATTCCGTCGCCGACATCGCCATCTGGCCGTGGATTTCCCGGTTCGAGTGGCAGACCGTGAACTTCAACGAGCATTCCAACATCAAGCGTTGGTACGTGGCGATCGCCGAACGCCCCGCCGTGCAGCGCGGCTGGGACGTGCTCGAAGAGGGACGTCCAATGCCAATGCCGTGAGGCTGGCTGGAAGGCCGGTTTCACACATGGCAGGATGACGCGCGTCCGCTCGCATCGAGGGAGGTGAGAGACTTTGCGCAAAGCCTTCTTCATCCTGCTTGCTCTTATCGTCGTGGGCGCTCTCGCCTTCTATCTCCTCACTATGCCGGTGACGCTGCCCGCCTCGGCGCTGCCGGACCATGCGCCGGACATTGCCAACGGCAAGATCATGTTCATCGCCGGCGGATGCGCGGAGTGCCACGCCGCGCCGAAGGGCGCGTGCGACGATCTCGATATCGAGGACGAAACGGTGCTTACGGGCGGGCGTTGTCTGAAGGCCAATGTCGGCACGTTCCATGTACCGAACATTTCGCCCGACAAGGCGACCGGCATCGGCCGCTGGACGATGCTCGATTTCGTCAACGCCATGAAGCGCGGTGTGGCGCCCGGCGGAGTCCATCTTTATCCGGCGTTTCCCTATACGTCCTATCAGCGCATGACGTTCGAGGACCTGATCGACCTCAAGGCCTATCTCGATACGTTGCCGGCCGTGAGCAGCACGGTGCCCGCGCACGCACTGCGCTTCCCCTATAACATTCGCCGCGGGCTCGGACTCTTCAAACGTCTCTATGTCGACGGCAAGACGTTTGCACCCGATCCGGAGGCAAGCGACGCGGTGAACCGCGGCGCCTATCTCGTGCTCGGGCCCTCTCATTGCGGAGAGTGCCATTCCCCGCGCAACGCGCTCGGCGGCATCATCCAGAGCCAAGCCTTCGCCGGCGCCAAGAGCCCTGATGGCAAAGGGACTACGCCTAACATCACCCCGAGCAAGGACGGGATTGGCGATTGGACCGAAGAAGACATCGTTTATCTCTTGGAGACCGGATCGACACCCGATTTCGATGTGATCGGCGAGACCATGGTGCCGGTGCAGGAGAATATGGCGAAGCTTTCTGGTGATGATCGCTCGGCCATCGCCGCCTTCTTGAAGACGCTGCCGCCGCGACCCGATGCCGTAAAGAAATCGGATACCGCTAATGGCGATGATGCCGCCCAGGACTAGCGTTTGGGCGGTCGCGCGCTTGCGGTGCCGTTCACCGGAGGTTCAGTTGGGCTCCCCTAAATGAGAGATGAAGGCCGGGTTTTGGGCCTCGGGAGGACTTGATGAGGTGGTGCGTGCGCCCGTTATTGATGGCGCTCGCCTTGCTCACGGGCATGGCGGTCGGCTTCGGTCGCCCGCTTGCCGGAGAGACTTTGCCCGACGCCATCGTTCCGCCGTCCGACCCGGCGGCGCGCGCGGCCTTCGATGCGCTCGGCAAGCATTGCGCCCGGTGCCACCAAGCCGGCCCCAGCCTTAAGCGGCAGAAGCCGGCGAAGAATTTCGGCAACATCCTGAACCTCGCGGCGATCGCGCGCGATCCGGACCTGATCCTGCCGGGCAATCCGGACGGCTCGGGCCTCTTCATCCAGATCGCCAAGAAGGACATGCCCTACGACTGCTTTCAGGAATTCGACTGCGAAGCCGAGCCCACCGAAGCAGAGGTGAAGGCGGTCTATGACTGGATCAGGGGGCTTGGGGACACGTTGACCGCGGCGTGCGCCAACCGCGAGCCGTTGGACGAAGCCGCGGTCGTGATCGCCATGGCTAAAGACATCGAAGCGCAAACGCGCGACCGGCGCAAAGGTATGCGCTACGTTACGCTCACCCACTTCTACAATGCGTGTGCTTCAGACGCCGACATGGTGCGCTACCGGCAGGGCGTGGTGAAGTTGCTCAATAGTCTGAGCCGCAGCCCGCAAGCGTTGAAGATGCGGACCATCGACCCGCAACGCACGGTCATCGCCTTCAATCTCGCCGACCTCCGCTGGACGACGGAGGACTGGGCGCGGCTTGCCGGACTTTATCCCTATGGCATGGCGCCTGAGGTGCCCGCGTATGAGACGATGGTGTCCATCACTGGCACGAAGCTTCCGTGGGTGCGTGGCGATTGGCTTGCCTTTACGGCATCGCGGCCGCCCATCTACTACGACCTGTTGAAGCTGCCAATGACCTTCGCCGAGCTCGAAGGGCAAGAGGGCGTCGACGTGAAAGCCAATATCGAGGCGTTTCTGGCGCGCCGTGCAGGCTTCCAGAAGTCCGGAGTCTCCAAGCACAACCGGCTGATCGAGCGGCACGCCATTCCGACCGGTTATTTCTGGACGTCCTACGACTTCAAGAGCGACAGACCGGCGCAGAGCCTGTTCGTCCATCCGCTGGGCCCGTTTGGCGCCGATGCGTTCAAGCACGATGGCGGCGAGACGATCTTCAGCCTGCCGAACGGCTTCCAGGCCTATTATCTGAACACCGCGGAGGGAGAGCGTCTCGGCAAAGGGCCCACGGAGATCGTGCTGGACGACAGCCAGCGCGACCGGGCGGTGACCAATGCCATCTCTTGTTTCGGGTGCCACAACCAAGGTATCCGCCAGGCTACGGACGATGTTCGCGCGCATGTGCTCGACGATGAGAGCTTCCCGGAGAAAATCCGCGAGAGTGTGGATGCCCTCTACGCACCGCAAGAGGAGATGAAGACGCTTCTCGAGCACGACGCCGCGAAGTTCCGCAAGGCGATGCTTGCCGCGGGTCTCGACCCCGACCTCGACTCCCAGAAGCAAGGGGTGGAGAGTATCAACTTCCTCTCTAGAGCCTACGAGAAGTCCGTCGACCTCAGGGTCGCGGCGGCGGAATACGGAATCGCCGCAGAGGCCCTAGCGCAAGGCCTTGCCGAGGCGGGTGGCGAAGCGGTCCGCATCAAGCGGCGGTTGGAGCAGGGCGTGTTGCCGCGCCAGATCCTCGAGGTTGAGTTTCCCGACCTCGTCGACAAAGTCTCCGACAACAAGCCTATCGAGGTCGCGGCCTTGACGCCCACGGCGGTCGAGCAGATCAGGGACGAGAACGAAGTGTTTTTCGACGACTTCGATCTCTCGCTGACGTCCGACAAGAGTCTCTATCGGGTGAACGACCTCCCCGTGTTCAGCATCAAGTCGAGTGAGGATTGCCACCTCACGCTGATCAACGTGGAGGCGGGCGGCGACGGCACGGTGATCTTCCCCAACAAGTTTCAGCAGGACAATCTGCTTCCCGCCGACACCGAAGTGAAGTTCCCGGGCGCCGATGCGCCGTTCCAGTTCCGCCTCAAGGACCCCGGCACCGAGACAGTCATCGCCATTTGCAACGCGACGGGCGCAGGCGCCGACGGCATTGAGCACGACTTCAAGACGCGGCAGTTCACACCCCTTGGCAATTACCGCGAGTTCCTGACCCGCCAGATCGTGGTGGAGGGGGCGGCAAAACTTGCCGCCGGGCAAAAGCACAAGCTGGCGGCGGCCAAGGCTGCGCTTGGGGCCGAGGGTTCCGCACCAGAAGACGAGGACGACGCCTCCGAGGATCTGGCGCGGACAGCCATCAAGCTCATCGTGCGCTGACCGCTTCTTGCGGTTAACGGCGCTTATCGCCAATCTCTCGCCGCCATCGCCCCCTAACGTGCCCTTGGGGCTCATGAGGGTGCGGCTTGGCCTAGCGCTTGCTCCGAATTTGCGTGAAGGTGTTGAATTGGTGCGCGCGGGTTTGGCGTGATCGCCCAGGTTTTGCGTTGAGGGTTGAAATGGCGGGGAGGCTGAAAGGCGGGCGGAGCCTGATATTTGGGCTCGCCCTGGCTGTTCTGGGTGGGGCTGCGCCCTTGGCCTCGTCCCACGCCGAACCATTGCCCGAACCTGGGGCAGTACCGAAGCTGCCTCTCGAGACCGTATCTCCCCAGACTAATACCTCTCCGACGCGCACCGCCGTGGTCACGCCGGAGACGGAGCCTGCGGCGGCAGCCGCTCCGGTGGACAAGAAGGCCGAAGACACCAAGCGCGTGCAGCGCTGTTACGCCCAGCTCGGCTACTACAAAGGTCCGATCGACGGAAAGGCCAACGAGCAAACTTGGACCGCCCATTGGTACTTCAAGAATGAATACGGGCTGAAACGATACGGTGATTTTCTGGCAGAGCCCGTCCTGAAGAAAGTCAAAGAGCTGTGCAAGGAGGAGCCAGCCCCAGAACCTGAGCCCGAGCCGGTATCCGAGCCCGAGCCGGTGTCGGAGCCCCCATCACAGCCCGAACCCGAACCTGTCGAGGCCGCCACGCCCGCGCCGGTATCGGAGCCCCAATCCCAACCCGAACCCGAACCGGAATCTGTTGAGGCCGCCGCGCCGGAGCCGGCGGAGCCCGCTGTGGTAGAGGCGGATGAAATAAAAGGGGCTGAAGAGGCGGAAGAGACCACGGACACCGGGGGGACCTCTGAGGAGGCCGAGACCGCGCTCGCGCCCGAGGAGCCGGCAGTGCCCGTTGTCGAGGAGGAGCCGCCGTTGCCGCCGACCCGCCTCGACATCGATTGTCTCCCTGAGGATTTGGTCGCGCTGCTGCGCAAGGCCCACGGCGCTGGCGTGAGGGCACGCGCTTGCCCGCCGGGCTGTTTGCCGCCGCCCAAAGGGCTCAGCCAAATGCAGCTCGACGATCTGCACAGCCGATATGGAGTCGCGTGGTGCCTGTCTTGCGTACAGATCGCGGGGCATCTTTCCCTGGACGATATCAAGCGCATCGAGGACGAGGGCGATATCGAGCTTTGCACCGTGCCGCCGCGCCATTTGCCGCGCCCCGGCATGGGCAACGGCAATGTAGTCAAATCCTTCAGCCGTATCCGCGAACTCTATCGGGCCCTACCGCCGGCGGCCGAGGATCCGGGAAAGATCGCCGTGATTATCGGCAACGGCAACTACGACAATCTGCCGGCTGCGGAGACGGCCCGGAACGACGCCGGCGCCATGTATTTCTTTCTCACCGAGCATCTCGGATTTCGCCAGGACCGCATCATCGATTTGCGGAACGCCAAACGGGCCGATTTCGAACGGGTGTTCGGCCCGGTGCCGGGCTCCGACGGCGAGCTGAAGCGGCTGGTGCGCGCGCAACCGGACGCCAAGGTGGTTGTCTATTATTCAGGCCACGGCGCCACCAATTTGAGCCACAGCGAGACCTATCTTCTGCCGGTTGACGCTGAGCCCTATCGCGAGGAGCGGGGCGGCTATCCGCTGTCGACTCTCTACGCGAACCTCGGGGCACTGAAGGCAAAGTCGGTGCTGGTCCTGCTTGAGAGCTCGTATGGGCGTGACCACGGCGCCTATGTGCTGCCGCCCAATCTGCGCGAGACCACCAGCAGCGCGTTGCCGCCGCAGCCGCTTTCCACGGTGACGGTTCTCGCCTCCGCCGATCGCGGGCAGCGCGCGCTGATCGACACCAGCTACGACATCGGGCTGTTCACCCGCTACCTGATCGAGGGGCTTGCCGGCAGCGCCGACCTCTATCCCGTGGGCAATGGGGACGGACGCGTCGATAGCGCGGAGATCTATGCTTATACCGCGGCCATGGTGCGGCTCTCGGCGCGCAAGACGTTTGGGCTCTTGCAGGAGCCCGTTTATTCGAGCGCCAAGACCCCTATGCTCACGGACCCGGGAGAGGTGGCGGCCAAGCCCAACTGAGCAAGAAGGGGGCAGTCCGCACAAATCGTCAGCACACGAATATAGGCAGCACCCGAAAAATCCTTTACAACGTGGACCGAACCCCCTAGGGAGCACGCCGGCTCGCAAGCGGAACCGCCCAAGGGCAGTGACCTGAACAATCTCGTGTGGGAGTACGCATGGGATGGACGTTTTTTCTTCCGCTACGGAGCTTCTCCGTGACCGCCGCCCGGAGCGGCCTGTTCTAGCGCTTCGGCCGCACGCCGCCTCGCGTGCCGCCGCGTGGTTCCTGGCTAACTTTCCCGGCCGGGTGCTTTACGCCGCCAAAGCCAACGACGCGCGCCAGGTGACCGATGCCTTGGTCGAGGCGGGCGTGACGGCGTTTGACGTGGCCTCGCTGGTGGAGATCGAGCGCGTTGCGGGGATCAAGGGCGCGGAGCTCTATTTCATGAATCCCGTGAAGTCGCGCGGGGCCATTGCCCGGGCCTACCGGGAGTTCGGCGTACGGCGCTTTGCCTTCGACACCGCGGACGAGCTCGACAAGGTGCTGGAGGAGACGGACGGCGCCGAGGACCTCACCCTATTTTTGCGCATCGCTTGCCCCAACACCCACAGTCTCATTCCGCTGGAGGGCAAGTTCGGCGCCTCGCAGGAAGACGCGCCGGCGCTTCTACTCAAAGCCCGCCAGCGCGCCACCCGTCTTGGCATCACCTTCCATGTGGGCTCGCAAGCCGTGGTGCCGGTCGCTTTCGGCGAAGCGTTGCGCCAAGTGGGTCAGCTCATCGTGTCCTCGGGCGTCCTGGTCGATGCCATCGATATCGGCGGCGGCTTCCCGGCGCGTTACCCCCATTCCGATCCTCCGGCGCTTTCAAGCTTCATGGAGGAGATCGTGCGCGCGGCGGACGAGCTTGCCGTGAAGCACTCCTGCGAGCTTCTGTGCGAGCCGGGCCGCGCGCTCGTGGCCGAGGCGGAGTCCGTCATCGTGCGCGTCGATGCGCGGCGCGGCAACGCGCTCTATATCAATGACGGGGCCTTCGGCACACTATTCGACGCCGCCTATTCCGGCTTCCGGTTCCCGGCGCGCCTGGTCACGCCGGACCGGGAGAAGACGGCTTCGCGCGACGCCGAGTTCGCTCTTTACGGACCGACTTGCGACAGCTCCGACTTTCTGCCCGGACCGTTCGTGCTGCCCGCTTGTGTGGACGAAGGCGATTATTTGGAGATCGGCCAGGTGGGTGCGTATGGCCGCGTCTTGGCGAATCGTTTCAACGGCTTCGGCGAGTTCGATGAGGTGTTGCTCACCGACGAGCCCATGCTTTCGATGTTCGACAGCAGCGAAGACGACGCTCAAGCCGTCTGGCCCGCCCGCGCATAACTAGGGCAATCACCCTCGCAACAAAAAAGGGCCGCGCTTCCTCGGAAGCCGGCCCTCTTCGTATGTGGACGACGTAAGCCGTCAGTTGTTCCGAGAGCGCTCCTCTTCGCGGATGGCCGCCTCGTGATAAGAGGCGCCGCCACAGGCGACCCTTGCGATGCGCGGCATCACAAAGCTCTCGGCGAGGTGCGTCTCGTTGCGACCGCTACTCAATCCGGCGCGGCCGCCCTTGGGGAACTGGTAGATCTTGGCAGTCCCCTCAATTGCGTTTGCCGTCATGGTTCTCTCCATTCAGTCATTGGGTGTGTCGAAGACTCAGCGCATCAACACAGCTTGAGTTCCCCTATACATGGGAGCTGCGGCGCCGTGCACAATAAATTTGCGAAATGACTATTATTTCAGCCGTTTGTCTGGCCGCTGCTTCGCTTTGCAGTCGAGCCCCAGAGCAAGTTGGGCGCCGCTTTTGACTTGGTACCGGGATCGGCAGGGATGCAGCGGCGCCCGCTAACCCCAGCTGTTTATTACCAAAAAATGAACGCCAGATTCTGAGGAGACCGCGCGGTCGGTGCGCGCGCTCGGGCGCGGGTGAGGGCATTCATCTCGTTGGCACAATTGCTGCTTCGCAAAAACGGTTTTGGCCGTCACGCACAGGCGGCCCGGATGGGTACCTCCGCACGTTTTGCCTCAACACCACATGAAGGATTCGCAATGACCAAGTACAAACTCGAGTACATTTGGCTCGACGGTTACACGCCGACGCCGAATCTGCGTGGAAAGACTCAGATCAAAGAATACGGCAGCTTTCCGACACTCGAGGATCTTCCCCTATGGGGCTTCGACGGCAGCTCGACCGAGCAGGCGGAAGGCAGCAGCTCAGATTGTGTTCTGAAGCCAGTTCGTGTTTTCCCCGACGCAGCACGCAAGGACGGCGTGCTAGTGCTTTGCGAGGTCATGATGCCGGACGGCGAGACCCCGCATCCGACCAACAAGCGCGCAACCATTCTGGACGACGACGGCGCCTGGTTCGGCTTCGAGCAGGAGTACTTCTTCTATAAAGACGGCCGCCCGCTCGGGTTCCCGGCGGATGGCTTCCCGGCGCCGCAGGGCAAGTACTACACGGGCGTTGGCTACTCGCAGGTCGGTTCGATTGCACGCGAGATCGTCGAGGAGCATCTCGACCTTTGTCTTGCGGCCGGCATCAACCACGAAGGCATCAACGCGGAAGTGGCGAAGGGACAGTGGGAATTCCAGATCTTCGGCAAGGGCTCCAAGAAGGCCGCCGACGAAATGTGGATGGCCCGCTACCTGCTGGAACGTCTCACCGAAAAGTACGGCGTCGATGTCGAGTATCACTGCAAGCCGCTCGGCGACACCGACTGGAACGGCTCCGGCATGCACGCCAACTTCTCCACGACGTATCTGCGTGAAGTCGGCGGCGAGCCGTATTTCCTGGCGCTGATGGACGCGTTCGAGGCGGCCTGTGCCGACCACATCGCGGTCTACGGCCCGGACAACCACATGCGGCTGACCGGCAAGCATGAGACCCAAGCGATCGACCAGTTCAGCTGGGGTATCGCCGACCGTGGCGCTTCGATCCGGGTGCCGCACTCGTTCCCCAGGAACGGCTACAAGGGCTATCTCGAGGATCGCCGGCCGAACTCGCAAGGCGACCCCTACCAAATCGCCTCGCAGATTCTGAAGACGGTCGCCTCCGTCGACACGGCGAAGGCCAGCGCCGCCGCATAGCACTGCGCTGGCACGAGCTGGAAGCAAATGGGGGGTCCGGGGGACCCCCCATTTTTTGGGTCGGCCGTTTCAAGGGCTTCGCTGCCTTCGTTCAGGCTGGTTCGGAAGGCGGGACCCGGACCCGGTGTCATGGCCAGTTCCGACTGGTGCCGGGGGAAACTTTCCTAACGAGAGCGTGTACTGACGGGCCGCGAGCGAGCAGCTACACTTGCCCCATAAAGCTCGTCAGAAGCCGTCACAGGGGGGAGTTGCCACATGACCATCGAGACACTTGAAACCGTTTGGGCGCCGCGCATCCTCAGCGTTTTGCGTATTGTCGCGGCGCTGCTCTTCTTCGAGCACGGCACGGCCAAACTCTTCGGCTTTCCAGCGTCGAGCCACTCGCCGGAGGTCATGTCACTGCCCTGGATCGCAGGTGTTCTCGAGGTGGTCGGCGGCGCGCTATTGGTGGTCGGCCTGTTCACGCGGCCCGTGGCCTTCATTCTCTCAGGCCAGATGGCCGTCGCCTATTGGATGTTCCATCACACGCCGGAGAAGATCTATCCGCTGTTGAATGGCGGCGATGGCGCCATTCTGTTCTGCTTCATCTTTCTGTATCTCGTTTTCGCGGGCGGAGGCCCTTGGAGCCTCGACGCGTTGCTGCGGCGGGAGGGCTAGAGGGCGCCGGGACTAGGAGAGCCTTCGTAGTCCCGGCCGGGAGTTTGGCGCGTGTGCTCGTCTCGACGGCAGCGCGCCAGACTCGATTTTGGTTAACGCCGTAAATACATTTTTAGCCAAAACTTTAAACGCAAACTTTATCGCCGCCGCCACAGATTCGGTGACGATGAGTATGCATCAGCAGTTCATGGCGGGTCTGCTCGCGGTCACGTTGATCGCGACGCTAGGCGCGAGCGCGGCCAAGGATGTCGCGCCGATCGCCGGGCGGTCCCACGCGAGCATTTGGCTGGACCCTTCAGCCTCCGACCAATTGCTCGCCAGCCGGCTCAACATCACCAACATGGCGAAGACGCAGCCGGCACGCTAAGTGCCGCGCTTCTCGGCCCGGATCTCCAGCCGAGAACCTTCAGGATGGCCGGATGGTGGGCGGTACTGGACTCGAACCAGTGACCCCTGCGATGTGAACACAGTGCTCTACCAGCTGAGCTAACCGCCCGTTTTCGCTTGGAGCTTGGCGCATCGCCGTCTCAGGGTTGCTGAGGGGATGCGGCTGGAAGGGGGATTTAGCGAGTGGCTCCGGGGTAAGTCAAGGAAGGCGCGCCCAAAGGGAAGCGCCCTCCCGGACGCCGCCCTATTGGGCCGGTGCCGCCGGCGCGACCATCTTGCTGACAGTGGCCAAGGTCTCGCTGGCCTTCTTGTACTTGCCCTCGGTGCAAAGCGCGTCGGCCTCGTCGAGCAGCAGGTTCACCTCCTCGACCTCGCCTTCGCTGAGCGCCTTGGCCTCGACCCTCTGATCGACCAGTGTCTCGGTTCTGGCGAGTTCGTCCACGCAGGCCTGCTCTTCGTCTGCGGCGTAGGCCGTGCCGCCCAACAGCAGCACGATGCAAGCGCTGATCATTATGCGTTCGCGCATTCCCGTCTCTCCTTGGCGCAGGACTCGATCTCAAAGGCGTGGCGAAGATATATAACCGCGACTGTGGCCGTTGATTGCGGCAGCACCGGGAAGGGGTCCCCCGAGTCAACGCCCCGTCGGGTGCGTATTAGGACGGCGCGGCGGCCTTCGCTGTCAAGCCTTTCAGGAGGGGCAGGGCGCATGTCTCCAGCATGTCGAAATGGTCGATGACCGCGTCCGCGCGAGGCCCCTCCGGCGGTGGCGGGCAATAGCCGAAGGACACGAGGATCGAGGGAATGCCGGCGCCCAGCGCGGCCCGAATGTCCACGGCGCTGTCGCCCACCATGAGCGCGCGGTCGGGGGCGCCGCCCGCGGCGGCGATGACGCCCAGCAGGTGGCCCGGGTCTGGCTTCGACATCTGAAATGTGTCGCGCCCGGCGATAGCGACAAAGTGGTGATCAAGCTTGAGGGCTCGCAGCAGTAGGCGTGTTGGGCGTTCGCGCTTATTGGTGCAGACCGCAAGCCGGGCGCCGGCGGCCCTTAGCCGCTCGAGTGCGGCTACGGCGCCTGGGAAGGGGCGGCTTTCCACCGCGATATTCGCTTCATAGTGCAGAAGGAAGTCGGCCAGCATGCCGTCAACGTCGACATCAGCGTCGTCGGCGCCGGCCATGCTAAGGGCCTCTTCGATCATGGCCCGGGCGCCGCGGCCCACGGCCTCACGCACGCGATCGGCTGCAACCGGCTCGTAGCCGCGGGCTGTAAGCACGTGGTTCAGCGTGATGGTGAGATCCGGTGCGGTATCGACCAGCGTGCCGTCAAGGTCGAAGACGATGGTGGCGTCTTTCAACATGGTACCTCTGTCACATGCGCTTTTCTGCCTGGCAAGCGGCCCTTGCAGCCCGGCAAGCGGCGGCGTAGAGAGCGGGCCATGCAGTTGAAAACCTCCGGCATCGTCAAGGACCAGTGCCTGATCGGCGGCGCGTGGATCGGCCAGCCGGCGCTTGATGTGACCAATCCAGCGACGGGTGAGGTGATCGGCCGTGTGCCCGACCTCGGCGCCAAAGAGACGCGCACGGCAATCGAAGCCGCGAGCGCGGCCTTTCCCACCTGGAGCGGATTGCTGGCCAAGGAACGCGGGGCGATCTTGCGCCGCTGGTACGAGCTTCAGCGCGAGCACAAGGAAGACCTTGCACGGCTCATGACCGCCGAGCAGGGCAAGCCGCTCACGGAATCACGCGCGGAGGTGGACTACGGCGCGTCCTTCACCGAGTTCTACGCCGAGGAAGCGAAGCGCGTTCTCGGCGAGATCATCCCGACCCCGAAGCGAAGCGGCCGCATGCTGGTGTTGAAGCAGCCGGTCGGCGTGGTCGGCGCCATCACTCCGTGGAACTTCCCGCTCGCCATGATCACCCGCAAGATCTCGCCGGCGCTCGCCGCCGGCTGCACCGTCGTGGTGAAGCCCGCGCCGGAGACGCCGCTCTGCGCGCTGGCCCTGGCCGAGCTTGCGGTGCAAGCCGGTGTGCCGGCCGGCGTACTCAACGTGGTGACCGGCGATGCGGAGAAGATCGGGGGCGAACTGACCGCCAACCCGCTCGTGCGCATGATCACCTTCACGGGCTCGACCGAGGTCGGCAAGCTCCTGATGCGTCAGTCAGCCGACACCGTGAAGAAGCTGTCGCTCGAGCTCGGCGGCAATGCGCCGTTCATCGTGTTCGACGACGCGGATGTCGACGCCGCGGTCGAAGGTGCGCTCGCTTCGAAGTACCGCAACTCCGGCCAGACCTGCGTCAGTGCCAACCGGATCTTGGTGCAAGACGGCATCTACGCGCGCTTTGCCGAGAAGCTGACGGCGGCGGCTGCCGAACTCAAGGTGGGCGAGGGGACGCAAGAGGGTGTCGAGCAAGGACCGCTCATCAACGAGGCGGCGCTCGTTAAGGTGGAAGCGCATGTGAAGGACGCCGTGGCCAAAGGGGCGAAAGTTCTGACCGGCGGCGCGCCGCACGCGCTTGGGCGGACGTTCTACAAGCCGACCGTGCTTGCCGAGGTCACGCCCGACATGCAGCTCGCGCAAGAGGAGACGTTCGGGCCTATTGCCCCGCTGTTCCGCTTCCACGACGAGGCGCAGGCGATTGCTTTGGCAAACGGCACACCCTCCGGGCTTGCTGCCTATTTCTATACGCGCGATCTAGCGCGCGCTTGGCGGGTGGCCGAGGCGCTCGAATATGGCATGATCGGCGTCAACGAGGGGATCATCTCTTCGGAGCTGGCGCCGTTCGGCGGCGTGAAGGAATCCGGCCAGGGCCGCGAAGGCTCCCATCATGGAATCGATGAGTTCGTGGAGCTGAAATACGTCATGATGGGGGGGCTGGACGGCTGATGGCAGACAGCGACGCGAAGGTCGACGGCTTCAAGGCGGCGGCCGCGCAAGCCGCGGTCGAGCTTGTGAAGCCGGGCATGCGGCTTGGGCTCGGCACGGGCTCCACGGCCTATCACTTCGTGGAAGCAGTCGGCGTACTCGTGCGCAACGGTCTCGATGTAACCTGCGTGCCGACATCGGAAGCCACGAGGTCGCATGCCGAGAAGCTGCGTATTCCGCTGTCGTCGCTGGACGAGACGCCGCAACTCGACCTTACGGTCGACGGCGCCGACGAGCTCGACGATCAGCTTCGCCTGATCAAAGGCGGTGGCGGCGCGCTCCTGCGCGAGAAGATCGTGGCCACGGCATCGGACCGTATGGTGGTGATAGCCGACGCTAGCAAGGTATCGGAGACGCTGGGCTCACACCCATTGCCTGTGGAGGTGGTGCGCTTCGGTCTGCGGGCGACCATGCGATTGGTCGAGGCGCTGGCCGCGGAGGCGGGTTGCGAGGGAGACATCAGGCTTCGCTCCGGGCAGGGGGACCTTCCCTTCGTCACCGACCAAGGCAATCTCATCGTGGACTGCGCCTTCCACAAGATCTCCGAACCCGAAGTGCTGGCCTTTGCGCTGAAGCGCGTGCCGGGGGTGGTCGAGCACGGACTGTTCCTCGGCCTTGCCGATCTGGCCATTGTCGCCGGCCCCAACGGCGTGCAGGCGATCCGCCGTCCTGGAGCTTGAGAGTCGCGTGTCCGAATACGATTACGATCTTTTTGTCATTGGCGCGGGCTCGGGCGGAGTGCGGGCCGCACGGCTCGCCGCCGAGCTCGGCAAGCGCGTGGGGATCGCCGAGGAGTACCGGATCGGCGGCACCTGCGTGATCCGCGGCTGCGTGCCCAAGAAGCTCCTCGTCTATGGCAGCCGCTATGGCGGCGAGATCGAGGACGCGCGCAGCTTCGGCTGGGATTACGAGGATTTGCGCTTCGATTGGCCGACGCTGATCCACAACGTGCGCCGGGAAGTCGACCGGCTGAACGCGCTGTACACACGCACGCTTGAGAAGGCCGGCGTCGACCGGTTTCTGACACGGGCGACTGTCGAGGGGCCGCACACGGTGCACCTGCCGGATCGCGACGGGCCCATTTCGGCGGAATATATTCTGATTGCCACCGGCTCGCATCCGGCCATGCCCGACGTGCCGGGCAAGGAGCATCTCATCAGTTCGAATGAGTGCTTCCAGCTCGAGGCATTGCCGGACAGCATCGTGATTGTCGGCGCAGGCTATATCGGTATGGAGTTCGCCTCGATCTTCGCCGGGCTCGGCGTCGCCGTTACCGTGCTCCATCGCGGCGAGCAGATCCTGCGCGATTTCGACAACGATCTGCGCGACGGGCTGGCGGAGGCCATGCGCGACCGCGGGGTCGACCTGCGCATGAACGCCAATATCGAGTCGGTCGAGCAGGCGGGAGACTGCTACCGTGTCGCGTTGAAGGAAGGGGGTTCGGTTTCGGCCTCCCTGGTCATGGCGGCCACGGGACGGATTCCGAACACCAAGGACCTCGGGCTCCAGCGAGCGGGCGTCGAGCTCGGCTGGAACGGGCATGTGGTCGTGGACGACTATTCCAAGTCGTCGGTCGACAGCATCTACGCGGTCGGCGATGTGACCGACCGGGTGCAACTCACGCCCGTGGCGATCCGCGAGGGAACCGCCTTCGTCGAGACCATCTTCGAGGACAGTCCCAAGATCATGGATTATGCGTTTATCCCAACGGCGGTGTTTACCGAGCCGGAGATCGGCACGGTTGGGCTAACCGAGGAGCAGGCGCGGGATCGCTGTCGCGTCATCGACATCTATAAGGCAAGTTTCCGGCCCATGCGCGCGACGATCAGCGGGCGGGACGAGAAGGTGATGATGAAGCTCGTCATCGACGCGGAGACCGACAAGGTGCTCGGCGTGCATATGCTGGGCCCGGACGCGGCGGAGATCGTGCAGATGGCGGCGATCGCGCTCAGGCTCGGCGTTACCAAGGCGCAGCTCGATGCCACCATGGCGCTTCACCCGAGCATCGCGGAAGAGCTCGTGACGATGCGGCACAGATGGGAAGCGCCATCACCAATCAAGGGGTCAGATGCGGCGGCTTGAAGACAAGATTGCGCTGGTGACGGGAGGCGGCGCCGGCATCGGCCAGGCCATCTGCGAGACTTTCGCGCGCGAGGGGGCCCATGTCGTCGTCGCCGATATCGATGGCGACGCGGCGAAGGTCACCGCCGACGCCATCGTCAAGGCGAACGGGGCGGCAGCGGCGCACACGGTCGACATCACCGACACGACGCAGGTCAAGGCGCTGATGGAGACCATCAAGGAAGCGCATGGCCGGCTCGACATACTGGTGAACAATGCGGGCGTCGGCGCGCGAGCCGACTTCCGGCATCTGTCCGACGAGGAGTGGGACAAGGTGTGGGCAGTCAATCTCGACGGCACGGTGCGTTGCGCACGCGAGGCCTTCGACCTGATGCGCGCTTCGGGCAAAGCCTCGGTCATCAATCTGTCTTCGGTGATGTCGGCGAAGCACACGCGGCAAATGGCGGTCTACTCGGCGACCAAGGGGGCCGTGTCGGCTTTGTCGCGGAGCTTGGCCGTTGAGTACGCGCCGTATGGCATCCGCGTGAACACGTTGCTGCCGGGCTATGTGGAGACAGCGCTGATCGGCCGGTATCTCTCCAACCCGATGATCGCCAAGGCGCTGCTCACCCAGACACCGCTACGGCGCTTCGGTCAGCCCGAGGATATCGCCAACGCCGCCCTGTTCCTCGCCTCAGACGAGGCGTCCTACGTCACCGGCGCCGCGCTGAATGTCGATGGCGGCATGGGCACGACGCTTTAGACTGGCCTATACGATGCGCAAGACGATGACAGCCGTCCCGGTGCTCGCGGCCTTCGCGCTGTGCTTGCTGAGCAGTGGGCCGTCGCTCGGCGAAGACACGCCGGTCGAGATCGAGAATACACTGACCCGCTGGATGGCCGACTTCAACGCCGGCAAGACGGAGCGGGTCTGCGACCTTTTCGCGGCCGATGTCCGAGCCGACTTTCGGGGACATCCCACGCGCGATCACAAAGCGGTTTGCGGCCTGCTGACCAAGTCTGACCGACCCTTCGCGTGTCTATAGCTACGCCTTGGACATCAGGGAGATCTTGGCGTTCGGCGATGTGGCGGTCGTGCGTCTCGTCTGGACGCTGACCATCAAGGAGAAGGATGGCGGCGAAATCAAATCCGTCGAGCCGGGCATGGATGTCTTCCAACGGCAGGCGGATGGGAGCTGGAAGATCGTTCGCTACATGGCTTACGAGGAGTAGCGGCCGCGTCAGGACCCGGTGCCAATTTTCGGCTTAAGCTGCGGCTTCGTCGTTCCCGGCAGCGTCATCGTCTCTTCGACAATCTCATCGACCACGGCGACGAGCGCCGCGTGCTCGGAGCCGCCTAGCGCCTTCACCGCTTCGTAGCGCGCCAATTGGCGGTCGGCGCTCGTGCCGCGTTGCAGGATCGTACGGGCATGCGCCATCTCGGCCGCGCAGCCGAAATAGGCGGCATCCTCGGCCAGGAGCTCGAACAGCTCTTCGAGTAGATGCGAGAACGGCACCATGGCGCCCTTGCCGAAATCGACCATGCCCTGCTCGATGCCGTAGCGCTGCGCCCGCCAGCGGTTCTCGCGGATGAGGAAGGGCGGGTAGTGCCGCCACCGCTGGTTCTGCCGCCGCAGGCGGTAGAGCAGGCGCAGGATGCATTGGTAGAGCGCGGCGATGGCGATCGCGTCGTCGATCAAGGGGCAAACGTCGGTGACGCGCATCTCGAGCGTCGGGAAGCGCGCCGACGGGCGCATGTCCCACCAGATCTTGGTCGCGTCCTCGATAAGTCCTGCGCTCACCATGAGCTCGATGGTGCGCTCGTACTCGCTGTAGCTGGAAAAGTTGTGCGGAATGCCCGTGCGCGGCAGTTCGTCGAACACGGACAGCCGGTACGACTTCAGTCCCGTCTGCGTGCCTTGCCAAAACGGTGAAGAGGTCGACAGCGCCAGCAGGTGCGGCAGGAAGTAGGGCGCCTGGCCGAGGAGGTCGATGCGGAGATCGTCGTCCTCGATGCCCACATGCACATGCATGCCGCAGATGACGAGACGCCGGACCACGTGCTGGAGATCCTGGGCCAGCAGGTTGTAGCGCTCCTTGTTTGTATGGTGCTGGCTTTCCCAGTGGGCGAAAGGATGGGTTGAGGCGGCGATGGGCGCGAGCCCGAACTCGTCGGCAATGGAGCCGACGGTCGAGCGAAGCTCGACGAGCTGATCGCGCGCCTCTTGCACCGAGCGGCAGACGCGCGTGCCGACCTCGATCTGCGAGCGCAGGAACTCCGGGCTCACCTGACCGCGCAGCGCCTGCTCGGCTTTGGCGAGCAGCGCCTCTGGCGGCTCCGGCGCCAGATCGCGCGTCTCCTTGTCGACAAGGAGATATTCCTCTTCGATGCCGACGCTGAATGAAGGTTCTGGAATCGCCATGGCGGGCACTTTTGCACAATCGCCGCGGCTCCGGGAGAGCCTAAGCGTCAGACAAGCCCTTTGAGCAGGTAGCCGATGAAATAGGCGACGCTCGCCGCAAGCATGCCGATGAGGAACGTTTCAAAGCCCGCCTGCCACCACGCCTTGGGCGACCAGCGGCTGCGAAAAGACCCAATGGCGAAGAAGGTCGCGCCCGTCACAATCGCCGAGGGCCATTCGGGAGCGGCGAGGCCGAGAAGATAGGGGAGGAGCGGGACGCTGCCGCACGCCACGAAGGCGACGAACGTGTAGAGGGCGGCATGGATGGGTGAGCGGCTCACCGCGGGCATGCCGTGCTCTTCGGTCATCATGGTATCGATCCAGCTCTCGCGGTGCTTGGTGATGACGTCGACGGCGGATTCGAGCGCATCACCCTCGAACCCCTTGGCCCGGAAGATCTGCCTAACCTCCTCACGCTCGCCTTCCGGGGCAAGGGCGATATGGCGCTCTTCCATGCGGCGCAACTGGTCGTACTCATCGCGTTCGGCGCGGGTGCCGGTATAGTTGCCCGCCGCCATGGAGAAACCGTCGGCCAGAAGGTTGGCGATGCCCAGAACGACCACCACCGTGGGGGACAGATTGGCGCCGACGACGCCCGCCATAATGGCAAAAGTCGTGACCGTCCCGTCGATGCCGCCATAGACCCAATCGCGCAGATAGCTGACGCGCGGACCGTGGCCGAGGCGCATTGCTATGGCTCCGGGTGTGTGACTGTGCTCAAGCGGGGGCAAAAGTTTCGTTCCCTTCCATGGCCTTAAGGATTATGTGGCATGCCAGGTGAGCGCGGGCAATCGCGGCAACGCTTGCCTAGCCACAGTCATTTCAATCGCTTATATAGCGGGGACTTAAGTGGAGAGTAGACGAATGGCACCGCGTTGGAGCCCCGAACACTGGCGTACGAAGCCGATCGAGCAGGTCCCGGTCTATCCGGATCCGGCCCAGCTTGCCGAGGTCGAGCAGCAGCTTGGCACGTTCCCGCCGCTCGTTTTTGCAGGCGAGGCGCGGGAGCTCAAGGCCAAGCTCGCCCGCGTCGCGCAAGGGGAGGCCTTCCTGCTCCAGGGCGGAGACTGCGCGGAAAGCTTCGCGGAGCATGGCGCGGACACGATCCGCGACTTTTTCCGCGTGTTCCTGCAAATGGCCGTGGTGCTGACCTATGCCGGCGGGTCGCCGGTGGTGAAGGTCGGCCGCATCGCCGGTCAGTTCGCCAAGCCGCGTTCCGCGCCTACCGAGACGCAAGACGGCACGGAGCTGCCGAGCTATCGCGGCGACATCATCAACGGCATCGATTTCTCGGAAGCCTCCCGCACGCCGGATCCGCAGCGCATGCATATGGCCTATCGCCAGGCGGCGGCGACGCTCAACTTGCTGCGCGCCTTTGCCCAGGGCGGCTACGCCAATCTGGAGCATGTGCATCAGTGGAATCTCGGATTCGTCAAGGATAGTCCCGCAGGCCACCGCTACCAGGAACTTTCGGATCATATCGCCGAGACGCTGCGCTTCATGCGCGCCATTGGGCTCACCGCTGAAAACACGCCGCAGCTTCGCTCGACCAGCCTCTATACGAGCCATGAGGCGTTGCTGCTCGGCTATGAGCAGGCGTTGACGCGCATCGATTCCACGTCCGGCGATTGGTACGCCACCTCAGGCCATTTCCTGTGGGCGGGCGACCGTACGCGTCAGCTCGACCATGCGCATCTCGACTATCTACGCGGTATCAAGAACCCGATCGGCGTGAAGTGCGGTCCGAGCATCACCCCCGACGGGCTGCTCGAGCTGATCGACATGTTGAGCCCGCAGAATGAGCCGGGCCGCATGACGCTGATCTGCCGCTTCGGCGCCGATAAGGTCGGCAAGCATCTGCCGGCGCTCATCCGCGCGGTGAAGCGTGAAGGCAAGTCGGTGGTGTGGGCCTGCGATCCGATGCACGGCAACACCATCAAGGCGGGCAATAGCGGCTACAAGACACGTCCGTTCGACTTGATCCTGAAGGAGGTCGAGGCGTTCTTCGATATCCATCGCAGCGAAGGCACCCATGCGGGCGGCATCCATGTGGAGATGACCGGACGCAACGTGACAGAGTGCGTGGGCGGCGCCAAGGCTGTGACCGAGACCGACCTTTCGGACCGCTATCACACCCATTGCGACCCAAGGCTCAACGCCGACCAGTCGATCGAGCTGGCCTTCATCGTGGCCGAACGGCTGCGGCGCGATCGGGAAGGGCGGCCCCAGCCGGAAGTCTCCGTCGTCGCCGGCGAGTAGGCGGGGATATTCTTTTGCGCGCTTGTTTGTCGTGCGCCCACCGCTAAGTTCGATCCATGACCGGTAGAATCAAGGACTCATTCAAGCTTGCGCTTGCGCAGCTCAATCCGGTCGTGGGCGATATCGAAGGCAATCTTGAGAGGGCCCGAGCCGCGCGCGCGGCCATGGGCGAGGCTGGCGTCGAGCTGATCGTTTTCACCGAGCTCTATCTCACCGGCTATCCGCTGGAAGATTTGGTGCTGAAGCCGGCCTTGCTGCGCGCCGCGCGCGAGGCCTGCGAAGCCTTGGCGCGGGATACGGCCGATGGCGGGCCGGCCATCCTCATGGGGCTTCCCTGGGGGGAGCCGCCTTTCGTCTACAACGCGGTGGCGCTCTTGGAAGGGGGCCGGATCGAGGCGGTGCGCTACAAGAACAACCTGCCGAATTATGGCGTGTTCGACGAGAAGCGCGTCTTCGCGCCGGGGCCTTTGCCTGAGCCGATCCAATTCCGGGGCGTGTGCTTGGGCGTAGCGATCTGCGAGGACATCTGGGCCGAGGAAGTCTGCCAGTCCCTGGTCCAGGCGGGTGCGGAGATCCTGATCGTGCCGAACGGTTCGCCTTATTGGATGGACAAGCAGGAGACCCGTTACGGCGTGGCGGAGACGCGGGTGGCGGAGACGCGCCGGCCGCTCGCCTATCTCAACCAGGTTGGCGGTCAGGACGAGCTTGCCTTCGACGGCGCCTCCTTCGTGCTCAATGCAGATGGGGAGCTTGCGGTGCAACTCCCTGCTTGGGAGGTGGCACTCGCGGTCACCGAATGGCGCCGCGAGGACGGGCGCTGGCACTGCCTGCCGCAGCCTATCGCAGAAGTGGAGGAGGGCGATGCCGCCAACTATCTCGCCTGCGTGACGGGGTTGCGCGACTATATCGACAAGAACGGCTTTCCCGGCGTGGTGCTCGGACTCTCCGGCGGCATCGATTCGGCGCTCTGCGCCGTGATGGCGGTGGACGCGCTCGGCGCGGACCGCGTGCATTGCGTGATGCTGCCTTACGAATACACCAGCAAGGAAAGCCTGAGCGACGCCGAGGCGGTCGCCAAGGCGTTGGGCGTGCGCTACGACATCGTGCCGATCCACGCTGGCGTCGAAGGCTTGAGCTCATGCTTGGAGGATGTGCTGAAAGGCCCGCCGAAGGACTTCACGGCGGAGAACCTCCAGTCTCGCACGCGCGGCACGCTACTCATGGCGGTCTCCAACCAGCTCGGGCCTCTCGTGCTGACCACCGGCAACAAGTCGGAGGTTTCGGTGGGCTACGCGACGCTTTATGGCGACATGAACGGCGGCTTCAATCCGCTCAAGGACCTCTACAAAGGCCAGGTTTATGCGCTGTCGCGCTACCGCAACGCGCATCGGCCCAAAGGCTGTCTCGGGCCGGAAGGCGTCATCATTCCGGAGAGCGTGCTCACCAAAGATCCGTCGGCCGAGCTGAAGCCCGGACAGCGCGACGTGGATTCGCTGCCGCCATACTCTGTGCTGGACGATATTCTCAATTGCCTGGTGGAGCTTGAGATGCCGGTACCGGAGATCGTCGCGCGGGGGCACGCCCCGGGGCTGGTGCAGAAGGTGGAGCGCATGCTCTATCTCGCCGAGTATAAGCGGCGGCAGGCGGCGCCGGGGACGAAGATCACCGCTAAGAATTTCGGCCGTGATCGCCGCTATCCCATCACCAACAAATTTCGCGAGCGACTGTAATGGCAGACCTCTTAGGGCGAGACGATTCGAGGGTTGCTCGATCTTTGGTGCGGCGTCTAGTTGCTGCGAGGGAAAGCGCTAGTAAGGGTACCTACCATGATGCGGACCTGGCGAGCCTGTCGGATTGCTTGAAAAGGCTAACCAGTCTGGAGAAGGCAACGCGTAGGTCCGTTGCGGATATCGCCGCCGTCTCTATTCAGACCGTTCGGGCGATCGAAAATCTTGAGACCCAGCCTCGCTATTATACTTTCATGAGAGTCCTCGACGCTTCTATTCAAGTGGCACGCGAACTAGGTCAGGCTGCCTCGACCAAGGATACACATCCTAGCGCAGTCCTAAGACAAGCGGCGTCCGGTGGATGGCCGGCAGACTGGGTCATCAAGGTTGAGACAGACGACGTCGCTCACTTAAGAAAGATTCTGGCTGGCCTGATCGAATCGCTTCGCACTAGCAATTCCGCAGGGGGAGAGGATTCCACCCTTAACCAGCTTACGCGGGAAGAGCTGATCACGGTTCTTGAGACCGCTCTCAACATGCTCAAGGGTCCCATGGTGGAGCGCGGCTTCCTAAGTCGTACGGGACAATGGGCCAAGGGACTAGGGAGAAAGGTGCTTGAGCGAGAAGCCATGAGCCAGATTGGTAGCAAGTTGGATGATTTAGCGAGCGCAATCAGGACTTTCCTGGACGGTCTAGTTTGACCATCACCGTACGCTTCGCGCCGAGCCCCACGGGGCGGCTCCACGCCGGCAATATCCGCACGGCGCTGCTCAACTTTCTGTTCGCGAAGAAGCAGGGTGGTGACTTCATTCTGCGCCTCGACGACACCGACCAGGAACGGTCTACGGAAGAGTTCGCACGTGGCATCGAGGAAGATGTGGCATGGCTCGGCATTGAATGGGCCAAGCTCGTGCATCAGTCCGGCCGCTTCGCGCTCTACGCGGCGGCGGTCGAAAAGCTGAAAGACATGGGCCGGCTCTACCCGGCCTACGAGACGCCGGAAGAGCTGGAGCTGAAACGCAAGCGTCAGCTCGCGCGCGGTAAACCGCCGGTCTATGACCGTGCGGCCGTCAGTCTCACGGACGAGGACAAAGCCGAGCTCGAAGCGGAAGGCCGCAAGCCCCACTGGCGTTTCTTGCTGGAGCCGCGCGATGTGGTCTGGGACGATCTGGTGCGCGGCTCACAGCATGTGGATGCGGCCTCGCTTTCCGATCCGGTTCTTATCCGCGGCAACGGCAGCTATCTCTATACGCTGCCGAGCGTGGTGGACGATATCGACCTCGGCGTGACCCATGTGATCCGCGGCGAGGATCATGTGGCCAACACGGCGCCCCAGCTTCAGCTCTTCGCAGCGCTTGGCGCGACCCCGCCCGCCTTCGGTCATCACAATCTTCTCGTCGGCGCGGACGGGCAGGCGCTGTCCAAGCGCGACCGGTCGCTCGCCATCGAGGGCATGCGGGCGGAGGGGCTTGAGCCTCTTGCGGTCGTCAGCTACGCGGCGACGATAGGCACCTCCGATCCTGTGGCGCCACATACGAGCCTGAATGAGCTTATTGAGGCCTTCGACTTCGCCAAGCTGTCGCGGGCCCCGGCGCGGTTCGATGCGCAAGACTTGCGTCTTCTGAACGCGAAGCTCCTGCACATGCTGCCGTTCGCGGCAGTGTCGGAACGCCTGGAGGCCATGGGCATCCCAAGTGGCGAGGTGTTCTGGGAAGCGGTGCAGGGCAATCTCGCCGTGTTGGCGGATGCGAAGGAGTGGTGGGGTGTCGTGACGGGACCGGTCGCGCCCGTGATCGAGGATCCCGATTTCTGCGCGGCGGCCGCCAGGCTGCTGCCGCCGGCGCCGTGGGATGCGGAGACTTGGGGCGCCTGGACCTCGGCCGTGAAGGCCGAGACCGGCGCCAAGGGGAAGGCGCTGTTCCAGCCCCTGCGCCTGGCGCTCACGGGTGAAAGCCATGGCCCTGAGCTGAAACAGCTCCTGCCGCTGATCGGGCACGATCGCGCGCATGCCCGGCTCCAGGGGCGG
>NZ_JBPPND010000179.1:0-26006 GCF_051306395.1 Methyloceanibacter sp.
AGAGCAGGGACCTGAAGCAAGACCAAGAATTGGACGGCTCAGGAACATAATGGGGGGGGCGAGCCGAAGCCCGCAAGTAAAGGCGCAAGCCTTTCGCGTTCGGCTCGTTTCGCAGGGAAGACCGGCCCGGCTTGCCCGGGCCGGTTCTTTTTTGGCCCCGCGCAATAGGCGCGCGATTACCACGCAATCATGCGCACATGACGCGTCGAATGATGCGCCATTACGTGCCGGAGACGGGTCAGAGCCCGAGCCGCTTAAGCGTGCCCTCGATGCCCCCAAGATAGCTCGCCCCGAACAGCCGGACATGCACCAGCGCCGGGTAGAGATTGTAGAGATCCCGCCGCAGATCGTGGAAGCCCGGCGCAATCGGGGATAGCTCCTCATAGGCCGCGAAGAACGCCGGCCCGAACGTGCCGAACATGGTGGTGAAGGCGAGCTCGATCTCGGGGTGTCCGAAATAGATCGCCGGATCGACGAAGCCCGCGATCGCGTCGCCGCGCACGAGCACATTGCCGGTCCACAGATCGCCGTGGAGCAGGCTCGGGAAGGGCGGCTCCGATAGATAGTCGTCGAGGCGCGCGGCGAGCCGCTCGACCCGCCCGAAGAGGTGAGCCGGCAGCCGGGCTTCGTCGTGGGCGGCTTGCGCCATGTGCATCAAACGGTGGTCGCGGAAGAACGGGATCCACCGCGCGCTTTCAGGGTTCGGCTGGGGCAAGGGACCGATCAGGGTGTCCCTCCCATAGCCGAAGCTCGAACGCGGCGTGGCGTGCAGGGCGGAGAGCAGCCGCGCCGCATCGCGCTCGACGGCCGGCGTGATCGGGCCGCCATCGTTGTCGATGAAATCCATCACCAGAAGATCGGGCGCGGCCACATGCACCTGCGGCACAGGCAGATCGGACAGCCGTTTGAGCTCCGACAGCATGAAGCCTTCGAGCTCGAGGCTCGGCCCAGCATGTGCGCCTGTGTTCTGGGGCTGCGTGCGCGCCTTGACCGCCAGCCGCCGCCCGTCTTCCAGGCGCACGATGAGCCCGGTCAGCCCGAAGCCGACGCTCATTGGCTGGCTCTCGACGACGGCCGAGCCGAGGGCGGATTGGAGTCGGTCTTTGAGGGGTGGGGTCACCATGACTTGTCATCGCCCGACTTGATCGGGCGATCCAGTACCACGGCACGACGTTATCGCGAAGATCAGGGGGGTTACTGGATGCCCGTCTGCGCGGGCATGACAACAGGAGACACTCGCGCCTCAACCCGTCATGGCCGGCGTGACCCCGCCATCCACGATCAGGCGGAGCGCCGCCGACCTCCTGGCCTTCATCGAGGGGTCGCTAGCCTAGGGCCTTGGATAAGAACTTCGATTTTCTGCGCCAGCCTTCGACCGTCTCCATAAGAGCGGGCAGGAACAGCAGGGCGCCGACCATCGAGGCGAGCAGCACGATGACCACGATCGTGCCATAGAGCGAGACCATGGGCAGCTCGCTCAAGAGGCTCGTGCCGATTCCGGCGGCAAGCACGATCGTGCTGATGATGACCACGGGGCCGACCGCAGTGATCGTCTGGCGCAGCGCCGAGTCCAAATCGACCTCGTCCGATTTCTCCAGCCGATAGCGGTTGAGCACGTGGATCGTGCTGTCGACGGCGATACCGAAGCCGACAGTGAAGGCGACCAGGTTCGTGAACTGTAGCCCCCATCCGACCAGATAGAGATAGGCGCCGCCCATCGCGAGGGGGAAGAGATTCGGCAGGATGCTGACCAGGCCCGCTCCGACCGACCGCATGGCGAGCGCGATCAGGACAAGGATCATCCCGACGGTGATCATCAGGCTGCGGTTGAGCAGCTCGATCATTTCATGGCTGGCCCGCGCGGTGACCGGTACGATGCCGGTCACGGAGATCTCCACCTTGCTGCGGTCCTCTTCCGCTATGCGGTTCAGGCGCCGCTCCAGCCGGTCCATCATGGGGTCCAACTCATCGGACGTCAGTTCGCCGAACCAGGCCGTGACGAGCACGGAATTCTCGTCCAGCGAAGCCAGCCCCTTCACCAGCGAGGTGTCCTGGGCACCTTCCAAGAACTCCATCAGGCGGTCCTCGCCCTCCACACCGCCACCCAGCCATTCCTCGATGGTGTGCGCCGAGGTTATGGCGCCCAGCGCCGGCTCGCGCGCCAGCGTGGCGTGCACCTTGCGGATGACGTCCAACGTGTGGAAGGACATCAAATGATAGTCCTTCGGCCAAACGAGGGCGACGAGCAGAGCGTTGGCGCCGGCGAGTTTGCTGTCCACGGCGTTGAGACCGGCGAGCGCTGGATGGTTTTGCGGCAGGTTGCTCGCATAGCTGTAGCGCGGCTCGTTGAGGAGATGGAGGAACCCGCCGGCGAGGACGAGCAGAACGCCCACCGCCGTGATGGCGCGCGGCGCGATCGTCACCGCGTCCGCCGCCACGTGGCACACGGTGTCGATGCCCCGTAGGACACTGTTCTTTTCGACCTGTTGCTGATTTTCGCGGGCAAAGCTCCGCAAGAACAGCAGCGCCAATGGGGGTACGAGAATAAGCGTGCCGATAAGCGCGACCGCCGTGCCCGACGCCGCGACAATGCCGAAATTGGCCACGAAGGGATGCGGCATCCAGATCAGGGATGCCAAAGCCAGCGTCGTGGTGAGCGAGGTGAGTACGCAGGCCGGTCCGACGCGGCGGACGGCCCTGTCGATGGCAGCCTCGAGATCGGCCCCGGCCCGGACGCCGTTTCGCACTGAAAAGAGCAGATGCAGGCAGTCGGAGAACACGATCACGAGCACGATCGTCGGCGCGACGCCGGTCAGAAGATTGATCTCCTGCCCTGCGAGCCACATGCCGCCTAGGAGCCATATCACCGCGGCGACGGCGGGAATGCCCGCGACAGCCACGAACGCGAGTCTGCGGAAGAACAGCCAAGCGATCACCAGCGAGACCCCGAGAGCCAGGTACCGGAAGATCTTCTGATCGCGGGCGAGGGACGAGACGATCTCGATCCGCATCACCGCAAGCCCGGTCAGCGCCAGGTTGAGATCAGTGCCCGCCAGAACCTCCTCGGCCTTGGTTCGGACTTCGCCCACAAGCCGGCGGTCTGTCTCCTCGCTCCGGTTTTTCTCGGTCAGCGAAACGGAGAAGACGGCCAGGCTGCCGTCATCGGACAGGAGCTTCTCGGCCACGAGAGGATTTTCCGTCGCTTCCCCGCGAAGCGCGTCCCAGTTCTCGATCGTGTCCAAGTCGTCCGGAAATAACGGTTGGAGCTCCGCGCCCTCTTCGGGCTCTTGGATCGCCGAGAACATCGACAAGACGCTTCGTACGCCAGCGAGCGCGGCGAGCTCTTTGTCGAGCTCCTTGAGCGCCTTCAAGTCCTCAAGATCGAAGGGCTTGTCCGAGGACACGACGACGTGGATGTCGCGCTGGACGTCGGGAAAGCGCTCTTCGACGATGTCGAGCTGGTCGAACGCCGGGTCGCCCGACCGGAAAATCTCTCGGATGTCGCTCGAGAACTGTAGCTGGCTCGCCCCGAACGCCAGGATCGGGGTCACGAGGACCGCGATCGCCAGGCATATCCAGGGATAGCGAAGGGAAACGAGGCCAAGCTTCTCCAGTCCGAACCCAGCTGTCATTCGGCTACCAGCGAGCGCCCCGCATCATGAATCAGGCCGTCTTTGTCGATCATCCAAACCCCCCGCTCTAAGCACCGCTTGGTTGTTAGCCCAAAGACGGCCGAAGCCCAAGCCCCAGCCAGCCCCGGGGCTGTCATGCGCGCTGCCCCATTAACCTAGGCGACTGCGGATGTCACAACCCTGATACAAAATCACCTTAAGTCGCGATTTATCGTGCTGAACACTCGGATCGAAGACGACGCGACAAACGAGCCCGAAATACGGCAATATCGCGCGCTTTTTATTTCCGACATCCATCTTGGCACCAAGGCGTGCCAAGCCGAAGCCTTCCTAGACTTCATCCGCTGCCACGACGCGCCCCGCATCTACCTCGTGGGCGACATCGTCGATTTCTGGCGCATCCGGCGCGGCATCTATTGGCCGCAAGCCCATAACGACGTCCTGCAAAAGCTGCTGCGCAAGGTCCGCAAAGGCACCGAGCTCGTCTATATCCCGGGCAATCACGACGAGGCCATGCGCGAATATTGCGGTTCCCAATTCGGCGGCATCGCCATCGAGCGCCAGACGGTCCACACGGGCGCCGACGGCAGGCGCTATCTCATCATGCATGGCGACGAGTTCGATGTGGTCGTGCGGTACGCCAAGTGGCTCGCCTTCCTAGGGGACTGGAGCTACACGATGGCGCTTTGGTTCAACACGCATCTCAATGTCGTGCGCCGCTGGTTCGGCATGCCCTATTGGTCGCTGTCGGCCTATCTCAAGCACAAGGTCAAGCGCGCGGTGAACTATATCGGCGAATTCGAGCAGGCTTTATCGCAGGAAGCCCGGCGCAACGGCGCGCAAGGGGTCATCTGCGGGCATATCCATCACGCCGCCATGCGTCAGGTCGGCGACGTCGTCTACATCAACATCGGGGACTGGGTCGAAAGCTGCACCGCCGTGGCCGAGACCGAGGAAGGAATCTTCGAAATCATCCGCTGGAATCCGCACACGGGCGTGCGCGGGGCCGACGCCCCGGCCAAGGAGCTTGAGGCTGCCGCTTGATGCGCATCCTCATCGCGACCGATGCCTGGCATCCCCAGGTGAATGGCGTTGTCCGCACCTATCAGCGGCTCGCCCTTGAACTTCCGAAGCTCGGCGCCGAAGCCAGCTTCCTCGCCCCCTCTCAATTCCGCACGCTTCCCTGTCCCACATATCCCGAGATCCGGCTGGCGCTCACCACGCCGCGCACGATCGCGCGACATATCGAGGCGGCGCAGGCCGACTTCATCCATATCGCCACGGAGGGGCCCATCGGCCTGATGACGCGGCAATATTGCCGCAAGATGAAGCGACCCTTCACCACGAGCTATCACACGCGCTTTCCCGAATATCTCTCGGCCCGGCTGCCGGTTCCCGAGTCCTGGGGCTACGCCTTCCAGAGGCGCTTCCACAATAGCGGGGCGGGATTGTTCGTCGCCGCGCCTTCCGTGGAGGCCGATCTCAAGGCGAAGGGTTTCGAGCGCATGATGCGCTGGACCCGCGGCGTCGACGTGGATCTGTTCAAGCCGCGCAATGTGCGTTTGTTCGGCGAGCAGCCGGTCTTCCTCTATGTCGGCCGCGTCGCCGTGGAGAAGAACATCAAGGCCTTTCTCGATCTCGATCTGCCCGGCCGCAAGGTGGTCGTGGGCGGCGGCCCACAGGCCGCCGAACTCGAGCGGCGCTATCCGGATGTGCTGTTCACCGGCCCGAAAGAGGGCGAGGACTTGGCCAAGGCTTATGCCTCGGCCGACGTGTTCGTGTTTCCGAGCCTCACCGATACGTTTGGCCTCGTGCTTCTGGAGGCTTTGGCCTGCGGCGTGCCCGTGGCGGCCTTCCCGGCCTATGGGCCGAAGGACGTGCTCACGGACCCGGCGGCCGGCGCGATCGACACCGATCTCAGGGCCGCGGCGCTTCGCGCGCTGGAGCTCGACCGCGGCGCGGCCAGGGCGCATGCGCTCAATTACAGTTGGGAAAATTCGGCCCAGGAGTTCCTGGAGAACGTGCTCGCGGCCCACAATCTGGGACTGCCCGAACGGCGCCGGCTCTTGCCGCGCTTGCGCCGGCGGCGGGCCGAGACCCCCAAAAAGAAAGCGGCCCGGTTGGGGGGAAACCGGGCCGCTTCATTTTCATGCGTCAGTTTGGGGGACGCTTGTTGGGGGAACTTGCGTCCACCCAGAGATGGTTAGCGGGCATTATCTTTTCAAGACTGGACGTGCCAACTTGTCGCACCTAGCGCGCTAAGTTTCTCAAAAATAAAGTGGAAAAAAGCTAGCCGAACAGGGCGGCGCGCTTGACCGCGTGAAGCTCGGAGAGGGTGAGCGGTTCCGGCCGCTCGAACCGGGAGCTTTCCGGCTGGTGGGAGCCCTCCGGCCGGCTGGGCGCGGCCTCGGCGCTTCGGCCCTTCGTCAACATCGCATCCACGTCGTGCTGCTTGAGGCCATCGCCGTCCTTCGGCGGACCGTTCAGAAGGTCGTCGTATTCCTCGGTGAGGGGCCCCGCGGGCGCGGTCTCCTCCTTGCGCGCGGCGGCCCCAGCATCCCAGGCGCCGATCATCGCGTGGATGCGCTGTTCGACATGGCGCAGCATGCGCACCACCTTGGCGGTCCGCTGCCCGGTGATGTCCTGGAACGAGCACGCCGTGTAGATATCGATGGCGTGCCGATCGAGCCGGTCGCAGAACGCGGGGTCCACGCCCTTCTCCCGAAGCGTCCAGGCCACCTCTTGCACGTCCTCAGCAGCCGACAGGATCTCGGACGTGGCCGTCTCCGTGGCCCCGACGATCTGGTCGAGCTCCTCGGATGCGTTTGAGAGACGCTTGTCGAAGGCCTGAGGCGGGCGGAGCTGGGCAATCTCGCGCCGTGTGCGGGTAATCGCCGCGCTGATATCCGCGAGCTCGGCGAGAATGTCCGAAAGACCGGTCCGCCGTTGCGGCTTGAGCACCGCCGCTTCGAGCCTGGCGATGGCGTCGAGCAGCAATTGCGTCTCGGGCGTCCGGTTGCGGCGCGCGTATTCGGCGAGGAACCAGCGGCCGAGCGGAGAATCGCGCAAGGTCGCCTCGATGGCGGCATAGTCGTGCGCCAACCCCTGCTGGGGCAGCGCCGCGCTTTGCTGCAATGATTGGGCGCCGCGTGGCGCACGTTCCGGCATGGTGATGGCGAAGCTATCTGATTCGGCGTAAGGCCCGAACGTAGCAGCCGCAGGGCAGGGGATTCGTTAACGACCATGGTAAGCCAGGCCTCAACAGCCGTCGTGGGGCCGTCCCTCGCCTGGCGCCTCGGCTTTCTCTATGCCGCGCTATTCCTGGTGGTCGGGTGCTATCTGCCCTACCTGCCGGTCTGGCTGAAATGGCGCGCGCTCGACGCCGACCAGATCGCCATCCTGCTGGCGACGCCGCTTTATGTCCGCATCGTCTTCACACCGGCCATCAGCTTCGCCGCCGACCGGCTCGGCAGCCGGCGTCTGATCCTCATCGCGCTGGCCTGGGGCTCGCTCGCCTCCTTCGTGCTGCTATGGCTGTCGGCCGGCTTCTGGCAGATGCTCCTTGCCGCCATCCTTCTCGCCATCAACTGGACCACGATCATGCCCTTGATCGAGACGGTGGCGATCAGCGGCATCCGCAAGAACGGGCTCGATTACGGCCGCGTGCGTCTATGGGGCTCGCTGACCTTCATTGCCGCGAGCCTCGGGGCCGGCTTCGTCATTCAGCTGTCGGGGCCGGGCGCGGTGCTGCCCATGCTGCTGATTGCGACGTCGCTGATGGTGGTGGGCTCCTATCTCGTACCTCGTGACCTTGGGGGGAGGGGCGAGGTCAACGCGGCTCCGGTGCGGCGCTTGCGCCTGAGGGACGGCTTCGCGCTTACCCACGCCCCGCTCTTCCTGCTGTTCCTGCTCGCCGCTAGCCTGATCCAGGGAAGCCACGCGCTGCTTTACGCCTTCGGCTCGCTCCATTGGCAGGCGCAAGGCTTCTCGGGCGGCACCATCGGCGTGCTCTGGTCCATCGGTGTCATCGCCGAGGTGGCGCTGTTCGCCATGTCGGGGCGGGTCATGGCGTATGCGGGCAGCACGCGGCTCTTGGTGCTCGCCGGGCTCGCCACCGCGCTGCGCTGGGCGTTCATGGCTTTCGATCCCCCGCTCTGGGCGACGGGGCTGCTCCAGACCCTGCACGCCCTGAGCTTCGGCGCCGCGCATCTCGCCGCCATCCATTTCTTGACCCACGCGGTGCCGGAGGACCGCGCCGCCACGGCGCAAGGCCTTTACGCCGCCGTGGTGGCGGGCATCGTCCTCGGCACGGTGACTCTTGCCTGCGGCCCGCTCTATCGCCTGCTGGGCGGCGAGGCTTATGCCGTCATGGCGCTGCTGGCGGCTCTTGGGACGGGCGCAGCGTTCAGCTTGCGCCGGCGCTGGCAGGGCGGTCTCGTCGTGGACGAGACCGAGCACGTGCCCCCTGCGGCAGAGCCGCTCACCAGGGCATAGGATTGATCCGTCTCAAGGCGGAAGAGCGGCAAGGGGGCTACGCTATTGGTCTCGGAGCGGCCGTTACTGCTGATGAAGGAGTAGGCCAATGAGAAGGCTTTGGATTTCAGCCCTTGCTGCCGCCGGCGCGTCCCTAGCGGTTGTGCCGAGCTGGGTGTGGGCGCAAATGCCGTCCGATGGTGATCGGTACGGCTATGGCCATCACATGATGTGGGGTTTCGGCATGGTACTCGGTCCACTGTTCTTCATTCTGGTGCTGGCCCTGTCCATTGCTGTCGCGGTCGTTCTCGTGCGCTGGCTCGCCGGGCCGGGGCATGGCGCGGGCCAACAGACGCAGGGCCGCGCGCCGCTCGACATCCTCAAAGAGCGTTTCGCTCGTGGCGAGATTGACAAGGACGAGTTCGACGAGCGCCGCCGCGTGCTCGGCGACTGAAATGATTCGGCGGATTAGGGACAGCTTCTGATCGGCGGTGACGGCGGAATATTCCGCCGCCACCGGATTGAACAATGAAGGAGAACCCCAATGAATATACGTAGGACGATACAGATTGGTCTGCTGGCCGCCGCGACGCTCATGAGCTCCGTGGCGCTGGCGCAGCAAGGTCAACCTCAGACGTCCGATCACGGCGCCCACCACGGTGGGACGGCTCAGCAGGACAGCCAGCAAGGTCCCGGCGGGATGATGGGCCAAGGCCGCATGGAGCAAGGCGGCCAAGGCAAAGGCATGAGGGGCCGCGGCATGATGGGGCAGAACGGCAAGGCCGACGGCAAAGGCAAGATGGGTTGCCCGATGATGGGCAAAGGCATGATGGGCAAGGACATGATGCACTCGCGCCCGATGATGGAAGCGCATCTTGCTTACATCAAAGCTGATCTTGAGATCACCGAAACACAGACCGACGCCTGGAACGCTTACGCCGAGGCCGTCAGGGCGCGCCATGCCGCCATGCAAGACGCGCGAGAGGCCATGATGAAAGCCAAGGAGAGCGGTAACGCCGTGGAGCGCATGGATGCCCGCATCAAGGCGACTGAAGCCAAGCTCGAGAGCCTAAAAGCCCTCAGGCCGGCGGTCGAAGGTCTCTACGCCGTGCTCACGGACGCGCAAAAGGAAAAGGCCGACAAACTATTGGGTGGCGGTTGCGGGATGATGTGAGCGGCGATGGGTTATCATTTTTCCAAGACTGTCGATATCCCCTTCGACCAGGCCATCGTGCGCGTCACCGACGCGCTGAAGGCTGAGGGCTTCGGTGTGCTGACGGATATAGACGTCGCCTCGACCATGAAGGCAAAGCTCGGCGCTGACTTCCGGCCTTATAGAATTCTCGGGGCGTGCAATCCGAAGCTCGCCTATCGCGCGCTCGAACTCGAGGACAAGATCGGCACCATGCTGCCCTGCAATGTCATCGTGCAAGAACGTGTAGGCGGCCGTGTTGAGGTCTCGGCCGTCGACCCCGCCGCCTCCATGCAGGCGATCGACAATCCCGGCCTCGCCGAAGTGGCGGGCGAGGTGCAGGACAAGCTCAAGCACGTCATCGAAAGTCTCTAGCGTCAGCCCCACAGCGCGGGCGAGGGCGGAAAGACCATGCCCGCCTCGTAAGCGAGCCCGTGCTCGCGGTCGCGGTCGAGGAGGAGCGGCCCGTCGAGGTCCACCCAGTCCGCGTCCTGGGCGAGAAGGAGCGCAGGCGCCATGGACAGCGAGGTGGCGACCATGCTGCCGATCATCACCTTCAGGCCGAGCGCCCGGGCCTCCTGCACCGTGGCGAGCGCCTCGGTGAGCCCGCCCGTCTTGTCGAGCTTGATGTTGACCGCGTCGTAGCGGCCCACGAGCGCTTCGAGCGAGGCGCGGTCATGCACGGACTCATCGGCGCATACGGGCACGGGCCGTTCGATCGCCGCGAGCATGGCGTCGTTTCCGGCGGGCAGCGGCTGCTCCACCAGTTCCACGCCGAGCTCGGAGGCTGTGGCCAGAAGCGACTCGGTTTCATGGGGTTGCCAGGCCTCGTTGGCATCGGCGATCAGCCTTGTCTCGGGCAGGGCGGCCCGGACCGCCAAGAGACGCTCCGCATCACCTTCACCGCCGAGTTTCAACTTGAGCAGCGGAAAGCCTCGCGCGGTTGCGGCCTGTTTGGCCATGGTCTCGGGGGCGGCGAGCGAGATGGTAAACGCCGTGGGGACTTCATGGAGGGGTGGGAGACCGGCCAGGGCGGCGGCATTTCTTGCCGTGCGTTTCGCCTCCAGGTCCCACAGGGCGCAGTCGAGCGCGTTCCGGGCGGCGCCGGGCGGCAGGCGCTTTGCGAGGCCGGCACGGTCCAGGCCTTCGGTCAAAGCTTCGCGGGTCCCTTCGATGGCCGCCACCACGCCGTCCACGCTTTCGCCGTAGCGCAAATAAGGCGCGCACTCGCCGCGGCCTCTGTTGCGGCCGTCGCCAATCTCGGCCACCACCACGACGGCCTCCTGTTTTGAGCCGCGCGAGATCGTGAAGCTACCCTTGATCGGCCAGCGCTCCACCTGGACGGCGAGGCTCAGGCCCGCGATTGCGCCTCCACCGGCCTTTGATGCGCCTCCCATAACGCCTTTATTTCTCCCGTGATTTCGTCCTAAAACGTAAGCACTTAAACGGCGGCGGGCGCCTGAAAGCTTACAGCACGATCCAAGCTAAGCCCTTCCATGCTCAAGCGCGACCACCAGCTCGTCCTGCCGACCCAAGCCCGTGCTCCGGGTTTTCGCGTCGAGCTGCGCGGAACCACCTTCCGGCTGATCGCCACCGGCGCTTGGACGGTCGCGGAGGCGGCCGATCTGGACAAGGCGCTCAAGCGCTTGCGGGTTCCGATTCCGCCGACGCCCGAGTTCACGGGCGAGATGGATATCGCCGGGATCGCCGAGATCGACACCGCCGGCGCTTGGCTTCTGCAGCGCACGGCCAGGGCCTGGCAGAAAGGCGGCTTGCGCACCCACTACGCCGGCGCCACCGAAAGCTTCCGCATTCTCATCGAGGAGGTGCATCGCCGCGGGGCAGCCAAGAAGCCCGAGATCGAGAAGGTCGGACCGCTGCAACAACTGGTCGACAACACGACCAGGGGCGTGACCAGCGTGTGGCAGGACGCGCTCCAGCTCACGGCGTTTCTCGGCGAGGTCACGGCCGCGTTCCTGCGGCTGTTCAAGCAGCCGTGGCGCTTCCGCACCACGTCGTTCTTTCATCATCTCGATCACGCGGGGCTACGCGCCCTGCCGATCATCGCGCTGATCTGCTTTCTGATCGGCGCCGTGGTCATGCAGCAAGGCGTGGTGCAGCTGAGACCGTTCGGCGCCGAACCGTTCGCCGTGAACATGGTGGCTATCCTGGCGCTGCGGGAGGTGGGCATCCTGCTGACCGCCATCATGGTCGCCGGCCGTTCCGGCTCCGCCTTCACCGCGGAGATCGGCTCGATGAAAATGCGCGAGGAGATCGACGCCATGCGCACGCTCGGCATCGATCCCATGGACACGCTGGTGCTGCCGCGCGTGCTGGCGCTCGTCGTGGCGCTGCCGCTGCTCACCTTTCTCGGCGACATCATGGCGCTCGCGGGCGGCGGCGTCATGGCCTTCGGCGTGCTTGGGATCGACATGGCGACCTATATCGACAAGCTGCACGAGGCGGACGACTTCCAGCACTTCATGGCCGGCATGATCAAGGCGCCCTTCGCCGCGATTATCATTGGCCTTGTGGGCTGTCTCGAAGGCTTACGGGTGGAGGGCAGCGCGGAGTCCCTCGGCAGCCACGTCACCTCCGCGGTGGTCAAGGCGATCTTCCTGGTGATCATCCTGGATGCCGTGTTCGCCATGTTTTTGTCGGGGATTGGGGTGTGACCGGCACGGACGGACGAGAGGTGGTCATCTCCGTGCGCGGGCTCGCCAAGAGCTTCGGCGACCATCAGATTTGGGAGTCGCTCAGCCTCGACGTCTATCGCGGCGAGATCCTCGCCATTGTCGGCGGTTCGGGGCAGGGCAAGTCGGTGCTGATGCGGGTCATCACCGGGCTGGTCACGCCGGATAAGGGCGACGTCGGGCTGTTCGGGCAGAATGCGAAGACGCTCACGCCGCAAGCCCGCCTCGAAATCGAAAAGCGCTGGGGCATTCTCTTCCAGGACGGCGCGCTGTTCTCCTCGCTCACGGTCTTGCAGAACATCCAGGTGCCGATGCGCGAGCATCTGAATCTGCCGCAGGCCATGATGGACGACCTGGCCTTCCTCAAGCTCACCATGGTCGGCCTGCCGCCCAACGCCGCCCACAAGTTTCCCTCGGAGCTTTCCGGGGGCATGCGCAAACGCGCCGGCCTCGCCCGCGCCCTCGCGCTCGACCCGGAGATCGTCTTCCTGGACGAGCCGACCGCGGGCCTCGACCCGATCGGCGCCACCGACTTCGATCACCTAATTCGCAAGTTGCAACAGACACTTGGCCTAACGGTCTATATGGTGACCCACGACCTTGATACCATTTTCACGGTGTGCGACAGGGTGGCCGTTCTGGCGGACAAGAAGATCGTGCGGACGGGGTCGCCGGCCGAACTACAGAGCCGGCCCGATCACCCGTGGATCCAGGAATATTTCTGCGGGGAGCGGGCACGCGCCGCGAGCCCCACCGAGCAACGACGGCTGATCGCGAATGACGCCTGACGGTTGTTGAGGGTCGATGGAAACCAAGGCCAACTATTTGATGATCGGCGGTTTCGTTCTGGGCGCTCTCGCCTTCGCCTTCATCTTCATCTTTTGGATCACGAACTTCGCGGGCGGCGGCAAGCGCTATCTCATCGTGTTCGAAGGCTCCGTGTCGGGTCTCACCTCCGGATCGAGCGTCTCCTTCAACGGCATCAAGATCGGCGAGGTGCAAACTTTCGCGCTCGATCCCACCGATGGGCGCAAGGTGCAGGTTGTGGTCGGCGTGCATGAGGACACGCCGGTGCGGGAGGACTCGCGCGCCAAGATCCAGTCCCTCGGCCTCACCGGCGGCAAAGGCGTCGAGATCTCGCCCGGCACACCGGACTCGCCGCTTCTGGTGGCGACGGACGAGGATCCCATTCCGACCATCCAGGCCGCCCGCGGCGCGACGGGAGGGCTGTTCGATGCCGCGCCCGCCGCCCTCGACAGCGCCAATGCCTTCATCCAGCGTTTGAACGACCTCGTCGCCGCGAACGAAGAAGCCGTCAACAGCACGATGACCAATGTCAACGAGTTCACCGCCATGCTGAGCAGCAAGGATGAGGAAATCAGTCAGACCATCACGGAGCTGAATGAGGGGGCCAAGGCCTTTAGCGAGTTGGGCGGCAAGCTCGACGAGAACGTCGACGTCCTGACCCAGCAGGCGAAGCAAGGCATGCAGGATTTCAGCGCGGCCATGCAGGAAGCGCGTCGTGCGGCCGTCACCCTCAACCGGATCCTCGAGAAGTTCGAACAGAGCCCGACGGGTTTCTTGCTGCGCGGCTCGAAACCGCCGGGAAGCTCGTCCGAGTCCTCTCCCTCCGCGCGAGGGTTCGGTCAGGGCCCGGGACGCTAAGACGTCGCTGCCGCGTCGCCAGAAGGCTAGTGAGCTGGGGTGACGGCGAGGCGCTGTGAGCGTGCCGCCCGTGACGTGCGATCGCGCCGTTTAACTGGGCTGCGCTCAGGATCGCAAGGGAGCTCGATGTCGATTTCGAGCAGCGAAATCTCCTTCCCCCGGTCGATCTTCACCTGAACCTTGTCCACGTCCACGGTGACGTGCTTCGCGACCGCGGCGAGCACCTCTTCCCTCAGAAGGGGGATCAAGTCGGAATGGTTGTCGGCCCCGCGCTCATGCGTCAGTAGAATCTGGAGACGCTCCCGAGCGACCGAGGCGGACTTCCGCCTTCTGAATGGCATGAACCAGCTCATGCCGCTTTCCTTCCGAACAGCTTGCTGAAAATGCCGCTGCGGTCGGTGGGGAAGGCCATCGGCACGTCTTCGCCCATGAGCCGTCTCGCGGCGTCGCCATAGGCGCGCGCCGGCGCGCTTTTCGGATTATTGATGGTGACGGGCGAACCGAGATTCGAAGCGCGCAAGACCTCGTCGCTTTCCGGGATGATGCCGAGCAGCGGAAGAGAAAGAATGTCGATGACGTCGTCGACATTCAGCATATCGCCGCGGCCCGCGCGCACCGGGTTGTAGCGCGTGATCAGAAGGTGCTTGTCCATATGTTCGCCGCGCGCAGCCTTGTCCGTCTTTGCGTCGAGCAGCCCAATGATACGGTCGGAATCGCGCACCGAGGAGACTTCTGGGTTCGTTACCACTACGGCAACGTCGGCATGACGCATCGCGAGCGTCGAGCCGCGCTCGATCCCGGCGGGGCTGTCGCAGATGATCCAATCGAACGATTCGCGCAGTTCGGCGATCACCTTCTCGACCCCTTCGTCTGTCAGAGCGTCCTTGTCGCGCGTCTGAGACGCGGCGAGCAGGTAGAGCGTCTCGATCCGCTTGTCGCGGATGAGGGCCTGAGACAGCTTCACGGTACCTTGCGTCACATAGATCAGGTCATAAACGACGCGCCGTTCCGCGCCCATGACGAGATCGAGATTGCGGAGCCCCACGTCAAAATCGACGACCGCGACGCGTTCGCCGGTCTGCGCAAGTGCCGCACCGAGCGCGGCAGTCGTCGTCGTCTTGCCGACCCCGCCCTTTCCAGATGTCACTACGACGACCTGCGCCATGCATTCCTCCTTTGCCTCAGTCGAGGGCTTTGATTGTTAGGATGCCGTCTTTCAGCCACGCGTGAGCGGGCTTCTCGAGCAGGCTCGGGGGCAGATCCTCCGCCATGCGGTAATATCCGTCGATGGCCACAAGCTCGGCCGCAAGCCGGCGGCAAAAGATATGCGCCGCCTGGTTTCCGTCCGCGCCGGCCAAGACTCTGCCCCGTAAGGCTCCGTAAATGTGGATCGATCCCGTGGCGACGATCTCGGCACCCGAAGAGACCGAGCCGATGATGGTGAGGTCGCCGTCTTGGAACACCGTCTGGCCCGAGCGGACATGCGTGTCGATGACGCGAGACGAGGGCGCAGGCTCTGGGGGTGCTTGTGCAGCAGGAGCCTTCTCGCGCGTCGTTTCGGGGTCGATTGCCCGGCCAGGCGCCAAAACCGGCGGAAGATCGTCGTCGACCCAGGCAGGGTCGGCGCCGAGAAGACCCATGACGCGGATTCCCCGCGATCCAAGGTCGGCAACCAGCGTGGCCAGCTTGCCCTTGGTCAGCAGCAACCGCGACACATCGACGACGACCGGTTTGGCGGCGAAGAAGCCTGGGGAGCGGGATAGCCAGGCATCCGCCTCGGCCAGCCATCGGCCGGTGGGCATTTCAGGCTTGAGGACGAAGGCGAGAAACGTTCGACCGTGGAAGGTGAAGGAGCGGGACGGCTGAGCTGTCGTTGCGGACGGCTTGGGTGCGGCGGCGGCCATGGCTGTTTGTCGGTCCCCCTTTTGATTTAGTTAATAAAATGGCCACCATAGTTAACGGACCGTTAACGGGAGGGGCTGGGACCGACTTTTTTGAAGAGTTTATGCCTGTGCCCGGTCTCAACGGCGCGCGCCAAAGCGCTGAAACGAATCCGCAAACGAAAGGCCCCCTCGCTCCATTTCTGGAGGAGGGGGCCGTTTCGTGGGGGAGCCTTACGGCTCTCTTGACGCCTCTTGATCTTAACGCAGACGACCGCTCGCATGCGCCAGCAGGAGATAGACACGCCCGGTCTCGGACGTCAGGTAGTTCTGGAGCATGTTGCCGGCAGGATCCGACTGCTCGGCTTCCGCGAGCAGGCGCTCGAAGTCGGCGATGTAGCGGTCGACCGTATTGCGGAACTCGCCGTCGCGGTCGTAGCGGCCCGAGATCTCGTCGAAGGTCGTCTGACCCTCATAGGTGTAGATGTGACGGCCGAGCACGCCGCGCTCGCCCGCGCGCATGCGGTACCAGACGTCCGCGGCCGTGCGGTTGTCGATAGCGCGCGACAGCTCGTCGATGCGGAGCTGACCGGCGCCGCTCGCTGCGGGACCGCGAGAAGGCTCGGCGGGCGTCCAGCCGCCGCGTCCCGGTGCGTGCGAAAGCTGCTGCGCCAGACCGCCCGCGTTCCGATCGAGATCGGCCGTCTCGTAAGGTCCGGAGACTGGATGGCCACGCGCATCGAAGCGCGGCATTGGCGGCAGGCCGTAGTCGCCGCCGGCGGGCCGGGGCTCTTCCGCGCGCGGCGGGAAGGGCGCAGGCTGCGGCTGCGGGGCGGGCTGGGGATAAGGATTGCCGCCGCCCATACCGCCTTGGCCCATACCCCCTTGGCTCATGCCGGCCGCTCGCGACAGGCCGGGCGTCAGCGCCTCGATCTCGCGGAACTGATCGTTGAGGGCCTTGCGGATCGCGGCGGTCGCCTGAGCGGTCTGCTCGGGCAGGGTGTCCATGCGCTTTTGCATTTCCTGGCGGAGCGCATCGAGGTCGGTCGCGGTCTGCCGCGCCGCCTCGCGCATGCCGCGCGAGGTATGGTCGAACTGACCGCGCATCTGCTCGAGCTGCCGGCCGATCTGAGTGATGACCGTTTCGAAGCTGCCCTTGAGGTCGGTGACGGCGCGCGCCGTATGAGCTTGCGCCTCTTCGCGCAGCTTTTCGATCTGGGCGAGCGCCTGTTGCGCCTGGCCAGCAGTGTCGCGGCCGAGAGCGGTGGTCACCTGCTTGGCCCGCGCTTCGGCCTGGGTCAGCGCGCCTTCTACGATGCCCGCGTAGTTGCCCATCATGCCGTCGAGCTCCTGCGCCTTGGTGTTGACCGTGTGCAGGAGGGCGATGATGGATTGGTGCCGGCCTTCCAGGATCGAGTCGATCTTGGCATTCGAGGAGTCGAGCGCCTTGGCCGCGGTGAGAATGGCCTGGCCCTGGCTCTCGAAACGCTGGGTGAGCCCGTGGATCTGTTCGAGCAGCCCCTTTGACACCTCGCGCAGATTGCCGGTCTGGCTGGTCAGGATGCCCACCGCTTCCTTGGACTGGGCGCCGACCTGCTCGGCGGTCTGCTGCATCAACTGCGAGTTGTTGGCGAGCACCTCGTTGAGCTGCGCGGTCTGCCTGCCGAAGGTCTCGTCGACCAGGCGCGTATGCTCGCCGAGCATCTTGTCGGTCTCGGCCGTGCGCTGGCCGAAGGTGGCATCGATCGCCTTGAGCCGCTCGGCGAGCGCCGTGATCACGAGCTGCGCGCGCTCGCCCATGGTCTTCTCGAGAGACTCGGTTTGCTGGGTGATGGCGCTTTCCAGGCCCTGCACCTTTTGGAGCAGGGATTTGGTGAAGCTGTCGGCCCGCTCGGCAAGCGTCCTGTCGAGCGCGATGGCGCCCTGGTTCACCGCTGAGGTGAACTGCGCGGTGCGATCGCTCAGCGTCTTGTCCACGGCGCTTGTCCGGTTCTCGACCGCGGCGGCGAGGGCGTCTGTCCGCTCCTGAAGGGTCTTCTCGAAAGTGACGGCACCTTGGGCCACCACGCCCGTGAAGGCCTCGGTCCGCGCCGCAAGGGTCTTGTCGAGTTTCTCCGTGCCTTCGGCGGCGGCGGCGCTCAAGGCCTCGGTCCGTTCGGCAAGAGTCTTGTCGAGGGTGACGGCGCTCTGCGCGACCACGTTGGTCAGCGCGCTGGTCTTGTCGGTGAGCGTCTTCTCCAGCGCCACGGCGCCTTCCGCCACGACATTGGTGAAGGCGGCCGTCCGGTCTGCAAGTGTCTTGTCGAGGGTGACGGCGCTTTCGGCGACCACGTTGGTGAGCGCGCTGGTCTTATCTGTGAGCGTCTTCTCCAGCGTCACGGCGCCTTCCGCCACGACATTGGTGAAGGCGGCCGTCCGGTCTGCAAGCGTCTTGTCGAGTGTCACCGCGCTTTCGGCGACCACGTCGGTGAGCGCGTTGGTCTTGTCGGTGAGCGTCTTCTCCAGCGTCACGGCGCCCTCGGCGACGACGTTGGTGAAGGCTGCCGTCCGGTCTCCAAGCGTTTTGTCGAGCGTCACGGCGCTTTGGGCCACCAGGCCGGTGAATGTGTCCGTGCGGTCCTTCAGAGCCTTGTCGAGCACCTGGGTGCTCTGGCCGATCTCCGCCATGAACGTCTCGGTGCGCTCCTTCATGGTCTTGTCGAGAGCGCCGGCATTCTGGGTGATCGCCGCGTTGAAAGCCTCGGTGCGATCGCCCAGCGTCTTGTCGAGCATGATCGCGCCCTGCGCCACGGTGGACTCAAGGCCCTTGATGCGCTCGGCGAGCGAGCCCTGGAGGGCCTCGGTGCGCTCCTTCATGGTCTTGTCGAGAGCGGTCGTGCGCTCGGCCACCGTTTTCTCCAGCGCGGTGAGGTTCTGGGTGGCGCCGTCGATGACCTTGGTCAAGCGGCCTTGCTCTTTCGTCAGGCGCTCGAGGAGACCGGGCACGTGCTCGGCGACCTTGGCCTGGGCCTTGTGCACCTGCTCGGCCGCTTCGCTGGAGCGGGTCACCAGGAGTTCGGTGAGCTGCGTGCCACGTTCGGCGAGTTTCTTGTCGATCGAGCCGGAAGCATTGGCGATGTCGCGTGCCACGGCCGCGCCCACGCCCTTCAGCGCCTCGCTGACCCGTTGGCTGTTGTTGGTGAGGGCGTCGCGCTCTGTGGCAAGCTCGTTGATCAAGTTCCTGACACGAAGCTCGTTTTCGCCGTAGGAGCGCTCCAGCGCCGCGACTTCGTTGTGCACCATGGCCTCCAGCTCGGAGGCCCGGCCGATGGCGCGCGAGATGGCGTCGTTCATTGCCGCCACCTGACGGCGGATGGTCTGGCCCACGGAGGCCACGGACTGCTCGGCCAGCTTGTCTGGCTCGGCCAGGCGCACGGCGACCTCGGTCATGGCAGACGCCATGAGACGGAGCTCCTGCGCTCGCCAAACGAGGAGGGCGAGGAACCAGAAGATGACGATAGGCACCAGGATGGAGGCGGTCGCCGCCAAGGCCGGGGCGCTCAAATAGCCGCCGCTCGCCGCCTGGTTGGAGATCACGCCATAGGCAAAGAAGCCGCCGATGACGAACCAGACGACGGAGGCGCCCAACGCGATGAGAAACGGCGTGCGCGCGGGCCTCTGCTGCAGGGCGAAGATCAGCCCGCCGATGGAAGGAATGTCGTCGTTGGCGGGTGCGGACAGCCGGCGCTGCGGGGGCGGGCCCGCGGGGCGGCGCGTGCGGGTCAGATGCCTGGGCGAGGGCGCGGCGCCTGAACTCTCAGGCATCTCGGCCGGCTTGGCGTCCTCTTGCGGTGCCTTGAGGGTCTGGGGCCGGGCGTCCTCACGCCGCATTTCTTCGCGGCGGGGCTCTTCACGCTGAGGTTCTTGGCGAGGCTCTTGGCGTTTGGGCTCCTCGCGCTTGCGCTGCTCGGCCTTGAGCCGGTCGGCGAGGCTGGAACGCCGGGGCAGGGTGGGACCGTCGTCCTTCCCCTTGGACTTCCCCTGCATCATCGCTTCGAGGGGGCCCTTGACTTCGTCCTTGTCGTCTGGCGTCGCTTTTTCCGGGGCCGACTTCGCTTGTTCCTGCGCCATCACGCGTTCCTCGCACCACTAGACTTCAGAACAGGAGAAATTCTGCGCCGTAAGACTTTAAGACCCGCAACTTTGCGGCGCATCGCATGGTGGGAACCGCATCACTTCCGGCGGAAACCTAACCGGAAGAGCCCCCAACGCTTTTTCCCCGTCACCCCAACATCGTTAACGAATTTTTAGGGCTAAAAAAAGCTGAATCGAGTGCTTGGGTTAACGGCCGTTAACCCCCTAGAGCGCAACGTGAAATTGAGGCGTCCGCGGCGCGAATCGCGTAACACTTGGGGGCGCTGTTGCACGCAGGCGACGATTTCCGGTTGCATGGCAAGCACATAGTCGCCCGGGCGCGGCCCGCCACAACAAGAATCCGTCCCAATCGGGCCTCAAACAACGGTCTGCGATAGGATTTTCCAGGGAGACATTTCATGGCTGGCGAGCACGCGGCACGGCCTACGGGGCCGGAAGACGGATACGAGCGCTCGTCCCGGCCCGTCGACCTCGACCATCTGGCCCGTTATACGCTCGGCGAGCGGGCGCTGGAGCGTGAGGTTCTGGAGCTCTTTTGCACCCAGTCGGTGCTCTATCTGGAGCAATTGCGGGCAGCCATGTCGGACCGGGACTGGAAGCACGCCGCGCATTCCCTGAAGGGCACCGCGCGGGCCGTCGGGGCCTGGCGGGCGGCTCAGGCGGCCGAACGGGCCGAAGCGCTCCAAGGCGATGTCTTGACCCAATTCCGCACCGCCCGGATCGACGAGATCGAGGTTTCGCTGCGCGAGGCCGAGGCCTATATCGCCGCCGTGCTCAAGGATCGCTAGGCGGCGGTTTTTCGGCCGAAGCGCGCCGCAAGGCACTGGTGTCTCAAATTCAATTGCCTTATAGACACGGATCGCGGGCGGGCCGGCCCCACTCGCGTCTTCTTCGGGCGCGCGCGAAAGCCCGCAACACAGCCCGGCTCCCGAGATCGGATCAAGCCTTCAAGCCCGCCAACGTCATGGCCAGGATCACCTTTATTCAACCTGATGGGACCGAGAACGCGGTCGAGGCCGAGCCCGGCATGACCGTGATGGAAGCCGCGGTGAAGAACTCGGTGCGCGGCATTGCGGCGGAATGCGGCGGTGCCTGCGCCTGCGCCACGTGCCATGTCTATGTGGAAGAGGAGTGGCGCGAAGCCACCGGCCAGCCGGAGCAGATGGAGGAGGATATGCTCGATTTCGCTTTCGACATTCGTCCATCGAGCCGTCTCTCCTGTCAGATCAAGGTGACCGAGGCTCTCGATGGCCTCAAGGTCCGGATTCCCGAAAAGCAGTTCTGAGGCGCTATGTCAGAGGATGTGATCAAGACCGACGCGGTCATTATTGGGGCAGGGCCCGTTGGGCTGTTTGCCGTGTTCGAGCTCGGCCTGGTCGACGTGAAGGCTCACGTGATCGACATTCTCGACCGGCCGGGCGGCCAATGCGCGGAGCTCTATCCGGAGAAGCCGATCTACGACGTGCCCGCGCTCGCCATCGTCACCGGCCAGGAGCTGACCGACCGGCTCATGGAGCAGATCAAGCCGTTCGGCGCCGAGTTCCATTTCAGCGAACGTGTCGAAACGCTCGAGAAGACGGATGAGGGCTACCGCCTCATCAGCGACGCCGGCACCACGTTCGAATGCAAGGTCGTGGTGATCGCCGCGGGCGGTGGATCCTTCACGCCGAAGCGCCCGCCGCTTCCGGGCATCGAGCAGTACGAAGGCACCTCGGTGTTCTATTCAGTCCGCAAGATGGACGCGTTCAAGGACAAGGACGTGCTCATCGTCGGCGGCGGCGACTCCGCGCTCGATTGGACCTTGAACCTTCAGCCCTTCGCCAAATCGCTGACGCTGGTGCATCGCCGTCAAGAGTTCCGCGCGGCGCCGGCCTCCGTGCAGAAGATGCTGGAGCTGGTCGAGAGCGGCAATATCGCTTTCAAGCTCGGTCAGGTGACGGAGCTGCACGGCGACAACGCTCAGCTCACCGGCGTCACGGTCAAGGCGCCCGACGGCTCCACCTTCGAACAGCCGACCGAAGTCATGCTGCCCTTCTTCGGGCTCACCATGAAGCTCGGCCCCGTCGCCAATTGGGGACTCAATCTCGAAGAGAACCTGGTCCCGGTCGACACCGAAAAGTTCGAGACGAGCGAGAAGGGTATCTTCGCCATCGGCGACATCAACGCCTATCCGGGCAAGCTGAAGCTGATCCTGTCGGGCTTCCATGAGGCCGCGCTCATGGCGCAGCAGGCGCACAAATATGTGCACCCGGACAAGAAGCTGATCTTCCAGTACACGACGTCCTCGTCGAACCTCCAGAAGAAGCTCGGCGTGAAATAGCGGTCTTCTTTGGAATGGCCCCTCAGGCGAGCGAGCGGTAGATCGCGACGTCGTAAGGGCTGAGCAGCCGCACCTTGAGACGCTCATGGGCGGGCAATTCAATGCGCGTGAACACGCCGCTAGCCTCGACGAGATCGACCGCGACCGGATCGACGAGGATCAGATAGAGCCGCCGCGGCTTGTGCCGGTACGACACCACGATGTTGTTCAAGACCTCGGCGAAGACCTCACGCGAGAACGGGTTGAAGAAGTAGTGGACGGCCTCGCCGTCCGGTGTCCCCACCTGGCTCGCGTCTTCCAGCACGCATTCGACGTTGCGGCAGAGCATGCGCGAGCGCGGATACTGCGCAATGTTCATCTCCGCATTGTCGTGCAGCTCCTCGGCGAACTCGACACCGGCCACGGCGACGAAGGGATGCTCGGCGGCGAGCAGCATCACGCGGCCCTTGCCGGCGCCGTAATCGACGAAGGTCAACTTGGTGAAATCGTAGTCGACACCGGCGAGCGCCCACTCGAACAATTGGCACGGCGTCGGCCGGTAGTCGTGACCGTGCTGGCGATTAGCACCGGCGATCGTAAGGCCGGATAGCGCGAGCGGGTCCTTGGTCGGCGAGAAGAAGAGTTGCTCTTTCGGCGGATCGAGCACGCGCGCGTGCAGCCAATGCAGGAACTCGCGATAGTCCTGCTTCATCCGTTCGGGACGCGCATGTTCCTTGAGCTTCGCGCCGGTGCGCTCGATCTCGGGCAGCACATTGCCGCGCCCATATTCGGCGGCACGCGCCAAGCCGTCCTTGGTGGCTTGCTTCGTTTGACTTGACGTCTTGTCGGCGAGCTCGGCGATGCGTCCCGCGAGACGGCTGCGCAGAAGGCCGCGGCCGGCGGAGACCGCGTTGACCGGCGCGTCCTTGGTATGGGACGCGGCGTCCACAGGCACCACCTTTGCGCGCTCGCGCGGCGGAGCCGCAGTTTGCGATTCTACGGCCTCCGGGCCGCGGGGTACGACCGTCATGGGTAATTCCCCCTCATGCGCAAAGATTGGGCACGCACGGCCCGCGAAGCAAGCGCTTTTTAGGCAACTTAGCCAATCTCCGCCGCACGCCCATTCGGCTGGATGTGCTATCCTCTTGATTCGCGAGGGAGACCCGCGTGGGACGGCCAGCACAGACCCAAGCGGCGGGGAGCGAGGCGTGCAGGCAGAAGATTACCATGACACCGTAAGACCGGGCCTCATTGCGATGTTGCCCCGGCTGAAACGCTTTGCCGACGTGCTGGTCGGTGCCCGCGACGAAGGCAAGAGCCTGCTCGGTCGCGCGCTCCGATGCATGCTCGCCGAGCAGCATCGCTATCAGCGCGGCACGGCGCTCGATGTCTGGGCCTTTGGCGAGGTCTATCGTCACTGGCTGCACGAGCTGCGCGACCATGCCGATCCCGTAGCGCGCGCCAAGATCGACGATGCGCGTTTCGGCGAGTTGTTCTACCCGGAAGGTGACGGCTACTTCGATGCGCCGGTCATCGCCTTTCTCGGCGCGCTGCCGCCGCAGCAGCGCCTCACCTTGCTTCTCGTCTACGGCGAAGGCTTCGAGCACGAGGACGCCGCCCGCATCCTCGACGTTTCGCCGGAGACGATCGCCGCGCGTCTCGTGCGGATCAGCGCATCGCTTGCCGACCGTTTGAGCGCGCGGGCGCCGGCGCCCGCAGCGGCGATTGTCGAAACCCTCTATCCCGAAGGGCTCAGAGGCTCACTATGACCGAACTCAGCGACGAACTCCTGGTGGCTTATGTCGATGGGCAACTCGCGCGCAAACAGACCCGCGCGGTGGAAAAGGTTCTCGATCAGGACGACGTTCTAGCCGCGCGTCTCGATGCTCTGAGGCACGCCCATGCGCGCCTCGAGGCGGCCTTCGAAGCGATCCTGGCCGGTGAGGAGATAGACGTCTCCGCCGTCCCGGTACCGCAAGACGACGGCCTTCGCATCTCCTGGCGTGCGGTCAAGCTCACTCTCGCCGTGCTCGGCATTGGCGCGGCGCTCGCCGCGGCCGCGGCAGGCTACGGTTGGCCGGTGTCGCTCCCCGGTCTGGGCTCGGAGACGCAGCTCGAGGTACGTCCACCGAACCCCGTAGCCGCCGCGAAAGATTGGCACGAAGAGGCGGCGCAGGCGCACGCGCTGCTCAGCCGTCAGACCTTGGAGGTCGAACTGGAGAGCCAAGCGAATTACGACTTCGTGGCCTTCCAACTGGCGCAGATTCTCGGAGCCAATCCCAAGCTCCCCAATCTCGAGCCGCAAGGCTTCCGTTTCGTGCGCGCACAAGCGTTGCGCTTCGGCGATCAGCCTCTCACGCAGATTCTCTATCTCGGCCGCCAAGGGGGCCCGCTGGCGCTCTACGCGAAGAAGGGCGAGGGGGACGGGTCGGCCACGCTGTCGCAAGGTCAGGTGGATGAGGTCCGTACCGTCGCCTGGTCGGAAGACGGCATTTCTTATCTGCTTGCGGGCGATGTCGACGACACGCTCCTGATGCGCATCGCCACCAGGGTGAAGCTCGAGCCCGCGCCGCCATTGCGCACCGCGCCCAAGCCGCAAACGCCGGTCAACGGCGCGCTCGGCAAGGAGAACTAGCGCGCCATGCGCGCCGTCGGGCTGTAATTGCCCGCGAGATAGCGGTTGAGGTCGGCGCGGATCGCGTCGAGCCGCTCTTTGTTGCAGTACCGCGAGTCGTCGTTGATGGTTTCGAGCACGGACTCGCGCGTGTAGTCGTAGGCCTTCTCGATCTTCTGCATCTGGAGCGGCGTGTGACCGTAGGCGGACTCCGCGGCGAGGTAGTTCGCGCGGAGCTGTTGCGGACTGAAGACGAACCCGCAGCGCGTGGCGCGGGCCGAAGTCCATCCCACCTGCGTCGGCCTTGCCAGCGGATCGTCAGGCCGCACGTTGCGCGCCTCGATCTCCGACGAGGCGCCATCCTTCGGGCCCTGCAATTTGCTTACGGTGCCGCACGCGGCGAGGCTCGCGAGCAGCACCGCTGCGAAGGCGAGCGCGAACAGTCCGGAATATGAGGGGGGTGGTCCCATGCGGCGCGATCTTATCGACCGGGCGGGAACAGCTAAAGGGGTGAAAGGGAAGCACAAAACAAGAAAGGCGGAGCTTTGCGGCCCCGCCTCCCTGTTGCGATGTCGATCCGCGCGCCCGTTCGGGACGTTTGGCTCGGCGCCGCGGGACCTTTCGGCCCCTTGGTCCGCGCTTTGCCCCATGGTTGCCCACAAAGCCAGCGCCGCGACCTGACCACGGCCCTTATTTACCGTCGCGTTGCTACGACGCGGCTCCCGCCCTGGCCGGGCTGAAACCAATCGGCAGTGGGATCATAGGCGCGAAGGACCCTGTCGGCTCCGCCTCACGGTACTGTGGCGAAACCGCCAGACCGTGGTACTCCGCGTCTACCTTTCCCGCCGCCTTCAGCCGCCCATGGCACTGGACGACCTCGGGCTTGCCTTGCCCTCGCGAGCCTTTCGATCATTTCCCGGTGCATTCGGATTTCTCCGCCGGCACCTTCCACAACCGGCCAACTCACATTTAGGAGGATACATCACCGCGTCCGGCACGCATTAGCCGCGCGATGATTATCCCCGTTATCCACCGGGGCGTGAAAAGTCAGAGCATTTCCAAGCCTCTGCGGGCGGTCCCCGGACATTTCGGGCACGTTGCCGCAGGGCGTGGCGAAAGCCCCCGGAGACGCGCCGGTTTGCGAAGCCGACGCCGTTTTTCTGGCCTAACCGGGGAGCTATGGTAAACAGTTTATGAAGGGGGCTTTCGACTCATGCGGCGTCTCGTGGACAGGGCGGTAGCAGCCGTGCCGAGCCTTCGCGGCTTGACCGTCAGGAGCCGTTTGCGGGTGGCGGTCCTGACCGGAAGCGCAGCCCTGGTTGCGCTTGGCGCCGGCGCGATCTTGGTTCCCGGCGACCGCACGGCACCGGAGCCTGTCGCGGACGCCAAGCCCGGCGGCGAGACGGTCATCGCCAAGTTTGTGC
>NZ_JBPPND010000180.1:0-4557 GCF_051306395.1 Methyloceanibacter sp.
GATCCATCTCGATGGCTCCTATTGGAAGCCGGTGCAGGCGGGGGCGGAGCCCCCGACCGACTCGGCCACGGTGCAGCGTCTTGCCGATCTCCCGGTGGGGCGCATCTTACCGGAAGCCTACCTTTTGCCCGAGGCCATGGCGCCTCATGAGGCTGCCCGGCGCGCCGGCGTAGCCCTCGATATGCAGAAGCTGGCGCTGCCGCCAAGCGACGGGCTCGTCATCGTTGAGGGCGCGGGGGGGCTCATGGTGCCGCTCACCGAGGCTGCCTATGTGATCGATCTCGCGGCGGAGCTCGATCTGCCAATTGTCCTCGTCGCGCGCTCCACCCTCGGCACCATCAACCACACACTGCTCTCCATCGAAGCGATCAGGCGGCGCGGCCTGCCGCTCGCGGGTGTCGTCATCACCGGTCCAGAGACGCCGCACAACCGCGCCGCAATCGAACGCTACGGACAAATCGAAGTTATCGCCGAGATTCCCTGGCTCGAGACCGTCGACCGCGCGGCGCTCAAAGCCATCGAACCCGAACTCGATCTCCTGAAACTCGCAACGGTGAGACCGTGAACGACAGCGCGAACGGAAAGCAGAGCTTGCCCGCATCCGACGTGATCGCGCGCGACAAGCGCTATGTCTGGCACCCCTACACCCAGCACGGGACGGAGGTGGAACCGACCGTCATCACGCGGGCCAAAGGCGCGTCGCTATTCGATGCGGAGGGTCGCGAGATCCTCGATCTGATCTCCTCGTGGTGGACCTGCACCCACGGTCACGCCCATCCCAAGATCAACGCGGCGCTCGCGCGTCAGGCCGCGCTGATGGAGCACGTGATGTTCGCGGGCTTCACCCACGCGCCCGCGGTCGATCTCGCTGAGATGCTCGCCGGCCTTCTTCCCGGCGACCTCAATCGCGTGTTCTTCTCAGACGACGGCTCGACCTCGGTCGAAGTGGCGATCAAAATCGCATACCAGTCCTGGATCAATCGCGGCGAGCCACGGCGGCGCCTGCTCGTCGCCTTCGACGGCGGCTATCACGGCGACACGTTGGGCGCCATGTCGGTCGGGCGCGGCTCGCAGATGTTCGGCGCCTTCAAGGACCTCATGTGCCGGGTCCGGGTGCTGCCCTTCCCGGCCACGTTCGGGGGCGACGACGCGGCGGACGAGCGGGAGGCGGGCGCGCTATCGGCGTTCGAATCGCTCCTTGCAGATCATAAGCAGGCCGTCGCGGCGCTAATCATCGAGCCCTTGATGCAAGGCTCGGCGGGCATCCGCTTCTGCCGTCCAAGCTTTCTCAAGCGTCTCGTCGAGATGGCGCAAAGCGCTGGAGTCATTGTTATTTTCGATGAGGTCGCAACCGGGTTCGGGCGCACCGGCACGCTGTTCGCGCTGGAGCAGGCCGGCGTGGTGCCGGACCTCGTCTGCCTCTCCAAAGGACTCACCGGCGGCTACATGCCGCTCGCGGCCACGGTGGCGCGAGACCGGCTGTTCGACATGTTCCTCGGGCACAACTTCGACCGGGCGCTGCCGCATGGCCACTCGTTCACCGCCAATCCGCTGGCTTGCGCCGTCGCGCTCACCGCGCTCGGTCTCTACGAAGAAGAGCAGACCATGGCGCGCATCGGAGAGATCAATGCGCGGCATCGGACCATGCTCGACGTGCTGGCGGCGCGCGCGGACGTGTCGAAGCCGCGTGTGCTCGGCGATGTGCTGGCTTTCGAAGTTCAGGAAGGCGGGCAATACCAATCCGAGGCAAGCCGCAAGCTCAGGGCCTGGTATCTGGCCCACGGCTTCAACATCAGGCCGATCGGGTCGGCGGTCTATCTGATGCCGCCCTACTGCATCACAGACGAGGAACTCTCCCGCGCCTATGCGGGCATGATCGAGGGTCTCGATCAACTTGCCTCAGGTGCGCTCTAACCGCCCGTAGACGATGTGCCAGGTGAGGCGCCCGCCGAAGCGTTCATTTGTGGCGCGGATCGCGCGGCGCAGCGCACCGGGGGTAAGCGGCGCATAGCCCTCCCGCGGCGTCAGCCCGCCGACCGCCTTCATCCTGCGCAGAAAGGAAAGCGAATCATTGTCAGGCGTTAGATGCTCTTCCTCGACCACACCGGGAATCGCAGGGAGATCGGGGATGCCGCTCGGCAAGCCCTCCGTGGCAAGCACGGTCCGCCATTCGGCGAAGCTGTCAGGTCCGAGCGTGGCGAAGAGCAGGACGCCCCCCGGCGCCAGAAGTGCGCGCAAGCGTTCGAGGGTGGCGACAGGATCTCTCAGCCAATGCAGCGTCATGCTGGTGACGATGAGATCGAGATCGTCATGGCCGCCCGCCGCGCCCGCATCCATGACCTCATAGGTCACGCGCGCGCGCGTTCGTGCGAGGTTGCGGCGGCACTCGCCGATCATGGCCGGTGCCGCATCGGTGAGCACGAAGTCGCCGTCCGGATAGCGCGCGACGAGATGACGGCTGAGGAGCCCCGTGCCGCAGCCGAGCTCCAGCACCCGCGGCGCCTTCAGGTCCGGCAGCAACGCCGCCAGCCTCCGCGCCACATCCCTCTGTAAGCCAGCATGGTCCTCGTAGCCGGCTGCTTGCGCGCCGAAGCGCGCCGCGATCTCGGCGCTACGACGGGACAGAATTGGCGAATTCAAGGACATGACGGGCGCACCAGTCGGGGTGCCTCAAAGGCAGGATATGGCCGCCATCGGGCGACCAGACGATATTCTCCGTCCCCCATACGGCCTCGGACATGGCAGGAGGAACGATCACGTCGTCTCGGGCGGCGAGGGTAAGGATCGGACATTGCAGCCTTTTCTTAGCGGCCTCCGCATCCCAATGCATCAGCCAATCGAGGCCCTCATCGAGCCGTGCGACATTCAGCGCCTCCGTGGGCGCGAAATCCGGAGCGCCGCAAGAGCGCCAGAACGCGGCCATCGTGCCGCCAGGGTCGCGGGCGAGCCCGCGCTTGAGGGCAGCGACGCGGCCCTCCGGCACATGGGGGCTGAAACGATCGAAGCCCTGGATGGAGACGAGGCCCTTAAAGCTGCCCTTTCCCTCTTTCAGGAGCCACATGAGGCCGAGCGAATGGCCCACGGCGATGGCATCATCTGGCCAGTCCTCGTGGCTGGCGGGACCACCCGCGACGAAGCCGAGATCGATCAGGGTGATCGCGGACACCGGGAGATAAGCCCCCATGTCGGCCCAGACGCCGGCATTGAAGCCCCAGCCATGGACGAAAACGAAATGCATCAGGCCGACGCGGCCTTAGGCGCGGAGTGCGCGCCGTGCCCCAGCGCCACGCACAGGTGGTCCATGTCCGCTTCCGTGTGGGCGGCGGTGAAGGCAAGGCGCACGCGGGCGGCCCCTTGCTGCACGGTCGGGGGCCTGATGGCCGTTGCCCAGAACCCCGCCTCGCGGAGCTTGGCGCTCAATTGAAGCGCCGCATCCGCCGTCCCGGCGATCACCGGGACGATTTGCGTGGATGACGCGCCCGTGTCGTAGCCGAGCGCGCCCGCCTCCTCGCGGAAGCGCGCGGCGAGACCGGCAACATGGGCGCGGGCGCCCTCAAGGTCCGGCACGAGATCGAGCGCCGCGTCGATGGTGCCGAGCACGGGCGGCGGCAGCGCGGTGGAGTAGATCAAGCCGCTACAGCGGTTGACGAGATAGTCGCGTATGCCTTCCGAGCAGGCGACGTAGGCGCCGAAGCTGCCGAGCGCTTTGGAGAAGGTGCCGATCACGATGTCAGCCCCGCCGGAGAGGCCGCTCCCCCCCTCACCCAGAATACCGGTGGCATGCGCGTCATCCACGATCAGCATCGCGTCATGGGCGCGGGCGAGCGCCGCTATCTCAGGCACCGGAGCGACGTCGCCATCCATGGAGAACACGCTCTCGGTGAGGATGAATTTCGGGCGGCTATCTGATTGATACGGAGTCAAAAGCTCGGCGAGATGGCCAGCGTCGCCGTGCCGGTATCTGATCTGGCGGACACCTGCCGCCTTGCAGCCGAAATGCATGCTGGCGTGGTTCAAGCGGTCGGCGAAGACGAGCGGCTCGGCGCCGAGCACGCTTCGATCGAACAGCGCCTGCAAGGTCGCCGCATTCGCCTGGAAGCCGGACGCCATGAGAAGCGCCGCTGGCTTGTCCTTCAAGCTAGCGACCTTCGCCTCGATGGGAGCGAAGAGATCGAGATTGCCGGTGACGAGGCGCGAGGCGCCGGAGCCTGTGCCATATCTCTCGGCCCACTCCCGCGCCCGGCCGATCAGCGCCTCATGGAAGCGCAATGCCAGATAGTCGTTGCTGGCGAGATTGACGTAAGTGCGGCCGCCGACCCGAAGGTGGCGCGCATTGCCCGCGGCCACCCCCGTCAGCTCCCGCCGCAAACAGTCCTGCCCGAGCGTGTCGAGAAAGGCCTGGTACCGGCTTTCGCTTCCAACCATGATCCTGTATTAGCGAAGGGCCTGATCCCCAGCAATCAATCGCTTGGAGTCCCGTGTCAGAAACCTTGGAAAGCGTGAATCCTGTCAATCGCCAGGCCGCCCGCGCGGAGAGCCGGCGTGAGCAAAATGGCA
>NZ_JBPPND010000181.1:0-2706 GCF_051306395.1 Methyloceanibacter sp.
ACGCGCCTGTGCCACGCCTCGTCGGTCGCGGCGCTGATCGAAGGGATCGGATCCGGCGCGGTGACGGCCACGTTCAACGAGGTCGAGCATGCGGACGTCATCGTTATCATCGGCGCGAACCCTACAGAGAACCACCCGGTAGCCGCGACGTTCTTCAAGCAAGCGGCGCGCCGCGGTGCCAAGCTGATCGTGATCGATCCGCGTGGCCAGGCGCTGCGCAACTACGCGACTCATATGCTGCGCTTCAAGTCGGGAAGCGACGTGGCGCTGCTGAACGGCATCATGCACGCGATCGTCGAGGAGGGTCTCTACGACGTTCAATACGTGCAAGCGCGCACCGACAATTTCGATCGCTTGAAGGAGAAACTCGCTGCCTACAGCCCGGAATCGGTCGCCCCGATTTGCGGGATCGACGCCAAGACAATTCGGGAGGTTGCTCGGCTCTTCGGCAGCGCCGGGCGCGCCATGATTTTCTGGGGCATGGGCATCTCGCAGCACGTGCACGGCACCGACAACTCACGTTGCCTGATTTCTCTCGCTCTCATGTGTGGTCAGGTGGGCCGTCCCGGCACGGGTCTGCATCCCTTGCGTGGGCAAAACAACGTGCAAGGGGCATCGGACGCCGGTCTCATCCCCATGTTCTATCCGGATTACGCCGACGTCGAAGCCGAGCCCGTCTACAAGAAGTTCGAGGAGCTTTGGCAGACGCCGCTTTCAAAGAAGGCGGGCCTCACGGTGGTCGAGGTCATCAACGCGGCGAACGCGGGCAAGATCAAGGCCATGTACATTCAGGGTGAAAACCCGGCCATGTCGGATCCCGACCTCGATCACGCGCGCGCCGGCATCGCCAAGCTCGAGCACCTCGTGGTGCAGGACATCTTCTTGACCGAGACCGCGATGATGGCCGACGTCGTCTTGCCTGCCTCTGCCTGGCCCGAGAAGACCGGCACTGTCACCAACACCAATCGTCAGGTGCAGATGGGGCGCAAGGCGCTCAACCTGCCCGGAGACACGCGCGACGACCTTTGGATCATCATCGAGCTGGCCAAGAGGCTGGGGCTTCCATGGACGTATAGCCATCCTTCGGAGGTTTTCGCGGAGATGAAGCGGGCCATGCCCTCGCTCGACAACATTACTTGGGAGCGTCTGGAGAACGAGTCATCGGTCATCTATCCTTGCCCCGAGCCGGATCACCCGGGCGATGCGGTGGTCTTCGGCGACGGCTTCCCGACCAAGACCGGACGCGCCTTTTTGGTGCCGGCAGACCTGTTGCCGCCTGCTGAAGTCCCGGATGACGAATATCCCTTCGTGCTGATGACAGGGCGACAGCTGGAGCATTGGCACACCGGCGCCATGACCCGGCGCGCTGACGTTCTCGACGCGCTAGAGCCCAGTCCGACGGCAAGCCTGAATCCCAACACGCTAGCGCGCTACGACCTCGTCCCCGGCGAACTCATGCGCGTCACGACCAGACGCGGCTCGATCGAACTCACCGCCCGCGCCGATATGGCCGTCCAGGAAGGCACCGTGTTTATTCCGTTCGCCTATGTCGAGGCCGCGGCCAATATCCTGACCAATCCGCAGCTCGACCCCTACGGCAAGATTCCCGAGTTCAAGTACTGCGCGGTCAAGATTGGCCCCGCGACGGGCAAGCGTCAGCGCGTCCCCGAACCCAGTCTCGACGTGACAGCCTCGGGCCTATAGCCGTAAAATTCGGCATGGCTCCGCCAGAAAGTGTCGTCGGTGTTTTGCTCGCGGGCGGTAGAGCGAGCCGCGTGCGAAGGCATCGCTCGATCCCGAGCGAAAATCAGCCATGAGCCCGCCAATCTTCGGCGTGGTCGGCTGGAAGAACTCGGGCAAGACCACGCTTATGGGCAACCTTATCCACGAGTTTACGAACCGAGGGTTTTCAATCTCGGTCATCAAGCATGCCCACGAAAAGTTCGAAATCGATCATCCGGGACGTGACTCCTTCAGGATGCGCGAGGCCGGAGCTCGCCAAGTGATGCTGTCGTCGCCGCGCCGCTTTGCCTTGATGCGCGAATTAGGCGATTTGCCTGAACTGACTTTAGACGAGCTCCTGCCCTACGCCGGGTCATGCGACCTCGTCCTGGTCGAGGGCTATAAGCGCGAGGCATACCCCAAGATCGAAATCCGCAGGGAAGGAGCCGCGTCGCGCGAGGCGCTGTCCGCGGAATTTCCCGAGGTCGTAGCCATCGCCTCGGATAGGCCAGAGGACGAGACGGAGCCTCTGCCCGTCTTCCACATCGATGCCATAGAACGCATCGTGGATTTCATTATCACCACACTGGGACTCAAGCGCCCATGACAGCGAAGACAGCCAAGCCAGCAGCTAAGCTGATCGACGATTGTTTCGTTCTCGAAAAGGACCGGCTTCCACACCAGGAGGCCATCGGCATCCTCAAGGCACGAGTGCGTCCGGTAACCGGAACGGAGCAAGTCCCGCTTGCCGCAGCTTGCGGGCGGTTCTTGGCGGTGCCGCTCGACTCGCCGCGTCAAATCCCTGCGCACGATAATGCGGCCGTCGACGGCTCTGCCTTTGCGTCATCGGGCTTCGACTTCGCGAAAGGAGCGGCGTTTCGGGTCATCGGCGAAGCATCCGCGGGACACCCTTATCAGGGCACTTTGCTGCCGGGCGGTGCGGTACGCATCTTCACGGGCGCGGTCGTGCCGGCCGGTCTCGAT
>NZ_JBPPND010000182.1:0-9672 GCF_051306395.1 Methyloceanibacter sp.
CGAGAACTCGCATAAATATTCGTTGCCGGAGTTTCAGGCGCTGGCGCAAAGCGCGGGATGGCTGCCGGTCAAAGCGTGGACCGACACGGGCAATCTCTTCAGCCTACATCTGTTGCGCCGCGCTTAGCCGAGGCGAAGGCGGCGGCTATGGCGCCTTGCAACGAGGCGACGCTCCGGGGCATTGTGCCGCCTCAAAACCTAAGGAGGGGGGCGTGGCTGATCTTCCAAGCGGCAACGCGGTCATCGGGCAATCTGGGGGCCCGACCGCAGTCATCAACCAGTCGCTGGCGGGCGTGGTGGAGGGCTTGCAGCAAGGCTTGGCCGCATCCGGCAAGGTCCGGCAGATCTTCGGCATGCGCCACGGCGTGCGTGGCATCGCCAAAGGCCGCGGGGGCGACCTGGTCGACCTCACGCGGTTTACGGCGGAGCAGCTCGACGCTATCGCCCGCACGCCTTCCGCGGCGCTGGGCTCGACCCGCGACAAGCCGGACGAGGTCTATTGCGCGCAGATTCTCGAAGGCTGCCGCGACCACGACATCCGCTACTTCTTCTATATCGGCGGCAACGACTCCGCCGATACGTGCCGCATCGTCAATGAGAAGGCCGCGGAAGCGGGCTACGAGCTGCGCTGCTTCCACGTGCCGAAGACGATCGACAACGATCTGCGCGAGAACGACCACACCCCGGGCTTCCCGTCCGCCGCGCGCTTCGTGACGCTGGCGCATTTGGGGGACGCGCTGGACAATGCGAGCCTCGGGGGCATCAAGATCAATGTTGTCATGGGCCGCAACGCCGGCTTCCTCACTGCCTCGGCGGCGCTGGCGCGCGGCGCGCGGGAAGCAGACGCCGATCCCGCCAAGCGGCTCGCGCCTCATCTCGTCTACGTGCCCGAGGTGCCGTTCGTGATGGATGAGTTCCTGGCGGACGTGGACGCGGTCTATGCCGCACTCGGCCGCTGCCAGATCGCGGTGAGCGAAGGCATCCGCGATGCCGAGGGCAACGAGATCGGACCACAGCTCATGCGCTCGGGCGAAGTGGACGCGCACGGCAATGTGCAGCTCTCGGGTTCCGGCGCGCTCGGCGATGGCTTGGCGGACCTCCTCAAGAAGGGCCTGACGCCGGAAGGCGGAAAACCGCCGCGCGTGCGCGCCGACACGTTCGGCTATCTCCAACGCTGCTGGCCGGAGCCCTCCGCGGTGGACGCGCAAGAAGCGCGCGGCGTCGGGCGTCACGCGGCGGCGCTCGCGGCGGAAGGCGAGACGAGCGCCTCGGTGACCATCGTGCGCACGTCGAACACGATCGACAGCTACCGCAGCGCCTTCGGCCGCGCGGAACTTTCGGCGGTCGCACGTCACGCGCGGCACATGCCGGACGACTTTGTCGCCGGCCGCAACAATGTGAGCGCCGCGTTCTACGATTACTGCATGCCGCTGGTGGGCGACCTGCCGGAGTTCGAGCGACTGTAGATTTAGGACGCCTCGACCAGCTCGCGGATATAGGTCGGCAGCGCGAAGGCGGCGACCTGCATCTCCGGGCTCCAGTAGCGCGTGGGGAACGCGCCCGCCTTCTTGTAGCGCCGCGCGATTTTCGCGAGCTTGTGATTCCTCAGCTTCTTGTCGTCGGTGGCCCAGCCATAGGACATGGAGCCGCCGAAATAGCTCGGCGTGGTGGCGACATAGGCGAAGGCGTCGTCGAACAGGTCGCGAAAATAGGTCACGGACTGCTTGAGCTCGGGCCCCTGCAGAAAGGGCAAGCCGTTCTGGGTGACGAGGATGCCGCCGGAGGCGAGCGCGCGGCGGCAGTCCGTATAGAACTCCTTGGTGAACAGCACGGCGCCCGGCCCGATCGGGTCGGTGGAGTCCACCAAGATCACATCGAAGCGCTGGTCGGTTTCATGCACGAATTTGGTGCCGTCGGCGATGACCACTTTGGTGCGCTTGTCGTCGTAGGCGCCGCCCGAGACATCCGGGAAATGCTCGAGGCAGAGATCGATGACGCTGCGGTCGATCTCGCACAGCGTCGCGCTCTTCACCTCGGGATGCCGCAGCACCTCGCGCAGCACGCCCCCGTCACCGCCGCCGATAATCAAGACCTTCTTCGCCTTGCCATGGGCGAAGAGCGGCACATGCGCCATCATCTCGTGATAGACGAACTCGTCCCGGGTGGAGAGCTGGACGATACCGTCCAGCATCATCACCCGGCCGAAGTCCTCATTCTCGAAGATGATCAGCTGCTGGTGCTCGGTCTCGCTATCGAAGAGGATCTTGTCCGCCTTCAGGCGGACACGGAAGCCGCTATGGAGCGTCTCTTCGACCCACCGTTCCATCGCTGAAGTTCCTTGCCCCGAAGTTGCGTTTTGACGATCACCTTGTCGGGCGAGAACGCCTCTTTCATCACGTCGATGGTCGCGTTGGGATCGGCGTCACCGCACATGAAGACGTCGAGCGCGGCGTAACCGTACTCGGGCCAGCTATGGATCGAGATGTGCGACTCGGCAAGCACCGCGACGCCCGAGACCCCGCCATTCGGCGTGAAGCGATGCAAGTGAATGTGCAGGAGAGTCGCGCCCGCCGCATCCACACACCGCTTCAGGGCCTGCTCGATGTGGTCTAGATCGTCGAGCCGCTCAGCACGGACGAGATCGATGATGAGATGAGTACCCGCATAACGGACTCCGTCTCGCTCACAGAAAAAATCCTTGCGCTCCTCTCCCATTTCGGGATCGAGGCACCTGGAATGTGTTTCTTCCGTTTGGGCGGTGCTTGAACCATGATCCAAGTCCATCCCCAATTGGAAGAGGGCGTCACTGGACATGGCGTCCTCCCCAACCAGCAGATAGATCCAGACGAACACAGGGCACGTGCCCCGTTCGAATAAGAGGCGGTATTTGCACCCCGTGTTCTTCGTATGCAAGAGATTTCTGGTTTCCTGGGTCAGAATGACCTGCACGGCGTTCGTAAGAGTAATTGTGACAGCCGGCAGCGGCCTGCGAGCCGGGCGGAGAGCGCAATGGGTGTGAGCATTAAGGCAACGACCGGTTTCTTGGCCGCGCTGCTCCTCGCCTCCTCGGGCGCGTGCGCAGACCCCTTGCCGACGCTCGGCACGGCGCTGCCCGAGACCTCCGTCTCGGGTCTGTCGTCGGGCGCCTACATGGCCGGACAGATCGAGATCGCCCATGCCGAGAACATCGTGGGCGCCGGCATCGTGGCGGGAGGCCCGTTCGCCTGCGCCGAGTCGGCCAACTCGCGGCTGTTCCCCTTCTGGCCGACAGCCGTGATCCAGAACGCGGCCAAGGCGCTCCATAGCTGCATGGACACGACCATGGGCGTGCCGGACCCGGAGGCGCTGGTGGCGCGCGCGAAAGAGCTGGCGGCGGACGGAGACATCGCGCCGCTGGCGGCGCTCTCCGACCACAACGTCTATCTTTACTCGGGCAATGACGATCAGACGGTCACCCGCCCCGTGGTGGAAGCCGCGAAGGAGTTCTACGACAAGGCGGGTGTGGCGCTCGGCAATGTGACGCTGGTGAAAGGCGCGGGCGGGCATGCCTTCATCACGGAAGAAGGCGGCGCGGTCTGCGGGCTCTCGGAGGGGCCCTATGTCAGCGACTGCGATTACGACCAGGCGCGCGCGATCCTGGGATGGATGTATGGGCCGCTAGAGCCTGCTTCCGCGGAACCGCAAGGCGAGTTTTTCGTGTTCGACCAGGAAGCATTCTCCGAACCGGGTGACAGCTTCGCCGATGAAGGCGTGGTGTATATCCCGTCCACATGCCGGTCAGAGCCCGGCTGCCGGGTCCACGTGGCGCTCCATGGCTGCCGCCAGTCCCGGGAGAGCGTAGGCGACACCTTCATCAAGGACACGGGATTCGCCGAAATCGCCGATACCAACCGCCTTGTCATCCTCTTTCCGCAGGCAAGAGCGATCTCCGGGATCAACCCGGAAGGCTGCTGGGACTGGTGGGGTTATACGGGGCTCGACTATCTTGGCAAGGACGCCCCGCAGATCGCCGCCATCTGGGCCATGGTCGAACGCCTGGCAGAGCAGGAGTGAGGGCCGTGGACGACCAGCCGCTTGTCGTGATCTTCGAGGCGCCGCTCGGCTCCGACCTCTACCGGCAGGCTTTGCGTCTGCGGGAGGACATCTTGCGCGCGCCGCTTGGGCTCACTGTCTCCGATGACGAGCTCTACGACGACGGCATGCGCCAGCACTTCTGCGCGGTGACTTGCGGCGCGGTGGTGGGCACGGTCTCCTTGCGGCCGCTGGACGAGGCCACGCTGCACCTCAAGCAGATGGCAGTCGAGGAAACCAAGAGAGAGATGCGGGTCGGTGCACAACTGCTGGCCCACGCCGAAGCCTGGGCCGCACAAGCCGGCTTCCGGCTGATGATCGCGCATGCACGCGTCGGCGCCGAGGGCTTTTATCTGAAGCTCGGCTATGCTCAAGAAGGCGGCGCGTTCGAGGAGAACACCATCCCGCATGTGCGGGTCATCAAGCGGCTCGGCTAGGAGGCACGACAATGAGCGTAGACGTCGGCGACAAGGCGCCCTCCTTCACACTCCCCACGGACGGCGGCGGCGAAATCTCTCTGGACGACTTCAAGGGCAAGCCCGTAGTGCTTTATTTCTATCCGAAGGACGATACGTCGGGCTGCACGGCCGAGGCCTGCGCCTTTCGCGACGCGCTGCCCGATTTCTCCAAGGTGAAGGCGGAGATCATCGGCATCTCGCGGGACCCAGTAAAAAAGCACGACACGTTCAAGGAGAAGTACGCGCTCAACTTTCCGCTCGCCTCGGACGAAGAGGGCAAGGTCTGCGAGGCCTATGGCACTTGGGTGGAGAAGAGCATGTATGGCCGGAAATATATGGGCATCGAGCGCGCGACCTTCCTGATCGATCGCCACGGCGTCATCCGCGAGGTCTGGCGCAAGGTGAAAGTGCCGGGCCATGCCGAAAAGGTGCTGCAAGCCGCCGCGGCGTTGAAGTAGCGCAAGACGGTGCTGGGCGGCAAACTAGGCGAGAGCGAGCTTGCCCATGGTGCTTCTAAGGATCTCGAAATTGCGTTCGCGGCAATCGGCGAAGTTCACGAGCTGCAGCCACAAATCGAGGTCCCGACCCCAATCGCGCCAATAGATGGGAAACAGCACTGGCCGCTCCGACCTCTTGTTCCGCAATCGTGCCTGCATGAGTTCCTCGCGACATTCGGGAGAGGCGAAGTAAGAGGGAGTCAAGATCGTCACGATGGAGCTGCTTGAGCTGATGGCGCGGTCCAACTCTTCCTGCCAAGCTTTTCCTTTGTCGATGGCAAGCCGAAAGTCGAATACGCGCGTGGCGTCACCCCTCTTCTCCAACTCTTGCTTGACGCAATCGGCAGCCTCCGCATCAGCGCTCGAGAAGCTCAGGAACACGTCGAAGTCGTTCGCTCCACTTGTCTTGAGCGATGTGACCGGAAGCTTGGCCTTGAATGCCGCCATGGCCCCGGCAAGCTCTGCCGCCCGCCCCGGAATGCGCTCAATGATCTTTAGCTCTTTGATGGGGAGACCCCGCGCCAGCCAGTGCGTCGCCGCCTCCAGAATGGAACTCAGCATCTGCTCACCTGGCCAGCCTTGGTCACCGGTAGCCAACACAGGCATGGCCACAACTTGGCCCCGCCGGTCATCGAGAAAAGGGAATAGGCCTCTGAACAAGTTTCCGACCAGCTCAGGCGGCGTTCCCAACACACGCGGTTCGAAGCAAGCAATCTGCCCGATATTGAGGGATGCATCCTTGATCGGTTTCGAGAGCCAGAAGGCGCTTGTGGCTCTCAGGTCGTACAGTTTGCTGGTTGCGAGTTCACCGACCGAAACGCCGCTTCGATCAAGCGCGCCGATGAGGCTCGTCGTAGTCGGTGCGTAGTGGTCAGGGAATGCTGAAACGATCAGAATGTCCGCGTGCTGGTCGGGTGGGAGAGCGGTAATCTCGCCCCCATAGAGGGCAATGCTTCGGGTGATTGTGCCATCCGACAGGTCGATCTTGTCCAATAGCTTGACCATTACCCGCGCACCCCTGCTGGCACCTGCGCACGCTGAATGCTGACTCATTGGCCTAAGTACGGCAACCCTGGATAGGCTGCGGCTTTTATCAGAACCCCAGCCATGACCTTTCCCTTTCAGAACTTCATGGTAGAGAGCCGCATGCGTCTCGGCCTCTCCCGCAGTTTCTGGTTGATGCTGGCCCTCATCGCCCTCCTGACGGCGGCCGCAATCGGCCTGCCGCGTCTCTACCGCATGGCGCTGCTCGGCTCCGGCTACATGGCGCAGATACTGTGCTCCGGGATCTTCGTCTCCGGCCGGGACTTCGAGGACCTCATGACGGAGGATCTCTCGGGGCCTGGGCTCGAGGCCTTACGCCTGTTCACGCCGTCAGTCGACAAGGACGCCAAGGATGTCAGCGCCGCGGTGTTCGGGCTCGCGCGCCAGACCGCGCTCTACCGCGAGGGTCTCGGCTGCACGCTGATCGCCGGGCGGAGCGAGGCGGCGCTGCGTGCCGAGGCCGCCGGGCTCTTTCCGCCTGCCGCGCCGCCCGACCGCGACGCCGAGTGGCCGAGCGGCGCCCGCGTCACGGCAGGCCCCTGGCCCGAAGGCGTTGACGGGGCAGCGGCGGCCCGCGCCATCGACGAGATCTTCGCCGAGCCAGACCCGAAGCGTCCGCGCGGCACGCGCGCCCTGGTGGTCGTGTACAGGGGCCGCATCGTGGCCGAGCGCTACGCGGACGGCTTCGACGCACACATGCCGCTGATCGGCTGGTCCATGAGCAAGACGGGAACCAACGCGCTCGTGGGTTTGCGGGTGCAGGACGGCGCGCTTGCTCTCGACGACACAAGACTGATGCCGGAATGGCAGGAACAAGACGACCCGCGCGGCGCCATCACGCTGAACGAGCTGATGCGCATGACGAGCGGGCTCGCTTTCGACGAGAGCTATGACGACAAACTCAGCGACGTGTCGCAGATGCTGTTCGTACACGGCAACACGGCGGGCTTCGCCGCCTCGAAGCCACTCGTCCACGAGCCTGGAACGGTCTGGTCCTATTCGAGCGGGACCACCAGTATCATCGCCGCGATCTTGCGCGAGACATTCGCCGACGCGCGCGATTATCTGCGCTTTCCGCACGATCGCCTGTTCGCGGCGCTCGGCATGCGCACGGCGGCGCTCCCGCCCGACGCCTCCGGCACGTTCATGGGCACCTCGTTCCTCTTCGCTTCCGCACGGGACTGGGCGCGGCTCGGGCTGCTCTTCGTGCAAGACGGGATGTGGCGGGGGAAACGCCTCTTGCCGCCGGGCTGGGCCGCCTATTCGCTAAGGCCGACGCCGCAATCGCCGCATGACGACTACGGGGCGCAGGTCTGGCTCAAGCTGCCGGATTCTCCCGGGCATGGCGAGCCGCCCATGCCGGAGGACGCCTTCTACATGTCGGGCTATGACGGGCAGGTCGTGGCCATGGTGCCGTCACGCGATCTCGTCGTGGTGCGGCTCGGACTCACGCCCAAAGGGGGCGACTGGGAGCCGGCCCGCGACCTAGCGCCGCTGGTGAACGCCTTCCCGGCGCGGGCGCCATAGACGGCTGGCGCCAAAAAAGAGGGGCCACAGCGCCGAAGCGATGCAGCCCCGCTCTTGGATGAACCAAGATTACTCCGCGGGCGTCTCCGCCGGCGGCTCAGCCATAGAATCGTCGGGCTTGGCGGGCATTTCCTCGGCCGGCTTCGCCGGCTCCGCCGCCTTCTCTTCACCTCCCCCGCACTGGTTGGCCGACAGGCCGACAAGCGCAATAGAGGCCGCTGCGGCAATCAAAAGAAATCTGCGCATGTCATCGGTCTCCTCGTTGCACGCGCCTCTTGTTTCGGGCTCAAGTCTTCGTGGCGCGGGTGCTGCGAAAAATAGCCGACTGGCGGGGCGAAAACCATAGCCCCTCTTGACTATCCCCAGCCATCGCGGGCGATGAATTCTTGCGGGGGACTGCGAAAACCACCGGTTTTCGTCGCCGATCAATCGCTTATGAGACGAGTTATGGCGCACCCGAGAGGATTCGAACCTCTGACCTCTGCCTTCGGAGGGCAGCGCTCTATCCAGCTGAGCTACGGGTGCCTGGCGCGGACCCTAGCCAAACCCTCAAAGTTAAGCAACGGCGGCCGTCTTGACCCTCATATCGGCTCTTGCCCGCTCCTTGCAACGCATCCCATCGGCGTCCCGCGGCGGGACGGACCGAGGAGATTTGCGCGGGCCATGGAGTTGAACCCGAAACGGGTGGCGTGGGTCGATTACGCCAAGGGATTCTGCATCGTCATGGTGGTGATGATGCATTCGACCCTGGGCGTGGAGACCGCTGCCGGCGAGGAGAGCTGGATGGGGGCTTTGGTCGCCTTCGCCAAGCCGTTCCGCATGCCCGATTTCTTTCTCATTTCGGGACTGTTCCTGGCCCGGGTCATCGATCGGCCCTGGCGCTCCTATCTCGATACCAAGGTGGTCCACTTCGCCTACTTCTACATGCTGTGGGTCACGATCCAGTTCGCCTTCAAGGCGCCGGGTATCGCCGCCGAGTTGGGCTGGGGTGGCGTCGCCCAAGCCTACGCGCTCGCCTTCATCGAGCCGTTCGGCACGCTGTGGTTCATCTATCTGCTGCCCATTTTCTTCGTGGTGACCAAGCTCATGCGCGACGTGCCGCAAGCCATGCTGTGGTTCGCCGCGGCGTTCCTGCAGATCGCCGACATACACACGGGCTGGATTGTGATCGACGAGTTCTGCGCCCGCTTCGTCTATTTCTACTCGGGCTACGTGCTCGCGCCCTACCTGTTCGACTTCGCCGAGACGGTGTTCGCCCATCAGCGTGCGGCCCTGCTGTTCCTTTCCTCGTGGGCCCTGTTCGAAGCCGTCATGGTGTTCGGCGGCTATTCCGAGCTGCCGGTGGTCAATCTCGGCTTGGGCTTCTTGGGCGCGCTCGCCGTTGTGGCGGCGGGGGTCCTGCTTTCCGCGCGCTCTTGGGCGCTGCCCTTGCGCTACGCGGGGGAGAACTCGATCGTGGTCTATCTCGCCTTCTTTCTGCCGATGGCCGCCACCCGCACCGCGTTGCTCAAATTCGCGCCGGATCTCGATCTCGGCACCGTCGCGCTCATCGTCACGACCGCAGGCGTGGTCACGCCGCTCATTTTGCATATGCTGGTGAGGAACACGCAACTACGCTTCCTGTTCAAGCGGCCCGCTTGGGCGAAGCTGCGGCCTCCGGCCGAGCGCCGCGCGGTGGCCACCGCTTGAGCGCTTCCCGCCGGCAACCTTAATCCTTCCCTTATCCTCGTTTAGCCCTGCGCCGTTCCGCGGTTCACCGCCGTCCCACGCGCGGGCTCTAGGCGGTTGACGAGCCCCACGCGTGACTTGACGCGCCGGGGCATTGGCGTAGGTATTTGATCAAGCGACGCAAAAGCTGGGCGAGCCTATGACTGGCAAAGAAAAGTCAGACAAGAAGAAAGTCCTCGTGCTCGGCGGCGGCTTCGGCGGCGTCTTCGCCGCAAAGTCTCTGGATAAGCTCGGCCGCGGCACGGTCGAGGTCGAGCTCATCAACAACAACAACTCCTTCGTGTTCCAGCCTTTGCTGGCCGAGGTGGCGTCCTCCAGCATCAACTCTTCCGACGCGGTGGTGCCGC
>NZ_JBPPND010000183.1:0-12402 GCF_051306395.1 Methyloceanibacter sp.
TTGCCGTCGATCGCCTCGACCTTGCCGGCATTTCCGCCAATGCTAGCCAAGCGCGGCACCACATGGGCCATGCGCGCGGCGATCAAGCTTCGCACGAGGTTGAGCCGCGCCGTGGCCGTGGGGGCGAGCACGCTCGCGGCGAAGGTTTCGAGCGCATTGGGATCGGACACGAGGTTCTTGGTGTAGGCTTCGGCGAAGGACTTGTTGTTGCGAAACTCCTCGTTGCGGCCCTTGCGGACGGCCTCGGCGAGATCGCCGGTGAAGTCGGTGAAGAACTGAAACGGACGCACCTCGCCGTACTCATCGCCCATGAAGAGCAGCGGGATGTGCGGCGCGAGCAGGAGCAGCACCAGCGCGGCGTCCACTGCTTCCGGTTTGGCGAGGGTGGTGATGCGGTCGCCTTGCGCGCGGTTCCCGGTCTGGTCGTGGTTCTGAAGAAAGTCGACGAAGGCGGTGGGCGGAAGATGCTCCGACGGCTCGCCGCGTTCGCGATTCTCCCGGAACGGTGACGGCTCGCCCTGATAGCCGAAACCCTGCGCCATGGTCTCGGCGACGCGCTTGGCGGGTGCGTCGGCATAGTCTTGATAATAGCCGGCGTCCTCGCCCGTGAGCAGCGACTGCATGGCATGATGCCAATCGTCGTTCCATTCGGCGGTGAAGAGGCGCGGTCTGTTAGTTGCGTCGAACTGCAAGAGCCGGGTCGTGTTCTCGTCGTCCTCGATGGTGAGATGGATGTGCCGGTCGGGAAATTTCGCGCGCACCTCGCGCGCCATCTCCGCCAGGATCTCCTCTTGCGAAGGGTCTTCGATCTGATCGATGGCATCGAAGCGAAGTCCGTCGAAGCGGAACTCCTCAAGCCAATAGAGCACGTTGTGAATGAAAAACTGGCGGACAGGCGCGCGGTCGAAGGCGATGGCGCCGCCCCAGGGCGTGTGCCGTTCCGGGTGGAAGAAGTCAGGCGCGTAGAGATGGAGATAATTTCCGTCGGGCCCGAAGTGATTATAGACCACGTCGAGCAGGATCATCAGCCCGCGTTCATGGCAGGCGTCGACCAGCCGCTTCAGACCTTCCGGGCCGCCATAGATGCTGTGCGGCGCGTAGAGCAGCACGCCGTCATAGCCCCAGCCGCGATTGCCCCCGAACTGCGCCACCGGTAGAAGCTCGACGGCGGTGACGCCGACATCGGCGAGACGATCGAGATCGCGGGCGATGCCGTCGAAGGTCCCGTCGAGCGAGAAGGTCCCGGTATGCAGCTCGTAGAGGATCGCCTCTTCCCAGGGGCGGCCTTTCCATTCGGGCGTGCGCCATTCATAGCTTCGCGGGTCTACCAGCCGGCTCGGCCCGTGCACGTCGCCCATTTGCGCCCGCGCGGCCGGGTCCGGCACGCGCATGCCGTCCGCCAGGACATATTGATAGGCCCCGTCCACGGGAACCGCGTCGGTGACGACCTCGAACCAGCCGTCCTCCATCTTCGCCATGGGAACGGTAGCGCCACCTTCGGCATGGAGCGCGACCATGTTCTGGGCCGGCGCCCAAAGTCTGAAGCGGGCGCCCGCGTCGACAAGCTCGGCGCCCCACGGTAATGCATGCGCGAAGCGCGCAGCCATCAGTCGGTCCTTTCGAACAGCAGGAGCCCGCGTCCCGGTATGGTGGTCTTGCCGGTGGCGATCGGCGCATCGGGACGTACCAAACCTTTGGCCGAGTCGCAAAGGAGCCGCCAGCGCAAGTGACGCTTGCCGAAATACGGAAAGATAAAGTCGATCGGATCGGCGTCCGCGTTGAACAGGAGCAGCAGGATGTTGCCGCCGCCGGCGAAGGACGCGCCGATGCATTTGGCCACCGGGTCTTTCCAGTGCTCCGCCTGCTTCTCCTCGCCGTCGGGCTTGAACCAAGCAATGCTCTTGATGAGCGGTGCCACGGGCTCGCCGTGTAGGAAATGCTTGGTGCGCAAGAGCGGTATCTGCGCCCGCAAGCTCACGACACCTCGCACGAATTCGTGGAAGGCGCGGTCGCGGTCGCTCACATTCGTCCAGTCGACCCAAGAGACCTCGTTGTCTTGGCAAAAGGCGTTGTTGTTGCCGCCTTGCGTGCGGCCGATCTCATCGCCCATTTGCAGCATCGGCGTGCCGTGGCTGAACAACAGGCTTGCCATGAAGGCGCGGCGCACGCGGTCGCGGCGATCGAGGATGACGGGGTCGTCGGTCGGTCCCTTGGTGCCCCAATTGTAACTCCGGTTGTCGGCGTGGCCGTCCCGGTTGTTCTCTTGGTTCGCGTCGTTATGCTTCTTGTTGTAGGAGACGAGGTCGGTCAAAGTGAAACCGTCATGGGCCGTAATGAAGTTGACGCTCGCCCACGGTTTGCGGCCGCGGTGATCGTAAATCTCGGCAGAGCCCGATATGCGGCGCCCAAGCGCCGGCAGCATCCCCATGTCGCCCTTCCAGTAAGAGCGTAACCCGTCGCGCCAGAGGTCGTTCCATTCCGCCCAGCCCGGCGGAAAGCCGCCGACTTGGTAGCCGCTTTCGCCGAGGTCCCATGGTTCGGCGATGAGCTTCACCCGGTTCAAGACGGGGTCTTGGCCGATCGCATCGAGAAAGGACGCGCTCGGGTCGAAGTCCGTGTTGTCGCGGGCGAGCGCCGAGGCGAGGTCGAAGCGGAAGCCGTCCACGCCGCACTGCTCGACCCAGTAGCGCAGCGAATCCAACACGAGTTGAAGCACGCGCGGATGGCCCACATTGAGCGTGTTCCCGCAGCCCGTCGTGTCGTGATAGTGGCGTTTGTCCTCGGCGAGCTTGTAGTAGGAAGCGTTGTCGATGCCGCGGAAGGAAAGCGTGGGACCGAGCTCGTTGCCTTCCGCCGTGTGGTTGTAGACCACGTCGAGGATGACCTCGATGCCGGCCTCGTGCAGGCGGTCGACGGTGTTCCGGAATTCCTCGATGCCGGCGCCGGGCGAGATATAGCGCTGGGCGGGCGCGAAAAAGCCGACACTGTTATAGCCCCAGTAATTGCTAAGGCCTTCCTCCACCAGGTGCCGGTCGTTGACGATGGCGTGCACAGGCAGAAGTTCGAGCGCCGTGACGCCAAGCTTGACGAGGTGGTCGATCACCGCCGGCTGGGCGAGCCCGGCGAACGTGCCGCGTAAGGGTTCTGGAACGTCGGGGTTGAGCGCCGTCATGCCCTTGACGTGCGCCTCGTAGATGACGGTTTCATGCCATGGCCGGTTGGGGCGCGGTTGCGCCGGGCGCATTCCGTCGGCGACGACCACGCATTTCGGCATGAAGCACGCGCTGTCGGTCTTGCTCTTGATTAGGTCGGTGCGTTTGGCGCCGATTTGATAGCCGAACAGGCAGTCGTCCCAGATAAGTTGCCCCGCATAGGCCTTCGCATAAGGGTCGAGCAGCAGCTTGTTGCGGTTGAAGCGGTGCCCGTCGCGCGGGGCATAGGGCCCATGCACGCGGTAGCCGTAAAGCTGTCCCGGCGCCAGCCCTGGCACGTAGCCATGCCACACCTCGTCGGAGTATTCGGGCAGCGTGATGCGCTCTGTCTCCGTGCCGCCCTGATCGAACAGACAGAGATCGACGCGGGTCGCGTTCGCGGAGAACAGGGCGAAGTTGACGCCGCGGCCGTCATAGGTCGCGCCGAGCGGGCGTGGGTTTCCGGGACCGAGCTTCAAATCCGTCAATCGTCGTCCTCCGGCGGGCCGTCCAACGGCTCGACCAATTCAAGGGCGGCGCGCAAGGGGATCGGCAGTACGACCGGCCGGTTCACGCCTTCGTACAGAATCTCCTGAAAGAGCTTGTCGGCCAGGAACAGCGGCAACAGCTCGCCGCCGGCAAGATGCGAGCCGCTCGCCGAGTCGTCGCGGGCCATGCCGTAGGCGCGCAAGAAGCGCCGCTCGGCGAGCGAGCGCCAATTGAGGGCGCGGGCCTCGATCTCGTCGAGTTGACTAGCGCCGCGCTGCCTTTGACGATCGACGGCGGTGCGCGCCGCGTAGTCGAAGGAGCGCAGCATGGTGGCGATGTCGCGCGAAGGCGGCGCTTTCTGCCGGCGCTCGTCAACCGGCTGATCCGGCTCGCCCTCGAAGCCGACGATATAGACGTCGTTCGCCGACACGAGAACCTTGGCGAGATGATAGTCGTTATGCAGGCGGATCTTGTTGCCGCGCGCGCTCGTGGGGACCAGCGTGTCGATGCGTTTCAGCATGGCGGTGCGCAAGGTCAGCAACCTGGCGGCAAGTTCCTGCACCTCCGCATCAGCGGTGTCGGGCAGTGTCTCGATAGAGGCGAAAGCCTGCTCGGCGCGCGCCACGGCTCGGGCGCGCCATTCTTCGAGGTCCGCGTCCGAGACGGGTTCGGGCGCGAAGTCCGGATCGCTCGGGTCGGCATTGGCAAGCGCGCGGTGCAACTCACCGGTCCGCACGCCGATAGTCTCGACCAAGGAGAGCGAATAGGGAAGTCCGCCATTGCCGTCGCCGGAAAGCGCTACGTCTTCCAGCTCGCGGTCGAGCGCATTGACCACGACCGTCCAGCCGTCGCCCTGGTTGCGCACATGCTCGAAAGCAACGGCCAAAGCCGTGGGCGTGCCGGCGGCATCCACATACTCGACGGCGCCGAGATAAGGCGGGCTGTTGGCGAAGTCCGTTTTGGACAGGAAGCGGCCCATCTCGATGCCGGGATCCATGCCGGAGCGCAGCCTGCGGGAAATCTTCAGGTTCACGCGGTCGTCGAGCGTGCGCGCCGTGTGGGCATGCTCGCCGGTCTCCACGCGGCGCACTTCGAACTCTTCGGAAAGGTCGAGCGCGCGCAGGGCGTCGCTCGCGTCGAAGCGGAAGGCGCCGTCGACCGCCGGCAAGGTCTGGTGCTCGCGCATGGCATGCAGCAAGGCCCGGGGAAACGTCTCGCCGTGCGCGGCGTCGAAGACGAGTCCGGCCCGCGGCCCACGCCTAATCTTGGCAAGCAGATAGGGCAGCAGCGGGCTGTCGTGCCGCAAGTCTTCCTCGCCCCAGGACAGGGCGATCGGCAGGAAGTAGCGCTGGGCCGCGCCGTCCTCGAGCATCACCTTCGCGCAAAGCAGCAGGAAATTCTCGCGGCCAGCTTGCGGCAGCTCGCCGATACGCTCGGGCGTGGCGGAGGCGATGACGGCGTCCTTGGGACCGAACCAGCGCTGGCGCGCGATATAGGTGGGCAACAGGTCGTGGACGATGCGGTCAATGCGCGCGCTGTCGCCGCGCTGACTGTCCACGATGTTCCACCCCTCGCTAAGGATGAGGGTCTCAAGCTCGGGGAGGGACTCGGGCGCCAGGTCCGGCAAGGACGGGAGTTGCGCGGGATCGGTGAGGGTAAACCAGTAAAAGCCGTAGGCCGGCATCGTCAGCAGATAAGGCAGCGTGCCAATGGGCGGGAAGGGGGAGGCGCCGGTCAGCTCGACCGGGACGCTGCCCTTCTGGCTCGAAAGATCGAGCTCCACGGCTTGCGCAGAGCGCGACAGGTTGAACACGCACAGCATCACGTCGCCTTCGTACTCGCGCAAATAAGCGAGAACCTTGCGATTGCTCGGGCGCAGGAACGTCATGTTGCCGTTGCCGAAGGCCTGGTGGGTCTGGCGCACGGCGATCATGCGCTTCGTCCAATTGAACAGCGAGCTGGCGTGCTTCTCCTGGGCTTCGACGTTGACCGTCTCGTAGCCGTAGATCGGATCCATGATCGGCGGCAGAAACAGCCGTTGCGGATCGGCGCGGGAGAAACCGCCATTGCGGTCGGCCGACCACTGCATTGGAGTGCGTACGCCGTCCCGGTCGCCGAGATAGAAATTGTCGCCCATGCCGAGCTCGTCGCCGTAATAGAGCACCGGCGTGCCGGGCATGGAGAGCAGAAGCCCCGTCAACAGCTCGATCTTGCGCCGGTCGTTGTCGAGAAGCGGAGCGAGCCGGCGGCGGATGCCGAGATTGAGCCGCGCCCGCTGGTCCGTGGCGTAGGTCTCCCACAAATAGTCGCGCTCGGAGTCGGTCACCATCTCCAGCGTCAACTCGTCGTGGTTGCGCAAAAAGATCGCCCATTGGCAATCCTCGGGGATCGGAGGCGTCTGACTGATAATGTCGGTGATGGGATAGCGGTCCTCGCGGGCGAGCCCCATGAAGATGCGCGGCATCAGAGGAAAGTGGAACGCCATGTGACACTCGTCGCCGTCGCCGAAATACGGGCGCGTATCCTCCGGCCATTGATTGGCCTCGGCGAGCAGCATGCGGTCCGGATAGCGCTCGTCGAGCTCCGCGCGGAACTTTTTCAGGAGCTCATGGGTCTCGGGCAGGTTCTCGTTATTGGTACCCTCGCGCTCCAGGAGATAGGGCACCGCGTCGAGACGTAGGCCGTCGACGCCCATGTCGAGCCAGAAGCGCAACACGCGCAAGATGTCGGCGAGGACGCGCGGGTTGTCGTAGTTCAGGTCGGGCTGGTGCGAATAGAAGCGGTGCCAGAAATACGCCTGGGCCACCGGGTCCCAGGTCCAGTTGGACGTCTCGGTGTCGAGGAAGATGATCCGCGTGCCGGGATATTTCTGGTCGGTGTCGCTCCACACATAATAATCGCGCCACACGGAGCCCGGCTTTGCCTTCCGCGCCCGCTGAAACCATGGATGCTGGTCGGAGGTGTGGTTCACCACCAGCTCGGTGATAACCCGGATGCCGCGGTCGTGCGCGGCCGCGACGAATTGGCGGAAGTCGCGCATGGTGCCGTAGGTGGGATTAATCGAAGTGTAGTCGGCGATGTCGTAGCCGTCGTCGCGCAAGGGCGACGGGTAGAACGGCAACAGCCAGATCGCGGTGACGCCGAGGTTCTGGAGATAGTCGAGCTTCTGCATCAAACCTGCGAAATCGCCGACCCCGTCATTGTCGGAATCGAAGAACGCCTTGATGTGCAGCTCATAGATGACGGCGTTCTTGTACCAGTGCCGGTCGTTGCGATCGATCATGACAACTCAGTAAGGCTGGGGGGCCGGGCGATGACGTCTCGAAGGGCGCCTTGATAGGCGGAACCTTCGTCGAAAGTAAGGGGCTTCAAGCCTCTCGACTAGAGGCCACGGGGCCGCGCTCAGGCGCGGGTCGCAGGCCAGGCGGAATGGCGCCTCTAAAGGCTAGGCCGCCCCGAGCTTCTTGGGAAACAGCTTCACCGGGTCCGTGTCGGACTCGGCGAAGGACTGGATGAAGCTGTCGCGCCAATTCGCCAGGTCGTAGGTCTCGATCCGCTGCCACAGCCGGTTATGGCGCGCCCAGCGCTCCTGGCGGGGCATGGTCAGCGCGCGGTCCAACGCGCGTGCCATTTCGTTGATGTCGTGCGGGTTGATGAGGAGCGCCTCGCGCAGTTGCTCGGCCGCGCCGGCGAAGCGGGACAAGACGAGCACGCCAGGGTCCTGAGGCGCTTGCGCGGCGATATATTCTTTGGCGACCAAGTTCATGCCGTCCCGCAGCGGGGTGACGAGGCCCACAGCGGCTTCGCGGTAGAGCCGGGTCAGAATGTCCTGCGGCACGCCGTGATGGATATAGGTGACCGGCGTCCAGCGTAGGTCGCCGAAGAGGCCGTTGATGCGGCCCACCAAGCGCTCCACGTCCTCACGGATCTCCTGATAGACGGGCAAGATCTCGCGCGTCGGCGGGGCGATCTGCACCAGCCGCACCTTGCCGCGATGCTCGGGGAACTCTTCGAGCAGCTGCTCGAAGGCGCGCAAGCGCTCGGGCAGCCCCTTGGTGTAGTCCAGGCGGTCGACGCCGATGATCGTCTTCATGCCCTCGCCAAGGTCGGGAAGGATCGGGCCCTTGCTGCTCTCCGCCTCGGCCAGCTTGCGGAAGGCGGTCGAGTCGATGCCGATGGGAAACACGCAAGCGGTGGTGGTCTCGCCTTGCGCGGCCATGCGGTCGCCGTGAAGCGGTTCGCCGTCAAGCGAAGCGGCCACGTAGCGGCGGAAATTGTCGCGGTCGGAGCAGGTCTGGAAGCCGACCACGTCGTAGACCATCAGCGCGTTGCCGAGACGCTTCTGACCCGGTATGGCCGCGAAGATCTCGGGCGAGGGGAAGGGCGTGTGCAGGAAGAAGCCGATGCGCGAGGTGCAGCCGCGGCCGCGCAGCTCCTCGGCCAGCGGGATCAGATGATAGTCATGCACCCAGATCAGGTCGTCGGGCTCGATCAGCGGCATTAGCGCGTCGGCGAAGCGGGCGCTGACATTGAAATAGATCTCGTTGTGCTCCTCGTTGCATTGGGCCAGATCGAGGCGGTAGTGCAGAGAGGGCCAAAGACAGCGGTTGGCGTAGCCGTAGTAATAGCCTTCGGCTTCCTGCGGCGTGAGGTCGATGGTGGCTACGGTCAAGCCCGAGATGGACTCGACCTTGGGCGGCGTGCGAAGCGCGTCGTCGGTCACGTCGCCGCTCCAGCCGAACCAGACGCCCTGCGAGGCCTTCAGCGCATCGCCTAGCGCGACGGCCAGGCCGCCGGTCTGAAACTTGGCGCCGAAGTCCGCGAGGCGATTGGAGACGACAACGAGCCTCCGCGACTTTGCGGTCATGTCATGCCTCCCGGCGTCGGCAGGCGTTCGATCGGCAGACGAGCCAAATTGCACACTTGAGACGTTGGATGGCATCTTCCGTACCCGTTTTGGATGACGCCGCCATGTCCCACCTCTCCTGGAGCGTCTCATTTTAAACGGAAATCGTCACAATGGGTTCCTAACATGAGCAAAATTGTTCTACGTCTGGCGTACAACGCCGTCGCTGCCAGGGCTCCATCGGGTGGCATCTATCACGTTGAAATTACGGATTGATCTTGAGGCACCATGACTGAGATTTTGCCGCCCGTTGTCCGGAACAGTGCCTTTTTCTTCGATTTCGATGGCACGCTGGTGGAGATCGCCTCGCGGCCCGATCTCGTGCAGGTGGAGCCCCGTGTGCGCGATCTGCTCCGCGCCCTAGACGATCGGTTCGGTGGCGCGGTGGCCGTCGTTACGGGTCGTCCTCTCGATGTGGTCGACGGCTTTCTCGCGCCTCTTGCCCTTCCGACGGCGGCCGAGCACGGCTCTGTCCGGCGCGGCGCATCGGGGCGGATGCATGCCGGCGATAAGGGCAACGAGGTGATCGAGGCGGCGCACCGCATGCTGAAGCCGTTGGCCGAGGCGAATCCCGGATTGATCCTCGAGCGCAAAAGCTCGTCCGTGGCGCTGCATTATCGGCAGCGTCCGGAGCTTTCCGAGGCTTGCGCCGCGGCTGTCGAAGAGGTGGTCGCGAAAAATCCCCGCCTCGTGATCTTGCCGGGCAAGATGGTGTTCGAGCTCAAGCCCAAGGGCGTGGACAAGGGGATCGCCGTGCGCGCGTTCCTGGAGGAAGCGCCATTCAAGGGGCGTGTGCCCATCTTCGCCGGCGACGACGTCACGGACGAGCATGCCTTCGCCGTGGTGAACGAACTCGGCGGCATCACCATCAAGGTCGACGACGGCGAGACGCAAGCGAAATACCGCACTGACCGCAGCGGCTTGTTCGATTGGCTCTCGGGGCTGGCCGAAAAGCCCTAAAACGCAACGCCCCGCGCGTTCTCCGCGTTAGCCTTGCGCGCGCGTCAAGCCTTACAAGCGGCGCCGAATAGCCCTATATGGAAGAGGGGTCCGGGGGGGAGCGGTTAACTTTTAGCTCCGAGGTGTCAAAAGACATGCTGGACGACATGCCACGGCAGGGCACCGCCCTTGTCGCAACTTCTAGCGCCGATGTGGCGGACTATGACGATGCGGCTTCGCACGAGCCGGCGAAGGCTGGCCGCCGCGCGCGCGCGGTCAAGCAGAAGGTCGTCAAGCCGTCCGCGCTCGGCATGTTCCTCAAGCCGATTGGCATCGCCATCGGGCTGGTGCTGATCGCCTATGCGCTGTTGTCGCTCGGGACCACAGTCTACCGCAGCTACTACCGGCACCTCGACCATACCGCCGCGGTCCATCCGGACCAGAGCGTGTTCGATATCTTTTTCCCCAGCAAGAGTCTGCCCGCGGACGCGGTCGATCTCGTCGTCAAGGACGTTGACGGGACGTTGCACCGGGTCGTGGCCAGCAAGTCCGAGGCCGACGAGTTCGTCAACGACACCATCCTGATGCTCGATCAGGAGCGCGCGCGCATTAAAGAGGTGGCGCATCAGGACCTCGACAGAAGCTTCGCGCTCGCTTTTCAGGATCGCGAGCAGACGATCGCCGCCTATGCCGATTGGTTCTTTGCCTGGAAGCGCTCCTACGTGGTGCTGAAGGAGACCGTCTCCTCCGCCGTGAGCCGCTTCTTCGAGACGGGTAAGTACGAGTCGCTTTCCGAGGCCATCGGGGCCGATGTCGAGGCGTATTTCCTGCGCAATTACACCGAGCAGGTGTTGAAGCCCGAGCTTCGCGATCAGACCATCACCAAGGGCGTCGAGCAGTCGGTGCGTCATGCCCATGACAGCTACCGGCGGGTCATCGCCAATGGCGACATGCGGCTTCAGCTGTTCCTCGCCAAGAATACGAGCCACATGGAGGACATCCCGGCGACGACGTCGATGACCAACGTCAAGCTCGACTGGGATGCGCAGAAGTGGAAGGCGCCGGTTTATCTGATGGAGGATCGCGCGTTCGACGGCGTTGTCGGCGTGGGCACGGCGGCGGCCGGCGGCACGGTCGGCGCGCTTACCTTGGGCCGCGCGATCAACGGCATTGCCAGCCGCAGCTTTGGGCAGATGTCGGCGCGGGTCGCCACCTCGCTTGCGACACGGGCGACGCCTGCGCTGCAAGGTGCGGCGGTTGGCACCGCCGTCCAGCCCATGGGCGGCCAAGTGATCGGCGCGGCCATCGGCGTGGCGATCGGCATCGCCATCGACTATCTCGCCAACGAGGCCAACGAAGCCATCAACCGCGAGAGCTTCGTCGCCGCCAACGAGGAGGCGCTTGACGCCTCCATCACCGCTTGGAAGTCGGGGCTTGAGGCCAGCGTCGACACTGCCATCGACAAATGGTTCGATGATGCGAGAGCCTCCGTTGTACTCGCCTCCCAATAAGTTTCCCGCCAACCTGTTGCCGCGGCCTTTCGGGCAGGGCTCCAAGCCCAGCCACGCGCCGTGGGTCGCGGAGAACGGGGCCGCGCCGCCAAAAGCCGGGTTTCCCAAGGATTTCGGCCCGGAATTTGGGTCGCATTTCCGCCGCTTGGCGGGCTATGCTGAGGCCAAGAGGGAAAACGGTAAGGGCGTTACGGGGATGGAGGAGAGCGTCAAGGCGATCGCGCGCCCGGCGGCGAGCCGCTCATTGCGCGAGGCAATACGCAAAGCCCGTCTGGACGAGGCCGAGCGCCTCGATGTCACCGCGGACCATCGCGACGGCGAGATCGCGCGGCTCGAGCTGCTGAAGGCCGAGCTCGAGACGGTGTTCGCCGAGATCCCGAAGCAAGACGACCGTTTCAATCTCACGCTTGTGCCGAGCCGCCCCGCGCGGCTGTGGATCGATCTCTTCACCTATGTGGCCATCGACGACGGCTCGGGCGCCTATCTCTTCATCCGCAACAGCGAGAACGGCCGCCGCACGCTGTTTAGCGCGAGCAATGTGGCCGATGTGACGGACCGCATCACGGCCTATATGGCGCAGGAGATCGTGCGCCGGGAGCGGATGGAAGCGGCGATCTTGGAGCCGGGTCCGCGCCAGAAGCTGTTCGCGGAGCCGGAGCGCTCCGGCCCCGGTACGGGCGTCGTGCTGTCGGCCTTCATCATCGGCCTGCTGACCGGCGCCGCGGGGCTGTTCGCCGCGGTCTGGCTCAGCGTTCCCTAAGCACGCGCCGCTCGCACTCCCACACTTGATCGCTGCTCGCGGCCGCGCGGCCGACCATGTCCACGCGCCAGCCGTTGCCCGCGCGTCCGATGTTGTACTCGTTGTAGCGCGCGGCCGGTGCGCGGCCTTCCACCGCTTCGGAGGCGGACGGCACGCCGACGACGATCACGGGTCCGCTCACCGTGTCGAGCTCCCGCACGGTCTGCTCGTGCTTGTGGCCATGCAGCACGAGTTCGGCGCCATGCTCCCGCAGCACCTCGCGCAGCTTCTTGGCGTCGCGCAAGCCGCGTTGCCATCCCGACTGGCCGGGAAACGGCGGGTGATGGATCAGCACAACGCGGAACAGACCTTCGCGGCCGAGCGCGTCTAGGGCGCTTGCCAAGTATTCGCGCTGCGTCTTGCCGATCCGCCCCGCGGCGATAAACGGCATGGTGGGAATTGCCGAGGACAAGGCGACGATGGCGATATCGCCGAAGCGGCGCACGAAGGGAAAGCCGGTCGCAGGCGTCAGGAACAGCGCTTCGCCGGCTTCGTTCGCCCGCATATAAGGCTGCCAGTGTCGCGTGCTCTTGTCGGGGTGCAGCCGCACATAGGCGTCGTGATTGC
>NZ_JBPPND010000184.1:0-3013 GCF_051306395.1 Methyloceanibacter sp.
CAGATGGCTTCGTACGGTAGATGCCCTCATCCCGCGCGAAGACTTCGCAGCGCCGGCGACGAGATGGCCAGCAGGACCCCTCGAAGAACCGCTTGATTGGGGCGTTATGGCGAGGGTGTGACCCGCTGAGCCGCAAGGCGTTTGGTGTGGCGGTGTATTCTTCGCTGACATACGTGTCGCCGGCTCCGTTGGGGGCGGATTTTGCGTCAAGCAGGCGCAGTTCGCCGCTCGAGCCAGATCAGGCGCTGGAGGTTGTAGGCCAAGTTCGCCATGCCGATCTTGATGGTGGCGCGGGCGATGCCGATGGTCCGCACAACGAGCCCCATCCGATGCTTCTGGCCTGCGAACACATGCTCGACCTGGCTCGACCTGGGCGCGGATCTTGGACCTGCGAGTGTTGGTCTTGGCGATCCGCTCGGGCAGCGGCAGCCGCGGCTTGCGCCTCTGGTGGATGTGGCTCTTGAACATGCCGCTCGCGAGGAACGCCTCGTTCTTCTTCGACCGGCAGGCGGTGTCTGCCCAAACGCCCGAGCCCCGTGTTCGCCTTGCTGATCAGGACGGGCAGCCGTGCCCCATCATGGGCGTTGGCGGCACTGGCATCCCAGGTGCGGATCAGCCCGTGGGTCCGGTCAATGCCGATATGATTCTTGTAGCCGAACATCGGGATGGCGAGATCAACCGGCTTGGCTGCTTTGGGATCGGCGCCCTCCCTGACCTTGGCCTTGCTGTACTTGATCGACCAGCGGGCGGCGCGGTCCTTCTGCCGCGCCTTGGCCGGCTTCCAGTCCTCGGGGGCTTCCAGTCCTCGGGGACGCGCTTCCTTGATCGCCGTCTTCTCCGCCTCGGTGTTACGCTGCTTGGGCGCCGGCACCACCGTCGCGTCGATGATCTGACCACCCATGGCGAGATAGCCGCGATCCTTGAGGGCCGCGTCGAAGCGAGCGAAGATCTTGCCGATCGCCTTGGCTGAGACGAGCCGCTCGCGAAACAGCCAGACCGTCCTCGCGTCCGGCACCGTGCCGTCGAGCCCCAGCCCCAGGAACCGCTGGAACCGCTGGAACGACAGCCGGTCCCTGATCTGGAACTCGCTGGCCGCATCCGACAGCGAGTAGAGCGCCTGCAGCACCAGGATTTTGAACATGAGTACCCGATCAAATGGTGGTCGCCCGCCCTTGCCGCGAAGGCTGCGTCGGAGCGCTGCAACCAGCGGCCCACGGAAAACCTCCAAGTCCACAACCGCCAACAACCGCTCCAGCGCATCACCCGCCGCGCTCAGCGCTTCGTAACCGTCCGAAAGATCGAAAAACCCCGCCTGCCCTGCCATCATCACCTCCACCGCATCGTCGGCGAAGTGAATCAAATCTACCCCTCAAAGACCAGAGTTCTTCGAGGTGGCCAGCTTTGAGGTCATGTGCCATCCGGCCTGATCCATCAGCAGCACGCCGTGGGCACCCGGCTCGATAGCGAGCGCTATTTTCCGCCAGGTGCAGTGACATGGTCTGGGTATTGCAGAACGGAAGGATCAGGCCAGACCCTTTGCCCAGTTCGGGGCAGATGGCGCCAAAGACATAGGCTGATTTCGTCCTCTGATCCTTCGGCGCTGACGGCCGAGTGCCGCGCTTGGCCCAGCGGCGGGTGAGCTTTGTTTTTCTGGCCGATGCGAGCCTCGTCCTGGAACCAGACCTCTAGCGGTGTGCCGCGCGGAAGGGGACGCGCTAATCTTTGCCGGTTCGGCGGCAAGGCCCCGTTTTTGAAGTCCTCCATCGCATATTCGTTCTGGCTATGATGGCGCGGCCGCGCCGTCAGTTTGACATAGCCCAGCTTCTTCAACTCCCGTCCCACGGTCGTTTTCCGTCAGGGACACCCCAAATTCATCATGGAGCCACCGCGCCAGATCGATCAGTCGCCAGCGGACAATTCCATGGCGGACAATTCCATGGCGGACAATTCCATGGGCGGACAATTCCATGGGCGGACAATTCCATGGATCGCCGGTATCGGGCCGCTTTCAACGGTCTCTGCAAGGGCCAGGCGCTGGGCATCATTCAACAAGGGGGGCCTGCCCGGTGCCTTGCCGTCGAGGAGCCCATCAGAACCCCGATCATTGAACCGCACGACCCAGTCGCGCACGATCTGCAATGTTACTCCGCCGATACGCGCCCCGTCGCCGCGGCTCCCGCCGCCATAAATTTCCGCCAAGGCCAGCAGCCGACGACCCTGGTTCGCGCTTCTGGTCGCGCGCGCCAGCCGTCTCAAGCCGGCCGCATCAAAGTCGTCCCGCAATCCAATCGCTGCACCCATGACAATGCCCTCCAACCGGCAGCCATAGATTCAGAAATTTTCCTCTTTGGGAATCTCCTACGTGAGTCAGCATCAAGGGAGGTTGGTATTAGGACCGGTTTTCCTGGCGCGCTCGATCAGGCTCGCTGGCGATATATTCGCATAGCGCTGATGCGCCTTGGGCATGTGCTCATTCACGGTAACGTGCCCACGGCGCTGCGATGTCCGCATATGGCTGGCGACCCGCGCATGATCGTAGAAGATCTCGACCACTCGATGCGTCAGGCGGATATCGACCTGCCGGCCGATCAGTCCGTGCGGCACGGAGTAAAAGGTCTTGTCGACCTCGACATGATAATCAGGATGGACCTTGGCGCGTTTCCACTCGGCATATTCGAACACCGACGTAGGTAACGCCGCCAATGCCGTCCGTTCGATCTCGTCAAAGATTGCGCGACGGGATTTGCCGACATGGCGCATGGGCCGATCATTGAGATCAACCAGCAAGTCCGCGATTGCGGCATTGAGATCTGCCAGACTGAAGAAGCGCCGATTGCGCAGCCGCGCCAGGATCCAGCGCTCCACGATCAACACTGCGCCCTCGACCTTTCCTTTGTCGCGCGGCCTACGGCTCCGGGTAGGCAGGATCGTCGTATCGTAATGCTCGGCCATCGCCGCAAAGGTCGCGCTGAGCGTGGGCTCGAACCATAGCGCTTTGGCAACGCCCGCTTTC
>NZ_JBPPND010000185.1:0-4072 GCF_051306395.1 Methyloceanibacter sp.
CGCATGACTTCGGATTCGTAGGCGTTCAGCCTGCAGCCGAAGGTGATGATCTCAAGATCGGACATTTGGCGGCTTCTAGCATGAAATCCCGAAAGGAGTCAGACCCCTGCGGGCGTCAAAAGTTCCGCCGGGAGCGTTCCCTCGAAATCGAGCGCGAACGGCCCGGTCATCAGCACATGACCGTCCGCCTCGCGCCACTCGATGACCAGATCGCCGCCGGGCAGGGTTGTCTTGACCGTGCGCCCGGTGAGTTCGCGGCGTATGGCCGCAACGGCCGAGGCGCAGGCGGCGGTGCCGCAAGCTTGCGTCAGCCCCGCGCCCCGTTCCCAGGTCCGCACCTTTATATGATCCGGGCTAAGCACCTGAACCACGGAGATATTTGCGCGCTCCGGGAACAGCGGATGATGCTCCAGCATGGCCCCGATAGGCCCGAGATCGATGGCGTCCGCCTTTTCCACGAAGAAGACGGCGTGCGGGTTGCCCACATTGACCACGGCGGGCGAGTGCAGCACGGGTGCATCGATCGGTCCCGCCTGGAGCTCGATACGGCGCGTGTCGTGGAACTCCTCCGCTAGGGGAATTTCGTCCCAGCGAAGGCGCGGCACGCCCATATCGATGGTGACCTGACCGTCCGCGCCCACATGCGCGCCGAGCACCTGATCCTCGGTCTCGATGGTAACGTCGGCGCGTCCCTGTTCTTGGGCGACGACTGCCGCGACGCAGCGCGCCGCGTTACCGCAGGCCGCCACTTCGCCGCCGTCGGCGTTCCAGATCCGCATGAACACATCGGCAGCCTCCGACGGCTCGAGCACGATGAGCTGGTCGCAGCCTATGCCTTCCTTGCGGTCGGCGATGGCGCGCACCGCGTCCGCGCCAAGCGCGAGCGTGCCCGTCCGCGCATCGACCACGACGAAGTCGTTGCCGAGCCCGTTCATCTTGCGGAAGTGGAGAGTGTTCGCGTCCATGTCCAGAATCCGAAAACCTGCCGCCTCTATAGCACCCAGGCGGCCGGAAAGCCCTAGGCCGCCTGCTTTCGGCCTCGAATGCCCAAGAAGCCAAGCAGCGCCAGGGCGGCAAACCCCGCGCCGGTCAGGAACGTCGCTTCGGGGGAGACGGCGTCCCACAAAATCCCGGCGGCTACGCTCGCCAGCAGCGTGGCGAGGCCGGTGACCAAGCCGAACAGCCCAAAGGCCGTCCCGCGCAAGCGCGCCGGCGCGGCATCCGCCACAAGCGCCGACAGCACGCCTTGGGTAAGCCCCATATGGAGCCCCCATAGGCCGATGCCAAGGAAGACGGCGGCAAGCCCCTCGCCGAAGGCCAGCAGGACGTCGGCCGCGATCAGCACAGCCAGCCCCGCGACCAGCAACGGTTTGGCCCCGAAGCGATCCTGAAGCCGCCCCGCTGGATAGGCACTGATCGCGAACAGGACGCTCATGACGGCGATCACCGCAGGCGCGAGCGCCAGAGCCAGCCCGAGGTCGTAGGCGCGGATGACGAGGAAGGCCTCCGAGAACCGGGCAAGCGTGAACACCGCTCCGGCCGCCACCACGAACCAATAGAAGCGCCCGAGCGCGCCCACCTCGTGCAGCTTGATCGGCACGCGCTTTTCTTTCGCCGTCGCCGCCGGCTCCTTCACGAAGACCATGAGGATGACGACGGAGATCACCGCCGGGATGACCGCGAACCACAGCACGGCGCGGATATCGTCGTTGAGGAGCACCATGAGCCCAATCGCGAGCAGCGGACCGACCGTCGCGCCCACCGTGTCGAGCGACTGCCGCAAGCCGAACGCCGCGCCCCGTTGCGCAGGCGGCGTCACGTCGGCGACAAGCGCGTCACGTGGCGCCCCGCGGACGCCCTTGCCGATACGGTCGAGGAACCGCGCTGCGGCTACGACCCACACGGCGCTCGCTATCGGGAACAGCGGCTTGGTGATCGCGGCAAGCCCATAGCCCGCCACGGCCAGAGCTTTCCGCCGCTGGAGCGTGTCGGACAGCCAGCCCGAGAACACTCGCGCGATTTGGGCGGCTGCCTCGGCGATGCCCTCTACCAGGCCGAGCACCGCGGCGCTGGCGCCCAGGCTGACCACCAAAAACAGCGGCAACAGCCCATGGATCAGCTCCGAGGAGACATCCATGAACAACGAGGTGAAACCGAGCGCCCAGACCGTTCTCGGCAAGTGCGCAGGGGATGTGGTCTTGGAACTCAAGGGCCCAGCGGGGTTCGAGGCGTTGCGAAGAATTCACTTATATGGCGTTCTCTCCTGGCGTCGCATCCCTTGCGAAGGAGCCCTTCATGATTGCCGTTCCGGGTAACGATCCGGTCCATGCGCTGGTCCCGCATACGCTCGAGGAACCGCTTCCCGGCGCGGACAGCGGTCCACTTGCAGGGCTCAGCTTCATGGTGAAGGATCTTTTCGCGATCGAGGGACGGAAGGTCTCGAACGGCAATCCGGATTTCTACGAACATGCGGCGCCCGCGAGCACAACGGCGCCCGTTATCACCCGATTGCTGGAGGCGGGTGCCTCGTTGACCGGCATCACCATCTGCGATGAGTTCTTCTACAGCGTGCTCGGCAGCAACGCACACTACGGCCAACCGGTGAACCCGCGCGCCGGGCGCTACGTGACCGGCGGCTCGTCTTGCGGTTCGGCGGCGGCCGTGGCCGCCACGATCTGCGATTTCGCGCTGGGCTCCGACACCGGCGGCTCGATTCGCGTGCCGGCGTCGTTCTGTGGGCTCTATGGCCTACGACCCACCCATGGCCGCATCGACGCCACCGGCGCGACCGCCATGGCGCCAAGCTTCGACACGATCGGCTTCCTGGCGCGCGACCCGGAGCTCTTCCGAAAGGTCGGCCATGTGCTGCTGCAAGGCACGTGCGTCGACGCCCCGATCAAACGGCTCGTGCTTGCCCAGGACATCGTCGACTACTCCGAGGCGAGCGAAGACCAGGCCCTGTGGCAAATGCTCGACAAGCTCGCGGGCGTGATCCCAAAGCCCCTGCAGGCGGACATCGCCGGGGAAACGATCGAGGCATGGCGCAAGGCTTTCGCCACCATCCAAGGCTTCGAGATCCAGTCCACGCTGCTGCCCTTCGTCCAATCTCACAACGTGGAGCTCGGTCCGGGCATCAAGGAGCGCTTCGAGATCGCCTCCCACATCACCTTCGCCGCGGTGGAGGCGGCGCGGAAGGTCCGGGCCACGGTGGCGGAGCACCTGCGCACCATCGTGCAGCCGGGCACGGCCATTGTCCTGCCCACGACGCCGACGCTGCCGCCGGAGCGCGACATCCCCGACGGCGCGTCCTTCGCGGAGTTCCGCACCGTGACCCTGCAGAGCACGTGTTTGGCCGGCCTTGCCGGCCTGCCGCAAATCTCGATTCCCATAGACGGAACATCGGGCCTGCCCGTGGGGCTTTCTTTCGTCGCCTGGGAAGGCGGCGATGAGGCTTTGCTTGATTTGGCAGTGAAGCTGGGCTCTCTCACCTGACTCTTCAAACCACGGAGACCGTTTGTGACCGCTTTGCCCTACCTCTATCTGACCTTCGCGATCGCCTTCGAGGTGATCGGAACCTCGGCTTTGAAAGCGTCCGATTCCTTCACCCGGCTCCTTCCGAGCTTGGTATGCGTGTTTGCCTACGCGGTGTCCCTCCTGCTTCTCGCTCTCAGCCTGCGGACGATTCCCGTAGGCCTCGCCTACGCCATGTGGGCCGGCCTCGGCATTGTCTTGATTGCCGCGATCGGCTGGCTTTGGTTCAAGGAACCGCTGGACCTGCCGGCATTCATCGGGCTGGCCCTTATCGTGAGCGGAGTCGTGGTGGTGAACGTTTTTTCGCGCGTCCTGCCACACTAGAGCATTTTCCGGGCTGATTGAATCATTGGGGATTCCCAAGGTTCGTCGAGTCTGATTCAAGCTGCATGCTGGCAAAGGAGGCCAGCATGCATGGCCAAAGCCCTTTCCACTGATCTTCGCCGCCGGGTCGTCGATGCCACTGCCCAGGGTATGTCGTGCCGCCAGGCAGCCGAGCGGTTCGGCGTCAGCGCGTCGAGTGCGATCCGCTGGCAGCAGC
>NZ_JBPPND010000186.1:0-3408 GCF_051306395.1 Methyloceanibacter sp.
ATCGGGGGCCGGATCGCCAGATAGACCCAAAACTGGCGGTCGGCCCCCGAAATCCGGCACTTCTACCTTGACGATAGAAGAATCGGCCTGATAAAACGCGCGGACTTCTCGGCAGGCGGTAGCCCAACGGAATTGATTGCCTTCGGGCGTGGGTTAGACGCTGCTGGACTAACCGGGATCAAATCGGGGTCAAGATCTTGGGGGCCATCCTCCAAGATCCTCTGTCTTGAGGCGCCGAAGACGCGGGACCACTCGCACCTTCGGCACTAGTGATGTGGGCATATGGCCCGCGGGTGAATGGGGCGTTCGCGCCTCCAAATGATTGGACGTAAAGGCTGCCATGCCCACGATTCAGCAATTGATCCGGAAGCCGCGCAAGCAACCGGTGAAACGCAATAAAGTGCCGGCCATGCAGGCCTGTCCGCAGAAGCGGGGGGTCTGTACGCGCGTCTACACCACGACCCCGAAGAAGCCGAACTCGGCGCTCCGGAAGGTCGCGCGCGTGCGCCTGACCAACCAGCAGGAAGTGACGAGTTACATTCCCGGCGAGGGCCACAACCTCCAGGAGCACTCGGTGGTGATGATCCGCGGCGGCCGTGTGAAAGACCTTCCCGGCGTGCGCTATCACATCATTCGCGGCGTGCTCGACACCCAAGGTGTCAATGCCCGCCGGCAGCGGCGATCGAAATACGGAGCCAAACGGCCCAAATAGTCGGGTCGTTTTTTTGCGTCTTAAGGAAACGGATTAGGCGACATGTCGAGGCGGCACAGAGCTGATAAGCGCGAGATCATTCCCGATCCCAAGTTCGGGGACATCGTGCTCACCAAGTTCATGAATTCCATCATGAAGGAAGGCAAGAAGTCGGCCGCCGAGCGGATCGTCTATGGCGCCCTCGACCAGATGGAAGATAAGGTCAAGCAGAACCCGATCGAGTTGTTCCATCAGGCGCTGCAGAACGTCATGCCGGCGCTCGAGGTTCGTTCCCGGCGTGTCGGTGGCGCGACCTATCAGGTGCCGGTCGAGGTCCGTTTGGACCGCCGCCAGGCGCTGGCCATTCGCTGGATCATTTCCGCGGCGCGCGGCCGCAACGAGAACACGATGGTGGAGCGGCTCTCCGGTGAGCTGCTTGATGCCGTCAACAACCGCGGGACCGCGGTGAAGAAGCGTGAGGATACGCACCGGATGGCGGAGGCCAATCGGGCCTTCTCGCACTATCGCTGGTAACCCTCTCAAGGATTTCGAACGATGCCTCGCACGACCCCTGTCCAGGACTATCGCAACATCGGGATCATGGCGCATATCGACGCCGGCAAGACCACGACCACCGAGCGGGTGCTCTACTACACGGGTAAGAGCCACAAGATCGGTGAGGTCCACGATGGCGCTGCGACCATGGACTGGATGGAGCAGGAGCAAGAGCGCGGCATCACCATCACCTCTGCCGCGACCACCGCTTTCTGGAAAGACAAGCGCATCAACATCATCGACACGCCCGGCCACGTGGACTTCACCATCGAGGTGGAGCGCAGCTTGCGCGTGCTCGACGGTGCGGTGGCGCTGCTCGACGCCAACCAGGGCGTGGAGCCGCAGACCGAAACCGTGTGGCGTCAGGCCGACAAGTATCATGTGCCGCGCATGATCTTCGTCAACAAGATGGACAAGATCGGCGCCGACTTCTTCATGTCTGTGAAAATGATCAAGGAGCGTCTCGGCGCGAACCCGCTCGTGCTCCAGCTGCCGATCGGCGCGGAGTCGAAATTCGCGGGCATTGTCGACCTTCTTCGTATGAAAGCCGTCGTTTGGGACGACGAGGGGCTCGGTGCGACGTTCCACGACGAGGATGTCCCGGGCGATCTCCAGGAGATCGCCAAGGAGTATCGCGACAAGCTGGTTGAGCAGGCGGTCGAGCTCGACGAGGAGGCCATGGAGGCCTATCTCGAGGGCAGAGAGGTGCCGGAAGAGAAGCTGAAAGCACTGATTCGCAAGGGCACCTGCAATCTCGACTTCGTCCCGGTGCTGTGCGGCTCCGCGTTCAAGAACAAGGGCGTGCAGCCGCTGCTCGACGCCGTGGTTGATTATCTGCCGTCGCCGCTCGACGTGCCTCCGATCAAGGCGATCGACGTGAAAACCGAGGAATTGGTGGCCCGTCCGGCGTCGGACGATGCGCCGCTGTCTATGCTTGCCTTTAAGATCATGAACGATCCGTTCGTCGGTTCGCTCACCTTCTGCCGCATCTACTCCGGCAAGGTCGAGACCGGCACGAGCCTGATCAACACGGTGAAGGACAAAAAAGAGCGCATCGGCCGCATGCTGCTCATGCACTCCAATCACCGCGAGGACATCAAGGAAGCCTATGCGGGCGACATCGTCGCCATTGCCGGCCTCAAGGATGTCACCACCGGCGACACGCTGTGCGATCCGAACAAGGCTGTGATCCTGGAGCGCATGGAGTTTCCCGAGCCCGTCATCGAGGTTGCCGTCGAGCCCAAGACCAAGAGCGACCATGAGAAGCTCGGCGTGGCGCTCAATCGTCTCGCGCAGGAGGATCCGTCCTTCCGCGTGTCGGTCGACCACGAGTCCGGGCAGACCATCATTAAGGGCATGGGCGAGCTTCATCTCGACATCATCGTCGACCGCATGAAGCGCGAGTTCAAAGTGGAAGCCAATGTTGGCGCGCCGCAGGTGGCGTATCGGGAGACCGTGTCGAAGACTGCCGACATCGACTACACACACAAGAAGCAGACCGGCGGCTCGGGCCAGTTCGCCCGCGTCAAGCTCCTGGTAGAGCCCAACGAGCAGGGCGCCGGGTACGAGTTCCTGAACAAGGTTGTCGGTGGCAACGTGCCGAAGGAGTACATCCCCGGTGTCGAGAAGGGCGTGAAGAGCGTCATCGACGCGGGCATTCTTGCCGGCTTCCCGATCCTCGATGTGAAGTGCACGCTGCTGGACGGCGCCTCGCACGATGTGGACTCGAGCGTCATGGCGTTCGAGATCGCCTCCCGTGCTGCTTTCCGGGAGGCCGCGCTCAAGGCCGGGCCGAAGCTGCTCGAGCCGATGATGAAGGTCGAGGTGGTGACCCCGGAAGATTATGTGGGCGGCGTCATCGGCGATCTGACGAGCCGGCGCGGGCAGGTGCGGGGTCAAGAATCCCGCGGCAACGCCACGGTGATCAATGCCATGGTGCCGCTTGCCAACATGTTCGGTTATGTGAACACGTTGCGTTCGATGAGCCAGGGCCGCGCCCAGTTCACGATGCAGTTCGATCATTACGCACAGGTGCCCCAGGCGGTCGCCGAAGAGGTGCAAGCGAAGTTCGCCTAAATCGTTGGGCGATGAAGAGTTAGCTTTTGGTGAGAAGAATGGAGAGCCAACATGGCTAAAGAGAAATTCGACCGGTCAAAGCCGCA